>JAOAJD010000001.1 GCA_026414365.1 Candidatus Iainarchaeum sp. | reverse complement strand
TACAGTATTTAAAATCCTATACAGAAACTGATCCACATTTCAACACTAAATTCAATGCTGCAATAAATAGTCTTGATTTAAATAACTCCCTGCAATACTTAAAACAAGAATCTGATCCGTTGTTTGAATCTAAAATACAAGCTTTAGATTTAAACAATACTTTGCAATATCTTAAGTCATATACGGAGACAGATCCATTGTTTGATTCTAAGATTCAGGCTTTAGATTTAAATAATTCATTGCAATACTTGAAACAGGAAACAGATCCACATTTCAATACTAAATTTAATTCAGCTATACAAGCTTTAGATTTAAACAATACTTTGCAATATCTTAAGTCATATACAGAAACCGATCCACTATTTGATAGTAAGTTTAATTCAGCCATACAAGCTTTAGACCTAAACAATTCTCTGCAGTACTTGAAATCCTACACAGAGACGGATCCACTATTCGATTCTAAATTTAGTTCTGCTATTAATAGCCTAGATCTTAATAATAGTCTACAATATTTGAAGTCATATACAGAGACTGATCCATTATTTGATACTAAATTTAATACTGCAATAAATAGCCTAGACCTAAACAACTCCTTACAGTATTTAAAATCCTATACAGAAACTGATCCACATTTCAACACTAAATTCAATGCTGCAATAAATAGTCTTGATCTGAATAATTCATTACAGTATTTAAAACTAAGTTCGCAAGCAATACAAGAAATACAATCAGCACTTAGGATAAAACTCAGCAACAGTGTTAGTTTAAGTATACAAAAAGGATCTTTGACAGACCAAGGTAACACTATAGAATTTCCAATAATTACACCAGATCCGAAGATATTGATATCAAAAGGAGAGTTTGTAATAGCCGGCCATGATCCAAAGTTAACACTTGTAAAGATTGAAAAAGAAGGAAATGATTTTAACATAGAAGACATTAATGCAATAGGTCATATTACATTGGATGATGCAAACAATATTGTCCTAGATACAAACCTAGTTGCTCCTGAGATAATGAAATATTATATGGGTTCTAGATATAAAGTCCCATTTGGACTTTGGAATGATGACAATCAATACATTGCTGACTCAAATGAAGATATAATTTACGAAAAAGAATATCCTCAACTTAGTGGAAATGACCTTCTACAGTTTAAAGCATTCATAGTTTTTATTGGCGAACAAAATTCATTAGCTAAAATGGCTCTCCAAATAGATGAAGCACAATGTATCACAAGTACTATTACTTCTAACAGTAATGGAGATATTTATTTGTTTGCTTTAGAATGTCTTACACAAAGAAATGGTGGTTTTTGTTCTGTTAAAAAAGTAAATGTATTACAAGATGGTGAAGTGATTGGTGAGAACATAGGCTTTTGTGAAGATTTCGAAAATCCACAATATATCAGAATAACAACAACATATACTGGAAACAATAGTTTGATTGCTGTAATAAAAAACATTGCTACAATTATCCCTTTTAATTAAGAGAGGTGATTTTATGGTAAAATGGGAAGATAAAGAAAAATTAGTTAAAATAACAGGTCTAGCTCTAATAGTTATTATCTCTTTCGTAGCAGGGTTTTTGACAAAAGATTTTTTTGGAACTAATAAACAACAAAAAATTATTGTCAATCTAAGCGAAGAAGATAAAAATTTCATGTTGAATCTAGCAAATGCCCAGTCTAACCTAACTGCCTTAAAGTCAGATTGGTGCTTAGCTAAGGGTGGGATATGGTATGAACCAAAACAAGAAACAACTATAGAAATTAATTATCAGACAGCACAGGAGCTGAGAACCAAAGGCATAAGAGTTATAGAAAAAGATGGTAAGTACTATACAGACATTGTTTTAGTAAGAAGAGAGGGCTGTATTTTTACTTCCAACAAATAAAACAACAGAAGATCTTTATGAATACCAAAATGGTTTTTTTGTTTTTTATTTTGATAAGTTCATTTAACTTCTCCCAAGAACAAGAAGAAAGTTTAGTAATCCAAGATGAAAATTTAAATATTGACATTAATAAAAATGACTATAATTTATCAGATATAAACAACATTTTAAAAGCAGGAGAAAATCAGATAGGATATTATGACATAGAAAAAGATGATCAAAACAAAAAAGATGCTAACTGTGATGCAGTAGATGGAATAGAAAATCAAGATGAAAACAATATAAACAAAAATAATGGAATAAATGAAAACAAAAATACAAGCAAAGAAAATGGTAATATATCTATAATTGAAGATCAAAATGCTGGAGAAGACAATGTTAAAGAAAAAGAAGAAAGTATAACAGAAAAATTTGTAGATAATTTGATAGATGCATTGAAAACAGTAAGAGAAAAGACAGTGCAAATTATCGATGTTGTCAAAAAAATATTAGAACCTATGACAATAGAAATTAATGGAAAAACAGCTAAATGTTATGGTATAAAATGTCCTAACATTTCTAATAAGGTAGGTTAGCTTGAAGAGAATAGTTCCACTAATCTTACTACCTTTTTTGCTTATAGGTTGTATAAATAATCAACATAAAAATGTAGAAGAATATAAGATAGAGCTTGCAATAGAGGAGCTAAAAGAAAGATACGGAAAAACAGAGAATCCGAGAGTAGAGATAATTTCTAATATAGAAGAACTTAAAAAAACAAAAAAGGCAATATACAATGACGCTAATAACGGAATGCTACAGTTAACTTGGCCAGATCTTTTGATCATATATGATATTGACAACAACAAAATAATTAAGGAGCTTCCAATAAGCAATTTAAAAATAGATTAAGTGAAAAAAATGAAGAGAGTATTTATTTTATTATTCTCCTATTTAATCATTGCTCCAAGAACTTTTTCTTTTGAAGCCAGTGGAAATGGATATGATTTAGAATTAACAGAATTATTACAAATATCAGGTAATGCTTCAGATAATGATTTTGATTTGAACTTTTATATCGATGATATTAGCGGAAATTTCAAAAAAGGGGCTTGGGATGTAAAATTGGGAATTTATTTCCCTCAAGTTATTTTAGAGAATCCACCACAAGTTAGAATAATAAATGTTCTAGATTCAGAGATACCTGATGTAAGTTTTTTAGTAGAAATAAAAAATGAAGGAATAACAGATCAAGAATATATATATGAATATTGCATTGTTTCTAACGTTAATGACAATTGCAATAAGAATAGCATAGCATACTCTTCAGCAGCAAAACTAATAAAGCAAAATGAAAGTTGGCAAACAACGTTAACATTAAACCTAAAAGATCCTGGTAGCTATTGGTTTAAGATTATTGTTTATTATGGACAAAGGAAAAGTTCCGCCTCTTTACAATTCACCGCAACTAAAAAGCAAGAGCAGAAAGGATTTGTTACCCAAATAATACAAACGCCTCAGCCAAAGTTTGCGGATATAGAAATTGTTGAATTACAAAGAGATATAAAAATAGAACAAGGATCAGTAGAATATCTTACTATAAGAATTAAGAATACTGGCAATGCAGAGCTAAAAAATCTGAAAGTAGAAATAACCCCAGCAGAATGGTTTGAAATAATTGAACAAAAAAATATTATTGCTCCTGATGAAGAAATTAAAATTTTAGTGAAGATAAAAGTTCCTGAAGACACAAGAGAAGATGATTATGCTTTTGACTTATCAATAAAAGGAGACAACTACTTAAAAACAACAAATTTTATTGTTAGAGTTTTTGAGAGAGAGAAGAGAGAAATAAAGATAATAGACGTAATTGCAGAAAAAATGCTACCTGAAACAAAATCTAAAATTATATTTACTATAAAGAATGTTGGTAATAGAGATCTTAATCTATTAATATTTTTGATAGTTCCGCTAGACTGGGAAGTTGAAAAACAAAAAGAATTATTTCTGAAAGCAGGAGAAGACAAAAATATCGAGTTTGAAATAAAAACATCTAAAAGATCAGGAATCGAGAACTTAATACTAGTAATAAAACCTACAGAAGGGACAATCAATAATCTAACAAAAATAACTAGAGAGGTTAAAGTAATGGTCCACGAAAAGATAGAAGAAACCAAAACAGAAGATAAAAAAGAAATTTTTAAATTTAATAACCTACTCAATATTTTTAATATCCTGCTTATAATCTTATTTTTAGGTATAATAATAGAAATCTTACAAATTAAGAGTAAGATAAACAAGATATATGACAATATTGCAGAAATAAGAAAATTGAAAAAAAGAAAAATAAAAAAATAAGTAAAAAGATTGCTTTTTTAAATTTCTCTAAAACTAATTAAATAATAAGGGCCTGTAGCTCAGCCTGGCAGAGCACTCGGCTTTTAACCGAGGTGTCCGGGGTTCAAATCCCCGCAGGCTCGCTGAAAATATTAAAGAGTTTACTAACTTTCTACATAATCAATATAAATCTAAATATTGAACTAACATTTAAGTATTTTTGCAGCAAAAAAATGGAGCAGATAATATTAATATCTCAGGCGAATCTATTGTACTTTACTCTAGCTACAAGATAAACTAATACGCAAAGATTTAATTTTCTATTTCTATAAAGATATTTTTGTTGGATTGGGGGGATAGTATAGCCTGGTCTAGTACTTACGCTTGGGGTGCGTAAAACCCGGGTTCAAATCCCGGTCCTCCCATCAATAAAGAGATAAAATAGATTTTGTAAATAAAGCCATACAGAAATTGAAAACAAAAGGAAACAATTTTTAAAATATTTAGAGAAAATAATCTTAATAAGCCCCTGTCGTCTAGCGGTTAGGATACAGCCCTGTCGAATCAAAATTTTATAGAAAGGCTGTGGCCCGGGTTCAAATCCCGGCGGGGGCGTTGACCACAACTATTTTTACCAAATCTATTTTTTGTTAGTATTTTTAATAAGTGATTTTTATATTTTACTAATATAAATAAAACGACTTTGTTAGAAATAGTTTGTGATTTTTATTTTGCTTAATATTCTCTAAGTTTTTATTTTTAATTCTCAAATCTAATAAAAACAACAACTCGATAATAAGAGACTTTCTCTGTTAGAAACAATTTTAAACTATTTTTAGATTATAATTCTTAATTATGCAGCAAAAGAAGGTAGTATTATACAGTTCTCCAATGTGTACTTTTTGTTACTTTGTAAAGATTTTTCTTAAAAAAAATGGTATTAAGTTCGAAGAGATTGATATAAAAGAAAATGAGAAAGCTGCTGAAGAATTATTTAAGAAGACTGGATCAAAAAGTGTGCCAACAATATTTGTTGGAGACAAATTTGTTATAGGTTATGACCAAAAAAAATTAAAAGAACTTTTGGGATTAAATGATTGAAAATATTAAAAATTCGGTAAGAGAATTTATAAGCTCTAAGTTCAATATTGCTTTAGTAATAATTCTGATTATATTGGGAGCAATTGCAATAAATATAAATAATGAACCTAATCAAGTAAAAGAGGAAAAATTTACTGTACATTTTTTTTATTTACCAACTTGTCCACACTGTAATGAACAAAAACCAATAATTTATGAACTCCAAAAAGAGATGCCAGAGATAGAATTTGTTTTTCACGATGTTTCAAAACCACAAGAGTATGATATTTTTTACAAGATGGCGGCAGAAGCTGGTTTAAATCTTTCAAATTTAGGAGTACCTACATTAATAATTGGTAAAGAACACAAGAGTGCACTTGTAGGTTTTCATAATAAAGAAGAAATAAAAGCCGAAATAACTAAATGCTATGAAGCGTGCAAAAAAAGCGAGAGTATTATTAAAGAAGAAACAAAAGAAAAAGTGATAGACTATACTAAATTTAATATTCCATTTTTGGGTGAAACTGACTTAACAAAAATGTCTTTGCCAATGTTAGCTATTTTATTAGGTTTAGTGGATGGATTTAATCCTTGTGCAATGTGGGTTTTAGTTTATCTAATATCATTAGCATTAGAATTAAATGATAGAAGAAAGCTTTGGCTAATTGTTGGAAGTTTTGTTATTGCTTCAGGTGTTTTATACTTTCTTTTTATGACCGCTTGGTTAAATGTATTTTTATTTGTAGGCTATATAAGAATTGTAAGTGTCATTATTGGATTAATAGCTGTTGGTGGTGGTGTTTTAGGGTTAAAAGAATATATCACTACTAAAGGAGCTTTAGAATGCAAAGTAGGAGATGAAAAGTCACATAAAAATACAATTAATCTTGCACAAGAGATAATTACCAAACCAATATCTTTGGGAATTATAATAAGTATTATTGCTCTAGCATTTATTGTTAATTCAGTTGAATTTTTATGTAGTTCCGCAATACCTGCAGTATTTACTCAGATTCTTGCTTTGGCTAACATATCTATAATAGAAAGATATTTCTACATTGCACTTTATGATATTTTCTACATGTTGGATGATTTAATAATATTTAGTATAGCTGCTTTTGCAATAAGTAGTTCATTCGGCGAAAAATATGCTAAACAGTGTAAGTTGATAGGTGGAGTTATATTAATTATACTTGGAATTATAATTCTGTTTGCACCACAGTTGTTAAGGTAATTTTTATGATTGATAAGAGCGAAGAACTTGAAATATTACTAGAACCACGACAAAAAATTGAAAGAAAGTCAAAAAGAGATCTAATTTATGATGTAGCAGTAATTGGCTATGGTCCTGCAGGTTTATGCGCTGCGATGTATGCTTCAAGATTGGGATTAAATGTTTTGATATTTAAAGAAATTCCTGGTGGGAAGATATCTTTAACAGATAGAATAGAGAATTACCCGGGGATTATTTCAATAAATGGAAAAAAATTATTTGAGCTGTTAGAGAATCATATGCTTGATTATGGTGTATCAATTTGCGAAGAAAAAGTTGAGGACATAAAAAAAGAGAAATACTTTAAGGTTTTTACTGAGAAAGAAACATATAATTCAAAAACTATAATTTTAGCAACTGGATCAGAACCTAAAGAGTTGAATATAAAAGGAGAGAAAGAATTTCTCAATAAAGGTGTAAGTTATTGCGCATTATGTGATGCAGCCTTCTTCAAAAATAAGAAAGTTGTTGTAATTGGTGGTGGAGATAGTGCAATAAAAGAAGCTGTTTTGCTCTCCAAATATGCAAAAAAAACATACGTGATAAACAATTTACCTAAGATTCACCCTGAAGCAAAAAACCTTTCTGAGTTTGAAAAAATATTGAAAAAAGGAAAAGCTGAGATAATAAATAGTAATGAAGTTGTAGAAATAAAGGGTAAAAGATCAGTAGAGAAAATTGTTTTGAAAAAAAAATATAGAGGAAAAAATGAGCTTAGAGTAGATGGAGTCTTTATATATGTAGGCCAAAACCCAAGAAGCGAATTAGCTAAAAAGATAGGTATAAAATTAAATGAAGAAGGAGAAATATTGATAAATGAAAAATGTGAAACTAATATAGAAGGTGTATTTGCAGCAGGAGATGTGACAAACAATGAATTTAAACAAGCTATAACGGCCGCAGCACAGGGAGCTACTGCTGCATATCATGCATTTAAATATATACAAGAAGAAAAAAATTCCAAAAAAACATAAAAAATGGAAACAGATGAAAATTTAAACAAATAAAAAATAAGAACAAGAGGAAAACAAAAACAAGCATTATTATTGTTATTTTTAGACCATTGGTATTTTTAGAAATTCTAAAAGAAATAAAATTTTTGGTTAATTATTTTTACTAGTAAGTTAAATTAAACCATTAATATATTAATTAATAGAATTTTAAAGTTTAAAATTAAATGAGAGGTGAAAACATGAGCCTTGTAACCCTTACTTTTGGTAATAGAAGTACTGAAGAAGCCGATGCAATTGGAAAAGGTAAAGTAAAGGTTATTAAGGCAGAAAAGTTTTTTGGTACTCCTGAATTGTGTATTATAGGTAAATTAGTGGAAGGTGCTGTTTCTAAAAATATGAAAGTTGTAGGAAGAGAAAATTGTTTAGTTAAAAGTGTTGAATCTAATTATGGAGAAGGTTGTTGTATTAGAGAAGGTACAAAAGTAACATTGATGATAACTGGATTGGCAAAGAGTGATATAAAAGAAGGAGACGAACTGTGTTTTGAGGTCATAAAAAAAGAAAATTGCAAGCAGAAAGGGAAATTTATTGTTGCATAACAAATTATTAAAAACTAATTGGATTTGTTAACAACGCAACTTTTCTGTCACTTAGCAGTTTTTTATTAAATTGCATATTAGTTCTCTAATTCTTTTTTTCTTCTCCCTTGTAAAAAAATAATCTTACAAAAAAATTTAGTTTTGTCTTTGGTTAAAAACCACCCTCTCTTCTCTAACTAGTAAAAAATGTTACTTATCTTTTAAACAAAAAAATTAAACAAGAAAGAGGCGCTAAAATCTATTTTTATAAATGTTTATTTTTTTAAATATTATTAATTTTCTATTTAAATAGACAAAATATTTTAAAGTAACACAAAACTTTAGAAAAATAATGTTGGGTTTAGTTAAGGTAGGTGAACAAAATGAAAAAAACTAATAACGTAAAAAAAAGTAAAACAAAAATATGGGTAGTTAAAGATAAAGAAAAAGATATCTATTGGCCAAGCAAAGAAATGAAAAAGAAAGCAAACATATCTGATGAAAAAATTTATGAAGAAGCGTTGAAAGATCCGATTGCTTTTTGGGCAAAGATGGCTGAAGAAGGGTTATATTGGTTTAAAAAATGGGATAAAACTTATGAAGAAAATCCACCTTTTTTCAAGTGGTTTATAGGTGGAAAAATAAATGCATCTTATAATTGTTTGGATAGACATATAAAAGCAGGCAAAGGTCAAAAAACTGCTTTGATTTGGGTGCCAGAACCAACAGAAGAAAAAGAAAGATTTCTAACATATGAAGAACTTTATAAAGAGGTAAATAAATTTGCAAATGTATTGAAAAGTCTGGGAGTTAAAAAAGGGGATAGAGTAGGCATATACCTTCCAATGATTCCGGAAGTTCAAATAGCTATGCTTGCTTGTGCTAGAATAGGTGCAATACATAGCGTAGTATTCTCTGCTTTTAGTGGTGAATCTCTAAAAGCGAGGCTTATTGATGCAAATGCAAAAGTTCTAATAACAGCAAATAGTTATTATAGGAGAGGTAAAGCATTACCACTAAAGCAAAATGCAGATATCGGAGTAGAAGGAACAAATGTTGAAAAAGTAGTTGTTGTAAAAAGAGCAGACATAGATACTTCAATGAAAGAAGGTAGAGATTTTTGGTGGCATGAGTTAATGAAAAATGCAAAAGATTATTGCGAACCTGAACAAGTAGAAAGTGAAGATTTGCTTTTTATTCTTTATACTTCAGGCACAACAGGTAAACCAAAAGGAATTGTACATGAAACTGGTGGCTATTTAACTCAAGCATATTGGACTTCAAAATGGACATTTGATATGCAAGATGATGATATATTTTGGTGTACTGCTGATATTGGCTGGGTTACAGGTCATACTTATGCTTGTTATGGACCATTCTTAACTGCCACAACTTTATTAATATACGAAGGCGCACCTGATTATCCTGATTGGGGTAGGTTTTGGTCAATAATAGAAAAATACAAAGTCACTATTTTCTATACAGCCCCAACAGCAATAAGAATGTTTGCTAAAATGGGTGAAGAATGGCCTGCAAAATATGATTTAAGCTCTTTAAGGCTATTAGCAACTGTTGGCGAACCAATAAATCATGAAGCATGGATGTGGTATTTCAAAAATATTGGTAGAGAAAGATGTCCTATCACAGATACTTGGTGGCAAACAGAAACTGGTGCAACTTTAATCAATGCTTTACCTGGTATAGGACCTTTCATTCCAACTGTGGCAGGTAGGCCATTCCCTGGTGTAAACATGAAAATTGTTGATGAACAAGGTAAAGAAATAAACTGGGAAAACGAAGAAGGAGGTTATCTCATCCAAAAAAGTCCATTTGCACCAGGTATGTTAAGAGGAGTATGGGGTGACATGGAAAGATATAAACAACAATACTTTTCAGAATTTGGTCCAAATGTTTATTTTACAAGTGATGGAGCAAAATATTACGATAAAAATAATATAAGAGTTACAGGCAGAGTAGATGACACAATGAAGGTTGCTGGCCATAGATTATCTACTGGAGAACTTGAAGATGCGATTACTTCACATAAAAATGTTACAGAATGTGCAGTTGTACCAATACCACACGAAATAAAAGGTCAAACACCTATTGCCTTTGTTGTATTGAAAGATGCACAACCATCTGAAGATATAAAAAAAGAAATAGTTGCAAAAGTAGTTGAAAAAATAGGGCCAACTGCAAAACCAGAGCAAATATACTTTGTAAACGAGTTGCCAAAAACAAGATCTGGAAAAATAATGAGAAGAGTACTAAAGAGCTTATTGCTAAATGAAGACCTTGGAAATATAATGACCTTACAAAACCCAGAAAGTGTTGAACAATTGAAAAAACTATTTAGCCAAAAATAAACAAAAAAGTAATTTTATGAGATATAATTTTAGAGAAGAGCCCTCACTAGAGAGGGCTGTTACATTTATTCTAAATAAAAGCAAACCAATTTATAACTGGTTCTATTTTAAAGAAGGGTTCTCAAAAGAACTCGTAGATTATTGTATAGACAGATATGATCTGCATGGTACTATTTTAGATCCTTTTTGTGGCTCAGGAACAACCTTGCTAGTTGCAAAAGAAAGAAAAATGAATGCTATCGGGATAGATATTTCGCCACTAGCATGTTTTGTATCGAAAGTAAAGACTAGAAATTATGATATTGGTGAGCTAAAAAAAGAATTCGAAAAGATTAGACAACTAAAACCAACACCTAAAGAAGAGATCAGAAAAAAATGGCTAAAAGAATATTTTTATGGTAAAACATTAGGTAATATTTATTTTTATAAAGAAAAATTTGAAGAATTAGAAAATGAGGTAATAAAAAACTTCTTTATGCTTGCATTAATAGATTCCACAGATAAAGTAGCAAACGCAATAAAACAAGGGGCCAGCCTGAGAAAAATAAAGAAACCGCCTATTCCAATAAAGAGTATTTTAATTAACAAAATAAAAAGAATGATAAGAGATTTAGAAAAATCAAATGAAACTATTTTGGATGGAATAGAACCCAAGATAATAAATGGCGACGCAAGAATTATCAACATAGAAGAAAATTCAATAGATGCTGTAATAACATCTCCTCCATACTTAAACAAAATAGAATACACAAAAGTTTACAAAATAGAACTTGCAATATTTTTTGATCACCAAGAAACTAGCTTAAGATCTTTTATAGGGGATGAAGCAAAAGAAATTAAAGAAGGTAGAACGATTGCTGAGGCCTATTTTAAAGATATGAGAATGTCCCTAGAAAAAATATATCTTGGTCTGAGAGAAGGCGGAAAAGTTATAATTGATATAGCAGGAGGCTGCTTTCCTGACAGAAATATCCAATCCGATGAAATAATTGCAGACATTAGCCAAGAAATCGGCTTTAAATGCAAAGAAATTGTGATAGCTAGAGAGATTAATTGTCACAGAGAAAGGACTTTTAGAACTGGTAAAGTGAGAGAAAGTTTAGTAGTACTTGAAAAGTAAAAAGGTAAAAAATATGTATTTATTTTTTAATTATTCTGTTGAGTTTTACTACTGTCTCAACCGCTCTTTTTGCATAACTATCTATTCTTTCAGCAGCTTGCAATCTTGTTTCGCCTGGTCCAGAAATACCGAACCCTAAAGGTTTGTTGTATTGAATAGATAAATCTAAAAGTTTTCTAGCAGCATGTTGAGCCACAATTTCATCATGCTGAGTATCACCTTCAACGACAGCTCCTAGAACAACTACTCCATCTATATCTTTTTTCTCAAAGAGAAACTTGGCTGCTAATGGACTATCTAAACTACCTGGTACAAACAAGATATCCCCTATTTCTACACCTAAAAATTTAGCATGTTCTTTAGCTCTCTCTAACATCATACTCGTTATATCGAAGTGATATTCGCTTACAATAAAGCCTATTCTCATAGAAAAACCTCCCTTTAATTAATTTTTATAAAAACACTTTTTGTTTGAAATTCCTTAGTTTTGTTCTATCTTAAAGATAAATTTTTTCAGCGTTTTTGCCACCTTGTCTTAAACCACCCCCTGCAAATTTAGAAAGATTAAAACCTTTAACTAAATTAATTGCATTAATACAATGCTTTTTTGTTCTATCGAAAGCAATCTCTTTAAGTTCTTTATCATTCTCTGCTTCATCCTCGTGAACAAAAACTTCTATTATGTGTTTGTTTGTCATCAGTTGGGCTATTATTATGCCTAAAGAAGCCTCATGGGCACATTGTTTATCTATTGGTTTTTTTCCAGGCATTCCTATTGCTATCACTATATCACAGTTCTCTTCTTCAATTAATTTCTTGCATGTAACAGGCAAATCTTTTATACCTGGAACAGTATAACGTACAATTTTTGCTTCACAACAATTTGCTTTTATAGTTTCCTCTGCTACTTTACCTAAATCTATTCTTGCAAAAGTTGTATCTGCAATACCTATTTTCATAAGAATCACATTAAAGGTACAAAAAATTTTATCATGCCTAAATAACTTTTAAACTTATTTTTGATCCGTCTCTTAAACCAAACTCCTTCCTAAGATTTACTGGTGCAATAATCTCTATAACATCTTTTAATTGATTAGATCTCTCTGGAAAAATGAGTGCTCCTCTTATCTTATCTTCAATTAGTATGGGATAACAAAAGATCTTACCAAAACTTCTTTTCTTTGTCACAAAACCATCTATTACAATAGGTATTTTATTATCTACTATTTTGTCAACAGGACGCTTTGTTTTCAAATTTAAAGTTCCTCTAAATGGTTGAAACCCCAATTTAGATTTAAACTGCTCATAATATTGAGGTAAAGAAACATAGTAGCTGCCTTCTCCTAAACCAGTGCAAACAAATCCAGTTATTGTGGGCCACTCTGATGAAAACAAAGCAGCTTTTGAACTCGCATATATTTTTTTCAAAAAACTTTTTCCCTCTGGCGTCAATAAAATCTCTGTACCCTTGACAGTTGGTCTTCTAGCAATAAGACCAAATTTTTCTAGCTCTCTCAATTTCCTCGAAATTGTCTGTTGAGAACTACCTACAACTTCTGCTATTTCTGCAGTAGAGAAGATATTTTTAGATTTAGTATTCTCTGCTATATAAAGAAAAACAAGAATATCTCTGAAGTTCATACTTATAGGAAGTAAAAAACGAACAACTTAAAAATAATATGATTAACAAAAATGAGTAACTAAAAACAACAAACAAAAATGTTTAAATTTGTTTCTATATATTTCTTATTATCATAAATTAAATAAGCTGAGCGTATGTTTTGCTTTCAGATTGGGACCCCAAAATTCTTAGTAATAGTAAAATTGTTAGAAGGTAGGGGATAATTTGGCTTTAGAGAAGGTATCTCAGCATATATTAGTACCAAAACACGAAATATTAAGTAAAGAAGAAGCAGATAAGCTTGTAAAGAAATACGGAATAAGCATAGACAACATGCCTAAAATAAAAAAGGATGATCCTGTGGTAGAAGAGATAGGCGCAAAAAAAGGAGATATATTAAAAATAACTAGAAAAAGTCCTACAGCTGGGGAATTTGTTTATTATAGAATAGTAGAATAAATAAATTTTAAGGTGTTTTTTTGAATAAATGGCCTTTGATATGCAACTATTTTAAAAGTAGGACCTTTGCAAGAATGGAAATAGACTCTTTTAACCAATTTATTGATAAAAAACTAGATGAAATTTTAGAAGAGAATAAAGTAATAGTACCTAAGATAGAAGAAGTCAAGATTGAACTAGAAAAAATAGAAGTTTTAAAGCCAACTATCACAGAAGCAGATGGAAGCCCCAGAGACATATTTTTACCAATCGAAGCAAGACTTAGAAATAGAACATATGCTGGTCCTATTTATCTAACAATGAAATTATTAAGAAGAGATGTTGAACAAGACCATAGAAGAGCATACATTGGGGACTTACCTATAATGCTGAAATCAAATAGATGTTGGTTAGAAGGAAAAAGTCCAGATGAATTAATAGCAATGGGCGAAGACCCGATGGATTTTGGAGGTTATTTTATAGTAAATGGATCGGAAAAAGCATTAATGACACAAGAAGTTTTATCCTCCGACAGAGTTTTGATAACTGAGATACAAGATAAAGTTATTAGCGAAGTAATATCAACCAAAGGTGCGTTTAAAGGAAGAGTTAGAATTACTAGATCTTCTGACGGTTTGCTGTCAGTGACATTTCCATCTTCACCAAGAAAGCTAAAATTATTTGTCCTACTTAGAGCTTTAGGTTTAGAAAATAATGAAATAAAAAACGCTTTTGGAGAAGAAGTTGAAGTTCAAAATGATGTTCTGATAAATTTAGAAAATCTGGATGTTAAAACAGAAAAAGAAGCTTTAGATAAGATAGGTAAATATGTAGCACCAGGACAAGTAGAGGATTACAGATTGAGAAGAGCTCAAGAAGTAATAGATGCATTTTTGTTGCCACATATTGGACAAAACAAAAGCGATAGAATTGCAAAAGCTTATTATCTAGTTATGATGGCAACAAAAGCTATTGAAAGAGCATATAACCTCAGAGAACCTGATGACAAAGATCATTATGCAAACAAAAGATTAGAATTAAGTGGCAAATTAATGGAGCATCTATTTAGATATGCATTCAAATATTTTGTTAAAGATATAAAATTCCAGATAGATAGAACTGTTACTAGAAGAAGAAAGCTTAACATTGCTACGGTAATAAGGCCTGGTGCGATAAGTGAGAGAATAAGATTTGCTATGAGCACAGGTAATTGGATTGGCAGAGCTACAGGAGTATCTAAATTTATGGACAGAGTTAATTATTTAAGTCCATTAACAGATCTAAGGAAGGTTAAAAGCCCTTTAGATAAAAACAGAGAACTATACGAGGCAAGAGACGTTCATGGAACTCATTGGGGGAGATTATGCCCTATAGAAACACCAGATGGGCCACAATGTGGTTTAGTAAAAAACTTGGCATTATTGTCAGAAGTTACAACAGAAAGTGATGAAAAGAAGATAGAGCAAATATTAAAAGAGATGGATGTGAGATTGAAATGAGGGAAAAGGCAAAAGTATATATTAACGGAAGATTAATTGGGTTTCACCCAAATGGAGAAAAATTGGCTAAAGAACTAATACAAAAGAGAAGGGAAGGAAAAATAGAGCATCAAGTTAATATAGCTTGGCATGCAGATACAAATGAAGTTTATATAAATACTGATGCAGGAAGAGTACAAAGACCACTAATTGTTGTAGAAGATGGTAAACCAAAATTAACTCAAGAACATATAGAAAAAATAGAGAAAGGAGAATTAACATGGGATGATTTAGTAAAAAACGGAGTAATAGAATATTTAGATGCTGAAGAGGAAGAAAATGCGATAATTGCAGTGAGAGAAGAAGATCTAACTAAAGAACATACTCACTTAGAAATAGATCCTGCAGGAATATTCAGCGTTATAACAGGTATGATACCTTATGTTGAGCATGATTTATCTGGAAAAGCATTACATGGAGCTAAAATGTTTAAACAAGCTCAAGGAATATCTTCAATAAACTTCAATCTTAGAAACGATACAGAAAGTTTTTTCCTATATTATCCTCAGAAACATATAGTTAAAACTAAGGTTATGGATTTAGTAAGAATTGATGAAAGGCCAAATGTTCAAAACTTTGTGGTTGCAATAATGCCATATAGAGGATTCAACATGCTAGATGCTGTTGTATTAAACAAAGGAGCAGTTGAAAGAGGTTTAGGTAGGAGTGCTTATTTTAGGACTTATGAAGCAGAAGAGATTAGATATCCTGGTGGGCAAGTAGATAAATTTGAAATACCCAGCGAAGATACTACAGGTTACTTAGGAGAAGAAGCATATAGGAAGTTAAGTGATGATGGTATAGTAGAACCCGAAGAATTTGTGGATGACAAAGACGTAATAATAGGAAAAACTTCTCCACCAAGATTCTTAGAAGAGATAGGTGATTTTGGAGTTATACAAGAAAAAAGAAGAGAGTCATCTATATCTATAAGGAAAGGAAAGGAAGGCTATGTACATAAGGTCTTCATAACAGAAGGAGAAGCAGGTAATAAATTAGTAAAAGTAAAAATAAGAAGTGAGATGATACCTGAGATAGGTGACAAATTTAGTTCTAGACATGGACAAAAAGGAGTTGTTGGAGCTATAGTACCTGAAGAAGATATGCCATTCACAATAGACGGCATAAAACCAGATCTTATACTTAACCCACATTCTATCCCTAGTAGAATGACAATAGGTCACTTACTAGAAATGGTAGCAGGTAAAGCTGCATCCTTAAAAATGGTAGATATAGATGGTACTCCATTTAGCGGTTTAAAAGAACAGGAGATAGGAGAAATACTAAAATCTTTTGGTTTTAGAGATGATGGTAAGGAAGTTTTCTACGATGGAGTAACAGGAGAAATTATAGAAGGAAGAATATTCACAGGTGTAGTGGCTTATAGAAGATTGTTCCATATGGTTAAACATAAATTACAAGCAAGAGCAAGAGGCCCTGTACAAATATTAACAAGACAACCTACCGAAGGAAAAGAGAAAGAGGGTGGTTTAAGATTTGGTGAAATGGAAGGAGAAACGTTAGTTGGACATGGTGCAGCCATGCTATTACATGAGAAACTAATTGAAGATTCTGACAAAACTGTTGAACTAATATGTGAAAAATGTGGTGTTTTGGCTATAAAAGATAGTATTAGAAATAAAAACTATTGCCCAATATGTAATAGCCAGAAAGTTTGTGCTGTAGAAATGAGCTATGGTTTCAAATTATTATTAGATGAACTTAAATCTTTAGGTATATATCCAAAACTTATAGTTAAAGACAAAGCATGATAACTGTTAAAGGGGTTATTGATGATAATAAAGAGAATTGAAGCAATCGAATTTGGTGTTTTGAGTCCACAACAAATAAGAAAATTAAGTGCAATAGAGATAAAGAATCCAGAAACATATGACAAAGATGGGTATCCGATGGAAGGAGGATTGATGGATCCTCATTTAGGAGTAATAAACCCGGGTTTAAGATGTAAAACGTGCGGCCAAAAAATGAAAGATTGTCCTGGTCACTTTGGGCATATTGAACTAATAAGACCTGTGATTCATCCTGAATTCTCAAAGAAAATTGAAGAACTTTTGCACGCTACTTGCAAAGAATGTGGAAAGATAATGATAACACAAGATAAATTAGAGTTGTATAAACAATTTATTGGAAATCCGGAAGCAATGTTAGAGAAGAGAATTGTCGCAAAAACAAAAAAATTAAAACAGTGTCCTCACTGCGGTGCTGAAAAAAAAGAAATATTTTTGGATAAGCCAACAAACTTCTACTATGGAGAAGATAGAATTTATCCAACGCAAATAAGAGAATGGTTAGAAAAAATAAAAGATGATGATTTAAGATTAATGGGTTATAATCCAGAAAGACTTAAACCAGAATGGTTTATAATAACTGCTTTACTTGTGCCACCTATTGCTGTTAGACCTAGTATAACATTAGAAACTGGAATAAAATCAGAAGATGATTTGACACATAAACTTGTTGATATAATTAGAATAAATCTTAGGTTAAAGGATAATATTGAAGCCGGTGCTCCTCAACTAATAATAGAAGACCTTTGGGATCTCTTACAATATCATGTCACAACTTATTTTAACAACAACACGGCAGGTATAGCCCCAGCAAAGCATAGAAGTGGAAGGCCTCTTAGAACTTTAGTTCAGAGATTACAAGGAAAGAGAGGTAGGTTCAGATATAATTTAACAGGAAAAAGAGTAAACTTTGCTGCAAGATCTACAGTAACGCCAGATATATATTTGTCAATAAATGAAGTAGGAGTACCTGAAGAGATAGCAAATGAGCTAACAGTTTCTGAATTTGTAACAAAGTGGAATATAAAAGAAATAAAAGAATTAGTAAAGCACGGGAAGGTAAATTATATCATCAGACCAAATGGAACAAGAAAGAAGGTGACAGATTCAACAAAAGATGAGATAATAAAAGAATTAGATATTGGGTTTAAAGTAGAGAGAATTTTAATGAACGGGGATATTGTCCTGTTTAATAGACAACCTTCTTTACATAGATTAAGCATGATGGCACATACTGTTAAAGTAATGCCTGGAAGAACTTTAAGACTTAATCCAATTGTTTGTAAACCATACAACGCTGATTTCGATGGAGATGAAATGAATCTGCATGTTCCGCAAACCGAAGAAGGTAAAACAGAAGCAAGAGAATTAATGTTAGTTGAGAAGCAAGTGATAAGCCCCAGATATGGTGCACCTGTTATCATATTAGATGAAGATGGAGTTAGCGGATGTTTTATATTAACTTTAAAATCTACAAAGTTTACAAAAGCAGAAGCAGAAAGATTATTTTATGTGTTAGATATAAAAGAATTACCAAAACCAGACATTGAAAATAAATATTACTCTGGTAAGCTTATTTTCTCACAGCTTTTACCAAAAGGATTAAACTTAGAATATCAATCAAATATGTGTAAAGTTCTTAGAGAGAGTGAAATATGTAAAAAATGTGAAAAAGGAAATTGTCCATACGATGCATATGTGAAGATTGTAGATGGAAAACTCGTCAGTGGGGTTATAGATGCACTTAGTTTAGGAGAAGGAAAAGGAAAATTGGTTGATGAAATAGCAAGAGTTTATGGTCCAGAAACAATAAGAAAGTTCTATGATGGAGCAGGAAAAATTGCTGTAGAAATTGTAAGTATATTTGGAATGACTGTTGGTTTAGACGAATATGAGCCATCTGAAAAAGTAAAGTCTATAAAAGCAAAAGCTTTAGAAGAAGGATTACAACAAGCAAAGAAAGTTGTCGAAAAATACGAGAAGGGTACTTTACCTCATTTGCCAGGTAAAAGCCTAGAAGAAAGCTTTGAGATAACTATGATGAGAATAGGAAATGAAATAAAGCAGAGAGTAGAAAAGGAGATAATAAAAGAAAAGGTTTTAGAACTTATAGAAAAACCAAGATACAATAGCATAGTAATGATACTAAGTGGTTCGAGGGGTTCTGTCACAAATCTAACCAACTTAGTAGGTCTGTGGGGACAAGCTGCTGTAAGAGAAGGAAGACCAAAAAGAGGGTTTAAGAAAAGAGCTATAGCCTTACTTAAGAAAGGAGAAGAAGGCTTAATAAGCGGTGGTTTTATAGAAAACAACTTTATGGATGGAATGAATCCAATAGAATATTTCTTCCATTCCATGGGTGGAAGACAAGGAGAAGTAGACACTGGTGTTTCAACAAAGGTATCCGGATATTTGTACAGAAGATTAGCAAATTCTCTAAAAGATTTATCTATAAACCAAGATTTAACAGTAAGAACTGCAAGTAAAGATATTGTACAATTTCTATACGGAGAAGACGGAGTATTCCCTAAAAATACTAAGAAAGGTAAAAGTATAGAAGTTGAAACAGAAATAGAAAAAATAATTTAACCGAAGTGATAATTATGGTAAAGAAAGAACAAAAAATAGAAAATGAATTTTTAGATTATACCCCGGATATACCAAAATCAATCATTGATCAAATAGAAGATTTTTGTAATAAAAAAAAGATATCCTCTAACCAAAAAAAAGAAATATATGAGAAAATAAGAGAAAAATATTTAGAGATTATAGCAGAGCCTGGTGAAGCCGTAGGTATGGTCGCTGCACAATCAATAGGTGAGCCAGGAACACAATTAACCCTGAGAACAAAGCACTATGCTGGTGCAGCAGAAGTTAGTGTTGGTTCTGGAATACAAAGAGTAGAAGAAATAGTGGATGCAAGAAGCAAAGCAAAATATCCAACAATGACAATATATTTAAAAGAAGATCTTAGAAGAGACCAAAAGAAGGTCGAAAAGTTTGCAAAAACATTAATTGATGTAAGAGTTGAAGAGGTTGTAAAAATAAGTGAGAATTTAAAAGATAGAACAATAACGATTGAATATTTAGAAGAAGAAATGGCTGAAAAAGGGATAGAAAGGGAAGAGTTGATCAATAAAATAGAAGAGGCACTAAAAATGAAAGGAAATAAAAGAGCAAAATCAATTGTATTTGACTTCCCTCCAAAAATGGAATATATTGCAATGAGAAAAGCAGTAAATAAACTAAAAAATACTAGAGTCCATGGTATAAAAGGGATAGCAAAAACAATAGTAGTTGAAGAAAATGGCGAATATGTAATAAAAACTAGCGGAACTAACTTAAAAGCAATCTTAAAACTTGAAGAAGTAGATGGGACAAGAACTATAAGTAATGATATTAAAGAAGTTAGTAAAATGTTAGGTATTGAAGCAGGTAGGATGTTAATAATCCAAGAACTAAAAAAAGTGTTAGACGAAAATAGGATTGCTGTTGATATAAGACATATTATGTTATTAGCAGATCTTATGACTTATGATGGTGAAATAAAAGGTATCGTAAGAACAGGTATAGCTAAAGAAAAAGCATCACCATTTGCAAGAGCAGCCTTTGAAGAGACTGTTAAACATTTAATGGAGGCCGCATTTAGAGGAGAAAAAGAGAACTTAGAAGGAGTAGTTGAAAATATAATAGTTGGCTTACCTATAAAAGTGGGTACTGGTACTGTTAAACTTGTTACAAAATAAAATTTGGTGAGTAAATGACTGTTGATGTTAATAAAGAAATAAGAAGGGCTGTCGATACAGGAAAAGTTTTATTCGGAGCAAAACAAACAGAGAAAAGTATTTTAAATGGAAAAGCTAAACTAATTATTATAGCGAAAAATACTCCCCCAGAAATAAAAGATAAACTTGTTTCATTATCAAAAGCTGCAAACAAAAGTTATTATGAATTTGAAGATAATAGTTTAAAATTGGGTTCTTTGTGCGGTAAACCATTTTCAGTATCAGCAATGGCAATAATCGATGAAGGCAAAAGTAAAGTCATGGAAATTACAAAAAAGGAAGGAAATAAAACAGAAAAAGTAACAATGAAAAAATAATTCCTCAAAAATTTAAATTATTTTAATGTTTTTTTATTAATTTTATTGATTTTCATTGAAAAATTTTTTTTATAAAAAGGTGAAAAAAAATGGGAAAAGGTGAATTTGCAGCAGCATCTTTACAAAAAAAGAGAAAAAAATGGAGATGGAAAAGTAAAAAATTAAAGAAAAGAATGTTAAAAAGTAAAGAAGAGTACGATCCATTAGAAGGAGCGCCCCAAGCAAGAGGTATTGTGTTAGAAAAAAGAACTGTTGAGGCAAAACAACCCAACTCTGCATTGAGAAAGTGTGTTAGGGTCCAGCTTATTAAGAATGGTAAACAATTAACTGCTTTGGCCCCGAAAGATGGTGCTATAAAGTTTATTGATGAGCACGATGAAGTTATAGTTTCAGGTATTGGCGGGGCCCAAGGCGGCCCTTATGGAGATTTGTGGGGGGTTAAGTACAAAGTAACACATGTTAACAACCAACCACTTGAAATGTTAAGAAGGGGAAAAATAGAAAAGATGAAAAGATAAAAATGGTGCAGATATGCAACAACAAGAGAAAAAATTGTTTGGAAAATGGGATACTAAAGATGTTAAAATAACTGATAATAGTTTAGCAGAATATATATCTCTCGAACCTATAATAGTCCCACACACCTTTGGCAGAAGAACAAGAAAAAGGTTTGAAAAAGCAAAAGTTAACATAGTAGAAAGATTAATAAACAAAATAATGAGATCTGGTCAAGGTAAGAAAAAATTGAGTGGAAAATTCATTAGAGGCAAAAAAGCATGTGGACAAAAATTAAATGCGATGAAAATTGTTGAAAAAGCTTTGGATATAGTGGAACAAAAAACAAAACAAAATCCAATACAAGTGTTAGTAAAGGCAATTGAAAATTCTGGACCTAGAGAAGACACTACAAGGATAAAGAGGGGAGGAATAATATATACTGTTTCTGTTGATGTTTCACCAATGAAGAGGGTTGATGAAGCCTTAAAGAATATATCACTAGCCGCTTTTGCTTCTTCTTTTAATAATAAAAAGAAAGTTGAAGAAGCATTAGCTAATGAAATAATTGATGCTGCAAAAGGAGAAAGTAGTAGCTATAGCATAAAAAGAAGAGATGAAATTGAGAGAATTGCTAAAGCATCAAGGTGATAAATTTGGTAAGAAAAGAAGACATTGTACAGTTAGCAACAAGACTAATGAAAAATCAAGATAATATAAGGAACATAGGAATTGTAGCACACATTGACCATGGAAAAACTACAATGACAGATTCATTGATAGCAGCTGCAGGTTTGATAAGTCAAGAATTAGCTGGAAAAATGTGTTTTATGGATTTTTATGAGCTAGAACAACAAAGAGGAATTACAATTAATGCATCAAACATATCTTTAGTTCATGAATACGAAAATCAAGATTATTTAGTAAATGTAATAGATACTCCAGGTCATGTTGACTTTGGGGGAGATGTAATAAGAGCAATGAGGGCAGTAGATGGAGTCATACTAGTTGTAGATTCTGTTGAAGGAGTAATGCCACAAACAGAAACTGTTTTAAGACAAGCACTAAGAGAATATGTTAAACCAGTTTTGTTTATAAATAAAGTAGATAGGTTAGTTAATGAACTAAAACTTAATGAACAACAAATGCAAGAGAGATTTATAAAAACTATCAACGATGTAAATAGATTAATAAAAAATAATGCCCCCGAACAATTCAAGCAAGAATGGCTAGTGAATGTAGAAAAAGGTTCTGTTGTTTTTGGGTCTGGCTTTCATAAATGGGCTATATCTGTACCGAGGATGAAAAAAACAGGAATAACCTTTAAAGATGTCTATTTATATTGTAAAGAAGGAAAACAGAAAGAGTTATGTAATAAAGCTCCTTTACACGTTGCAATATTAGAAATGGTTATCAATCATTTACCAAACCCAAAAAAAGCACAACAATATAGAATTCCTATTATATGGAAAGGTGATCTAGAAAGTCAGGCAGGAAAATCAATGCTGGAATGCGACATAAATGGACCGTTTGCAATGATGATAACAGATGTTAACATAGATCCTCATGCTGGAGATATTGCAACTGGTAGAATATATTCTGGTACAATAAGAAAAGGTATGAAAGTAAAAGCAATTGGTATGCAAAAAGAAGTTACAGTTCAGCAAGTTGCTATATATATGGGTCCAGATAGAGTTGCAATTGAAGAAGTATCGGCAGGTAATATTGCTGCTATTATTGGTCTAAAAGAAGCTTATGCTGGAGAAACTGTTGCTTCTGAAGATATACTTCCATTCGAATCTTTTAAGACTAGTGTTGAACCAGTTATTACAGTAAGCATAGAAGCCAAAAGTACTAAAGATTTACCAAAACTTATAGAAGTTATAAAACAAATAACTAAAGAAGATCCAAACGTAGTAGCAACTATAAACCAAGAAACTGGCGAGCACTTAGTTAGTGGTATGGGAGAATTACATTTAGAAGTTGTACAATATAGAATAGAGAATGATCACAAGGTTCCTATTCAAGTAAGTCCACCAATAGTAGTGTATAAAGAAACAGTAACTGCTAAAAGTAAAGAAGTTGAAAGTAAAAGTCCTAATAAACACAATAAATTGTATATCACTGTTGAGCCTATTGAAAAAAATGTTTTGGATAAAATGATAGAAGAAAAATTAGAAGGTAAAATAAGACTGAAAGATAAAGAAATAGTAGATAAAATGGTTGAATGTGGTTTGGATAAAGATACTGCAAAGAGAGTTTGGTGCATACACAACAATTGTCTTTTGGTAGATATGACAAGAGGTATTCAAGCTTTACATGAAATAAAAGAATTAGTGATACAAGGTTTCATTGATGCAATGAACGAAGGACCTTTAGCAAAAGAAAAATGTATGGGTGTGATGGTAAAACTAAACGATGCTGTTTTACACGAAGATGCAATTCACAGAGGACCTGCTCAAATGTTACCTACAGTAACAAAAGGTATTTATGCAGCTATGCTTTATGCAAATCCTATTTTATTAGAACCAAAACAACTATTAACAATAAATGTGCCAGAAGCATTTATGGGAGCAGTCTCTAGAGAATTAGGTTCAAGGAGAACACAAATTATAGAAATGAGACAAGAAGGAGATAGTGCTATAATAGTTGGCAAAGCTCCCGTAAAAGAACTTATAGGATTTAGTGCCGCAATAAGAGGAGCAACTCAAGGAAGGGCCATATGGACTGGCGAATATGCTGGTTATGAGCCTCTGCCAAGAGAACTGCAACAAAAAGTAATTGCAGAAGTTAGAAAAAGAAAAGGATTAGATGCAGAACCAAAGAAACCAGAAGATTTCTTAGAGAAATAATTAACTACATTTTTTTAATTAAACTTTTTAAAAAAATAGAATTATCGAAAAACGAACATAAATGTGTCAATAAATCTTTTTTTAAAACTATCTTGTGCAAAATATATAATATATTAATCCTTAATATTTAAGGAATTTATATAGTATCGGAGGTGTATTCAATGGCACAAAAGCCACATTTGAATCTTGTCTTCATCGGTCATGTTGACCATGGAAAGTCAACATTAGTAGGAAGACTTTTATATGATACGGGAGCCTTGAGTGAACAAGATTATAGAAAAATAAAACAAGAAGCAGAAGCGAAAGGTAAAGCTACTTTTGCGTTCGCATATGTTATGGACACACTAAAAGAAGAAAGAGAAAGAGGAGTAACTATAGATGTTTCTTATAAAAAATTTTCTGGAAAGAAGAATGATTTTACTATAATAGATGCTCCTGGTCATAGAGACTTCGTAAAAAATATGATCACAGGAACAAGCCAAGCTGATGCTGCTGTTTTAGTTGTCTCAACAAAAGATGGTGTTCAAGCACAAACAAAAGAACATGCTTTCTTAGCTCAAGTTATGGGTATTAAACAACTGCTCGTTGCAATGAACAAAATGGATGAAGTTGGTTATAATGAAGCTGAATATAACAACAAAAAGAAAGAAGTAGAAAAATTGTTAGGAGGAATAGGCTATAAGATTGATACTGTGAAGTTTATACCAGTTAGTGCATGGATAGGTGACAATGTAGTTAAGAAAAGCGACAAAATGGCTTGGTATAAAGGTCCTACTTTGGTAGAAGCATTAGATGAATTTGTTGCTCCACCAGCACCTATAGACAAACCTTTGAGAATACCTATCCAAGATGTTTACAATATTAAAGGAGTTGGAACTGTACCTGTTGGTAGGGTCGAAACTGGTATATTAAAGCCCAATGATTCTATAATAATAGAGCCACCAGGGAAAGTTGGTGAAGTAAAATCCATAGAAATGCATCATGAACAACTACCAGAGGCAAGACCTGGAGATAATATAGGGTTTAACGTTAGAGGTATAGCCAAGAACGAAATTGCAAGAGGAGATGTTGCAGGTCATCCAAAAGATCCACCTACAGTGGCAAAAGAATTTATTGCCCAGATAGTTGTACTTAATCATCCCACTGCAATACCAGTAGGATATACTCCAGTGTTCCATATTCATACAGCTCAACTAAGTTGTAGATTTGAAGAACTACAAAAAAAGTTAGATCCAAAAACAGGACAGGTGATAGAGGAGAATCCAAAGTTTTTAAAGACAGGCGATGCTGCAGTAGTAAAAATAGTCCCATTGAAACCAGTAGTTGTTGAAGAATTTAAGAAATTCCCACAGCTCGGTAGATTTGCCGTCAGAGATATGGGACAAACTGTTGCAGCAGGAATTGTATTATCTGTAACTCCAAGAGATAAAAAATAGGGAAGTAATGATTTTATTACTTCCTTTTTTATTAATTTTTTAATTTTAATTTTTTGTTGATTTATTTTTGGTGAGCCACAAGATGCAAAAAGCAAGGATAAAATTATCTAGCACAAATTATGAAGCATTAGAAGATATTTGCAAACAAATTCTAGATGTAGCGGAAAAAACAGGAGTTAAACATTCTGGTAAAATACCGCTTCCTACAAGAAAACTAGTTATATCGTGCAGAAAAAGCCCTTGCGGTGGTGGCACAGAAACTTATGAAAAATGGCAAATGAGAGTCCATAAGAGAATTATTGATATAGAAGCAGATGAGAGAACACTGAGGAGAATTTTGAGAGTTGATTTTCCAGAATCAGTACATGTTGAAATAGACTTAATAGAATAAATAATTTATATTTTTTAATAATTATATTTTTTAAGATCCCGCCAATTAATCATAGTATCTTCCGAAATTAAAATGGCTAAATAATCAAGTTCTTAGAGAAGCAGAGGTAAGAATAGCTAAAGTTAAAAATGAAAAATAAAAAGGTATTAAAATGTCTACGAAAGGGTTAGAATTTATTTTCAAACCAAAAAGTATTGCTTTAATTGGTGCTAGTAGTACAAAAGGTACGGTTGGATATTCTATCATGAAAAATCTTATTAATGCCGAATTTTATGGTTCAATTTATCCAATAAATAACAAAAGAGATAGTGTACTTGGAGTACCTTGTTATAAATCAATAAAGGAAATAAACAAACCTATAGATTTAGCGATAATTGCAACACCTGCAAAGACTGTAAAAGAAATAGTAAAAGAATGTGGAGAAGCTGGTGTAAAGGGATTAGTAATTGTTTCATCTGGCTTTGCTGAAATGGGCGAGGAAGGAATAAAAGAAGAAAAAGAGATAAAAGAAATCGCAAATTCTTATGGGATGAGAATAGTAGGACCTAATTGTCTAGGAATAATAAATCCAAGATATAGATTAAATGCTAGTTTTGCAATAGATATGCCTAAAGAAGGAAACATTGCATTCATTTCGCAAAGTGGTGCATTATGCTCTTCAATAATAGATTGGGCTAATTACAATGAAATTGGTTTTAGTTATTTTGTATCTATTGGTACAATGTTGGATGTCAATTTTTCAGATTTAATAGATTTTTTTGGTGAAGATCCACATACAAAAAGTATTATAATTTATATAGAGTCAATAAAAGATGCAAAAGATTTTATAAGTGCAGCAAGAGGGTTTACTATTGCCAAACCAATAATTGTACTAAAAGCAGGTAAAGGCGAATCAGGTTCAAAAGCAGCAAAATCACACACAGGTGCAATGACTAGTGAAGATTCAATATATGATGCTGCTTTCCAAAGGGCAGGTATACTAAGAGTAGAAGAGATAGAAGATCTGTTTGATTGTGCAAAAAGTTTAGACATGGTTAATCTGCCTAAAGGTAAGAACTTAGCAATAATAACTAATGCTGGTGGACCTGGCGTAATGGCTGCTGATGCTGTAGACAAATACAAAATAAAATTAGCACAACTTTCTGAAAAGACAATAGAAGAATTAAATAAATATTTACCACATTACTGGAGCAGAGGAAATCCTATAGATGTGTTAGGCGATGCAATGCAAGACAGATATGAAAAAGCAATAGAAGCTTGTATAAGAGATGAAAATGTAGATGGAATTTTGGTTATATTTACACCACAAGCTGTTTCTGATGCAGAAGCAACCGCTAAAGTTATAGTAGAAACAAGAAAAAAAACAGATAAACCAATATTAGCTAATTTTATGGGCGAAAAAAGCGTAGAAAAAGCGAAAGAAATATTAAAACAAAATGATATTCCAAACTATTTTTCCTCAGAAGATGCAGTACAAACCTTTGCATATCTTTACTCTTATAAGAGAAATATTGAATTACTTTATGAAACACCAGAAGATATTGTACCAGAAATAGAACCAAACAAGGAGAAGTTGCATTCTATAATAAAAGAGTGTATACAAAATGATAACTATATTCTTACAGAGTTTCAATCGAAACAATTCCTGAAAGAGTACGGTATACAAGTAGTAGATACAATCATTGTCAAAAACAAATCTGAACTAGAAAAAGCGGTAAAAAAACTTAAATTTCCATTGGCTTTGAAAATAAACAGCCCAGATATTACTCATAAAACAGATGCTGGTTGTGTTTTCCTAAATATCAAAGATAAAAAAGAATTAGAGTATGCTTTTGAGAAAACAGTTGAAAATGCAAAAAAATACAACCCAAAAGCAAAAATAGAAGGGGTCACAATACAAAATTTTGTAGAACATAAAGATTATGAGATAATAATAGGCTCTAACAAAGACCCAACATTTGGAACGACTATTTTGTTTGGTATGGGAGGCATCGGTACAGAGGTATTCAACGATAAGAACATAGGTTTTCCTCCACTGAATCAAACTCTTGCGAAAAGACTAATGGAAAAAACCAAAATATATCAGATAATGAAAAAAGGGTATAGAAACATAAAGCCTGTAAAAATGGAAGAATTAGAAAAAGTTCTAATAAGATTTTCATATCTTGTGAGTGATTTTCCAGAAATAAAGGAAGTAGATATAAATCCAATTGCAGTTAGCGAAGACAAAGTAATAGCGCTGGATGCTAGAATTATTTTAGATAAAGAATTTATAAAAAATAAAATATCTGTTGGCCCTCATTTAATAATAGAGCCTTATCCTTCCGAGCTCCAAAAAACAGTCTTAACAAAAACTGGAGAAAGAATATTATTTAGAGCTATAAGGCCCGAAGACGAAAATGCGTGGATTGATTTATTTAACAATTTATCTGACGAAACAAAAAGATTTAGATTCTTCCACCCAATTAAAACAATAACCAGAGAAATGATAATAAGATATTGCCATATAGATTATTCAAGAGAAATAGCCATAGCTGCTGAAATAAAAAGTGAAGGCAAAAAGAAATTGATTGGAGTCGCAAGATTGATTCTAGATCCCGACAAAGAAAGTGGAGAATTTGCTGTTGCTGTGGATGATAAATGGCAAAATAAAGGGATAGGTACAAAACTAACAGAATATATAATTCAAATTGCAAAACAGAAAGGAGTAAAAAGAATTATTGTAAGAACCCTAAGAGATAACTACAAAATGATGCACATGGGTAAAAAACTTGGATTTAAAACCATCTCTATAGAAGATAATATTGCTGAATTAGAACTAATTACAAATTAAAAATACATCAAAGATGTTAGAATTGTTAAAATATTTGCTTAAAGTTAATTTAATAATTTTTATAAATTAACGTAGAAAAATAAAAATAGAAACAAAAAAACTATTTTTAAGATATTAATTTAAAGAAAATTATTATGTTTGAGCTATTTGAACATAAAGCAGATATGGGAATCAGAGGAATAGGCAAAAATATAGAAGAAGCTTTTTCTGAAGCAGCTATGGCAATGTTAACAATTATGTACGAAACAAAAAAAATAAAACCTAAAAAGAAAATAGTGGTTGAGACATATGCAGATTCTTTAGACAACTTGTTAGTAAACTTTCTAAATGAAATACTTTATCAAAAAGATGTAAGCGAAATTTCATTTTGTAAAGCTAAAGTAAAAGAAATTAAAAAAATAAAAGATCAATATAAATTATTAGCAGAGCTTTTAGGAGAAAAAAAACCAAACAAGAAAATTTTTATAACTGAGGTAAAAGCAGCAACATATTCTCAATTAAAGGTCAAAGAAGAAGATAATTATTGGATTGCAGAGTGTATTGTTGATGTTTAGAAAGTTTTTGGGAAGTGTTTTATTATGCTAAAACAAATTTCAAAATATATTTGGGAGTTATCAAAAGAAAATCAAATGAATGTCTGTGGCAGGATATACGGAGATGAAACTCTAATTAAAATATTAGAAGAGGAAGAGAAAACTAACTGGAGTTCTTTAAGACAACTAAGAAATTTAGCTTCCCTGCCTGGAATACAAAAATACGCAATTGCTCTAGCAGACGTACATCCTGGTTATGGTGCTCCAATTGGTTCCATCTCTGCTTTTGACTTAGAAGAAGGTGTAATAACATTTGCAACAATTGGTTTTGATATAAATTGTGGAGTTAGAACATTAATCACAGGATTAAAAAGACATGATATAGAAGCTAAAAAAGAAGAACTTGCTGACATTTTATTTAGAGAAATACCTGCTGGTTTAGGAAGTACTGGAGAATTAAAATTAACAAAAAGTCAGATTGATGAAGTTTTAGAAAAGGGTAGCGAATATGTTATTGAACAAGGTTTTGGCTTAGAAGAAGATTTAAAATACACTGAAGAAAAAGGTTGCATTAAAGGTGCTGACCCTAAAGCAGTTAGTGACAAAGCAAAAGAAAGACAGTTTAAACAAGTTGGTACACTTGGAAGTGGTAATCATTATCTAGAAGTCCAATTTGTAGAACAGATTTATAATGAAGAAGTAGCAGAAATATTTGGGATTGACAAAGATGATATAGTGATATCCCTTCATTGTGGCTCCAGAGCATTAGGTCATCAAATAGGTACAGATTATTTACAAGAATTGGAAAGAGCTTCAAAGAAATATAATCTTAAGATATTAGATAAGGAACTTGTCTGTGCTCCAATACAAAGTGAAGAAGGTCAAAAATACTTTTCGGCAGTGAATGCAGGTATAAACTGTGCTTTTGCAAACAGACAAGTTTTAACCCACTTGGTTAGGACTTCTGTATCGAAGGTTTTAGGCATTGATGAAAAGAGTATTAGAGTGTTATATGATGTTGGTCATAATACTGCTAAAATAGAAAAACATGACATAAATGGTAAAATGAAAGAAGTTTTGGTTGGCAGAAAAGGTTCAACGAGAGGTTTTGGACCAAATAGAGAAGAGATTCCAGAGAAATATAGAAAGGTTGGACAACCTATATTGGTAGGAGGGAGTATGGGAACAGCAAGCTATATATTAAGAGGTACAAACAAAGGAATGTTAGAGACTTTTGGTTCTGCAATACATGGAGCAGGCAGAGTTATGTCAAGAGTAAAAGCAACCTCTAATTTCAGAGGTAGTGATATTGAAAAAACCTTAAGAAAACAAAACATAATAGTAAAGGCACATAGCTTAAAAGGCTTGGCAGAAGAAGCGCCAGAAGCATACAAAAATATTGATGATGTTGTTAAGATTGTTCATGAAGAAGGAGTTGTAGAAAAAGTTGCTAGATTAAGACCAATTATAGTAGTGAAGGGTTAATCTTAACCAAAAAGAAAAAAGATGGTTGTTCTTTCTAAAATCTGAATTTTAAAATTATAAGAATGTATTTTATGATAGATAACCTTAATCACAACCAATATCTAATAAATTAACTAATTACGGTTAATAAGGAAATATTTAAATACTAGTTTAGCTCTTTAATTAATTATGATGTTACAACTAACAAATAGTAAATTTAGTAAAGCATTATTTTTTATTTTGGGATTTTTTTATTTACTTAGTAATACAATTGCTTATGAATTTTTTGGTTTTGAATCTTACAGTGATGATTGGTACATACAAGTTTATTCTGGAGATACTTGGAGAACTGTAAGCAGACCTTATGATTATCATATAGAAGAATGGTATTATTTTAGTAATCCTTATAGAGTTTATTATTTAGGAAATTATTATTATTTTGAACCTGGTTGGTATAGCTACAATTATTATTGGCGTTATAATCCGTGGAATATTGCATATTACTCATACTATCCTGGTACTTATTACTATGTTAGTGGACATTGGTACTACGATCCAAATTGGATATATTATCCCTCTTATTATTACACCTATCCTTATAGTGTAACATATAATGTGTATACATACACTAGTTATGATAATTACGTGGGTAGCGGAATTGGTTACAATTACAATTACCCACAAACTTCAGATTGTTCAGATGTAAAATTAGTTGTTGATAGTATCTCTATATCTGAAGGAGAAACAAAAAAGATAATTGCTACCATAAATAATCAAGGATATTACAACCTCGAAATAAACAATGTTTATGTTACTACAGGAAATCCAGATATCAAAGCTTTAAAGGTAGATTATCCTGACGAAGTTATGGGCGATGGGAAGGGAAATTTAGAAATAACTCTAAAAGCTGATGATGACACAAGAAATAATACAACATATGCTTCCTTAACGATAAGCGCACAGTTTAAAGATGGAGTAATATGTAATAAAACATCTAATTTTTACATATATGCTAATGGTTCGAAAGAAATATTTATGAAAGACGATATTGAAAATTCAATATCTAATAATTCTGGTAGTGCAACAAGTTATTCTTACTATATCCCAAAAACTGGTTGGGAAGAGATCACTAGGCAATCAGAGATTAATTATTATAACACAATAAAAAATTCAAATACGCAAAATCAAATTAGCCAAAGCTTAAACTTTAGTCCTAACACAAACATAACAAATTCTAACATAAACAACAATACAAACAGTGATGAACAAATAGTACCACCAACAACAAGCAGTATATCTCTATCCTTTGACAATGTAACAATAAAAAATGGACAAAGCGTTACAAAATATTTGATAATAAAAAATTTCTATAAAGAAAGCTTTATTGTCGAAGATATCTCAATAAAAACAACAAAAAATATAACTGCACAAGTTGAGGATTTTTCAAACATGGTGGCCTCAGGATCAACTGCTTATGCAAAAATAAAAATTAGAGCTGCATATATTGAAGAAGATTCTTCAATAGAAGATTTGACAATAACAGTTAGAGGTTATTTCAACAATGGCTTTGAATTATCTAAAGACTTTACTTCAACTATTTATGTAATTGGTGAAAAAGATACACAACCAAGACTAACTATTGTTGAAAGTGTGAAGATAATTGATTATGGAATAATAAGTTTAACTTTAGAAAACTCTGGAAGAAAAACTGCTGAACTTTATATAAGAGGTGAAAACTTAAATGTATCTTTGGACAAGATTATCCTAGAACCAAAAAGGACAGCAGAGAGAACGTTCAAAATCTATAATTTACAAGGCAGCAAAGGATATATATTTTATGAACTTTATTACGACGGGCAAAAAATAGCAGAAAAAGTTACGTATGTAGAAAAAGTTAAAACAACGAACGAGGGAACAAATAACCAAAATACACAAGGGCAAACAAATGAAACCAAAAGATCTATAGAAGTTTTAGAATATGAAAACGAAGTTAAGTTAATAGATGGAAAAGCAACTTTAGGGCTTACTGTAAAAAATGTAAGTAACGATAGAAAAAAGTTCTATTTAGAGTTGGTTGGTAATGAAAATATAGTAGCCGAAGAAAAAGAAATTTTATTAGAAAGTAATGAATCCCAAAGTTTAGAAATAAAAATCCATGAAAAAGAAGATTTAGAAATAAATGAATATTACACATTTTTGAAAATAACTACTGATAATGACGAAGTATTTAAAAGAATAAAAATAATAAAAGAAAAAGAAGCTGAAATAAAAAGCCCTTTGACAACTATTTCTGCAATAGCAATGTCAGTAATCACAAGTAACTTTTTCTTAGGCCTAATAGCTATAATTTTACTAATTATTTTACTAATGATAACTTCACCTAAAAAAGAAAAAGAATCTTGGCAGCTCATAAACAATATTAACAATAATAATAGTAAAAGTTAGCTTTTTCAAAGCATAACCTTTTTAAAACCATTTGCAAACAATTAATATATTATATATTGGCACACTGTATTTGTCAAGAACCTTGACAGATATAAATGCCGAAATAATTTCTATTTCCCCCAGAAATTGTTTTTGGCTAGTAGTGCCAACCAATACAACAGGATGGTGTATTAGTTGGTAAGGATACATAAGCCAAGATCGGGAAGTTTGGCTTTTTACCCAAGGAAGAGAGCAGCAAGACAAAGGCCTAGAGTAAATTTAATTAAAGTAGAATCTAAAGAAGCAAAACCCATTAATTTTATAGGTTATAAGGTAGGTATGTTGCATATTTTAGCAACAAATGCTAGAAAAGGTTCTGTTCTCTTTGGTCAAGAAGTTTCTATTCCCCTAACTGTTATTGAATGCCCCCCTGTAAAAGTATTTGGTGTAAGAGCATATGAAAAAATAACGGGTGGAAAAAAAGTTGTATTAGAACTGACTTCCGAACCAAACAAATATTTACAAAAGAAAATAAGATCATTTAAAAAAACAAAAACCAAAGAACAAACAAAAATTGATGGGTTAGATAAGATAAAAGATAAGATTTGTGAAATTAGACTAGTTTGTCATACTCAGCCCTATAAAACAGGTATTGGGAAGAAAAAACCTGACATTTACGAAGTAGGAATTTCTGGACCAATAGAGAAACAAATAGAATACGCAAAAGAAAAATTAGGTAAAGAGATTAGCGTAACAGAAATATTCAAAGAAAATGAATTTGTAGATGTCACTGCAGTAACAAAAGGAAAGGGTTTCCAAGGAGTAATAAAAAGGTTTGGAGTTAAGATACAACCTCGAAAAGCTAAAACAAGAAGAACTGTTGGAAGTATTGGACCTTGGCATCCACCTTTAATAATGTGGACTGTTCCAAGACCTGGACAAATGGGTTATCACACAAGAACAGAATATAATAAAAAGATAATTAAAATTGAAAAAGATTTTAGCAAAATCAATCCTGCATCTGGATTTACTAATTATGGACTAGTTAAAAATGAGTGTTTACTTCTTGTGGGTAGTATTCCAGGATCTGTAAAAAGACCAATATCTTTGAGGGTTACATCAAGAAAACCAAAAAAGGACAAGTTCATAATATCTGAAATAAAATATATCTCAACGCAAGCAGAATCAAAGAAAAAGGTAAAAAGAGAAAGTTCTATAATAGAAGACAAAGGTGAAGAAAAAGCAAAAGCACATAAAATAGAAAAGAAGGAGTGAAGTGATATTTCATGAAAAATGCAGAGAATACTATTGTTTATTCTCTTGAAGGCAAGCCAATAAGAGAAATTGAGATTCCTGAGGTATTTAAAGAGGAAATTGATTTGGGCTTGATTAGAAGGGCGGTTTTAGCTATAGAATCTGCCAAATACCAACCTAAAGGTGTTAAAAGAGGAGCAGGTAGAGATAGTTCTGCAGAATATGTTGGTTCAAGAGAAAAACCACAGGTTTATAGAACAATAAATATAGGGCATGCAAGATTGCCAAGAACAAAAAATCACAGATATTTAATTTCTGGTAGAGTTGCTAAGGTCCCAAGAGCAGTTGGTGGTCCCAAGGCACATCCTCCTAAAATCGAAAAAAAATTAAAAGAGGAAATAAACAAGAAAGAAAAGAAAAAGGCTTTAAAAAGTGCTATTGCTGCAACTGCTAAAAAAGATTTAGTTAAAGAGAGAGGACATGTTTTTAATGAAGAATTAAAATTCCCTATTGTTGTGGAAAACAAAATAGAAGAATTAAAAAAGACGAAAGAGGTTTTAAGTACTCTAAAATCAATTGGGATTGCAGGAGATATAGAAAGAGCAAAAAAGAGAAAAACAATAAGAGCAGGAAAAGGTAAAAGAAGAGGTAGAAGATATAAAAGAGCAAAAAGTATTCTTTTTGTAGTTGGAAATAGTAAAAATTTGTCAAAAGCCGCAAGAAACTTAGAAGGTGTAGATATCTGTGAGGTTAAAAATATCAATGCAAAACTTTTAGCACCCGGCACAAAACCAGGAAGATTAGTAGTGTGGAGTGAAGCAGCAATCGAAAAGTTAAAGAAGGGAATCTAGATGGAGAAAAAAGTAGAAACAAATGAACAAAAAACAAAAGAGATGGAAAAATTGAGTGAAGAAGAATTGCTCAGATATTCAGAAATATTTAGATATCCTTTGATAAGCGAAAAATCAATTGGTATGATAGAAAAGGAAAATAAAATAACTTTCATAGTTAATAAAAAGACAGACAAAAAAACTATAAAAGAGGCCTTTGAAAAGCTTTATAACGTTAAGGTTGATAAAGTTAATCTAATAAACGATATGAAAGGTAGGAAAAAAGCAATAATAAAAATAAATAAAGAAGTTAAAGCAGATAGTATAGCAACAAAATTAGGGTTGATATAACATGGGAAGGCGAATAATTGCAAGAAGAAGAGGAAAAGGAAGTATTTTCACAGCAACTAAAAGAGCAAAAGTAGACACTAAGTATTTACCTTTAAATGAAGAAGAAAATAATTATAAGATTGGCGAAGTTACCCAACTTTTAGATGACAGAGGTAAAAACGTTGTTATTGCTGAAATTGATTTTGATGGAGTTAAAGAATATTTGCCAGCGGCAGAAGGTTTATATGTTGGGCAGAAAATAAAACAAGGACAAAATGCAGATTTAGAAATAGGAAATATATTGCCTTTAGCAAAAATTCCTGAAGGGTGCCCTATATTTAACATTGAGGCTACACCAAATGATGGTGGAAAATTTGCAAGAAGCTCAGGCAGTTATGGTTTAATAATGAGTAAAGATGAAAACTTTGCATATGTAAAATTACCTTCAGGTAAACAACATACTTTAGATTTGAGATGTAGAGCTACTATAGGTTGTGCTTCTTGTGGCTCAAGAATAGAAAAGCCATTCGTAAAGGCAGGTAAGAAATATCATGCAATAAAAAGTAAAGGTGGTAAAAGATATCCGATAGTAAGAGGAGTTGCTATGAATCCGGTAAGTCATCCTCACGGCGGAAGCCAACATCATGTTGGAAGATCAAAGTCAGTGTCAAGAAATGCTCCACCAGGAGCAAAAGTTGGTGCTATTGCATCAAGAAGAACAGGAAGGAAGAAGAGGTGATTTATTGCCTAGAGATTTTAGATTTAGAGGTAAAACACTCGCAGAACTTAAAAAAATGAGTTTGGAAGAATTTGCAAAATTATGCAAATCAAGAGTTAGAAGAGCAATATTAAGAGGATTAAAAAATGAAAGATTTATGAAAGTTATAAGGAAAGTATTTGCTGTTGCCGAAGGCAAATCAAAAAAAATGGTGAGAACCCATCTAAGATCTATTCCAATTATTCCACAAATGGTGGGCCAAAAAATAGGAGTCTATAAGGGAAATGAATTTGTGATTGTGGAAATAACACCAAATATGTTAGGACATAGATTAGGGGAATTTGCTTTAACTAGAAAGAGATTAGTTCACGGTAAAGCTGGAATTGGTGCTACAAAATCATCAACAGCAATTGCATCAAGAAAATAATTAGAGGTGAACTTGTGGTAAAGAAAAATTATCAAACAGAATTACAAATCGATGAAAAAAAAATAGTTAAAGCTATGCTTAAAAATAAACCAATCTCAACCAAATATGCAATAGAGCTTTGTAGAGAATTAAAGAATAAACCAATAAACAAAGCAGAACGATTCTTAAGAGATATAGTGGAAATGAAAAGATTTCTGCCTTTAAGAAAATACAACAAAAAAGTTCCGCATAGAAGAGGTAATGCTATCAGTAAAACAAAATCAGGCAAATATCCAGTAAAGACAGCCAAAGTTTTCTTAGAACTTTTGCAAAACCTTAAAGCAAACGCAGATTATAAAGGTTTAGACAGTGAAAAATTAATACTAAAACACTTGTTTGCATCATACGGCTTTAGAAGAATAACATTTCAACCACAAGGGAGAATAAGCGGCAAGAGAAGAAAGAAAAAATCAACACATTTAGAGGCTATGGCAGTGGAGGGTGCTTAATGATAGAAAAAATATTTGTAACGCAAGGCATTAGGAGAATTGAACTAGAAGAATTTTTAAAGAAAGAATTAGAAAAAGCTGGTTTCACAGGCGTAGATATTATAAAAACACCAATAGTAACAAAAGTAGTAATAAATGTGGTAAAACCAGGATTAGCAATAGGGAGATCTGGTCAAACAATAAAAAACCTTACAGAAATAATGGAAAAACAATTTGGAATAGAAAATCCTCAAATTGAAATTAGAGGAATTGAAAAACCAGATCTTGATGCTGAAGCAGTGGTAAACAAAATTAAATCTTTGATAGAACGAGGCTTTTCGTGGAGAAGTGTGATATACAAAGTGCTTAATGATATAGTAGATGCTGGAGCCGAAGGTGTTGAAATAATAATAAAGGGCAAACTTACTGGAAAGGGTGGTAGAAAGAAAAAAATAAGAATAATATACGGATATATGAAAAAAGTTGGAGATCAAGTAAAACTTGTAGATTATGGAAAAACAGATGCATATACCAAAGCAGGAGCAATTGGAATAAGAGTCAGGATAGTTAGACCAAACACAGTATTTCCGGATAAAATCAATATTAAAGAATATTTGCTTCAGAGAGGGAAAATTAAAGAATCTGCGACAACTATTGAAGAAGTAATAGAAAAAGGTGAAGAAAATAAGGTTAAAGAAGAAACAGAAAAAGCAACGGAAAAACAAAATGAAGAGAAAAAGGAAAAAAGAACCAGACAAAAGAAAAAACAAAAAGAAGACAAAAAACTAAAAGAGGGAGAAAATGAAAAGAGTAACGAAGCTTAGAGAGTTATCAATAGAAGAACTTGAAGAAAAAGTTTTAGAAGCTAAAAAAGAACTAGCTAAAGAAAAAGCTTCTATAGCATCAGGGACAAAAGCAGAAAAACCATCAAAGATAAAGAATTTGAGAAGGGAGATAGCAAGAATGCTTACAATAATAAATGAAAAAAAGAGGATGGTGAAAAGCAAATGAATGAAGTTTGCCAGAAATGCGGTCTACCTAAAGATTTATGTATTTGTGGAGATATAGCAAAAGAAACTCAAAAGATTAAAATTAGAGTAATAAACAGGAGATTTGGAAAAAATGTAACAATTGTTAGTGGTTTTGATAAAAATACAGACGTAAAGGAACTTTGGAAAAAAATGAAATCTAAATTGGCCTGTGGAGGTACTATAAGAGACAACGAAATAGAACTACAAGGAAACCACAAAGAAAAAGTTAAACAAATATTAAAAAATGAGGGTTTTAAGGAGGAATTAATAGATGCTTAGAGGAAATAATTACACAATAACTAAAGAGAACTTATTAATTCATGAGTTGATAGGACTAAATGTAAGAATAATTAAAAGTACAGATAGAAGTAGATTATGTGAAGGTAGAATAATTGACGAAACGAAAAATACATTCACTATTGAATGCGTAGATAAGATAAGGAAAATACCAAAGAGAGAAGTTAATATTGAATTTGATTTGGGGGGAGAAAAGATTTGTGTTGATGGTAAGATATTGGCAGTAAGACCTCAAGAAAGAACTAAGCTTTTAAGGGGGAAAATAAAATGGTAGAATGTAACGATAAGAAATGTCCTTTTCATGGTAATGTGAAGATAAGAGGACAAATTATAGAAGGATATAAAGTAATGAGTACAAAGATGCCTAAAGGTGCTGTAGTTGAAAAAATACTTACTCAATACATACCAAAATATGAGAGATACAAAAAAGTTAAATCAAAATTGACTGTACATAATCCTCCTTGTATAAATGCACAAAGAGGAGATATTGTAACAATAGCTGAATGTAGGAAACTTAGTAAAACAAAATCTTTTGTAATAATCGAGAAAAGAAAAGGTGAAGAACAATGAAAGCGATCAGCGCAAGACCAGTTTTAGTATTAGAAAAAAAAGCAAGGTTAGTAGAAGCAGATAATTATGGTGGAAAAGAAGTAGAAATAATTAGTGTATTGAAACATAGAACAAGAAAAAGGGGAAGACAAAAAGCAGGAATTGCATCTTTAGTTGTAGTTGTTATAAAGAAAGGAAAGCCAGAAGTAAGAAAAAAGGTAGAGAAAGCAGTTGTGGTTAGAACTAAGAAAGAATATAGGAGATCGTCTGGAATAAGAATAAAATTTGAAGATAATGCAGTAGTAATTGTTGATGATAAAGGTGTACCTAAAGGATCTGAAATAAAAGGAGTTATAGCAAAAGAAGTTGGCGAAAGGTGGCCAAAAGTAGCTGGAATTGCACCCATGGTGGTTTAAATGACAAGAAAAGTTTGTTGTAATTTAAGTAAAGAACTTAGAAAAAGTCTAAAGAGAAGATCTCTACCATTAAGAAAAGGAGATAAAGTTAGAATAATGAGAGGTACTTATGCAGGCAAAGATGCAAAAGTAATTAGAATAGAAAGAAAAAAAAACAAAGTATATTTGGAGAATATCACTAGAAAAAAGTCTGACGGAACAGAAGTAAATATTCCTATTGATGCTTCAAATTTACAGATAATCGAAGTTGAATTGAAAGATGAAAGAAGATTTAAGAAAACAAAGAAAACAGATAAAAAGAAGAATGAGAATACAGAGGTGTAAAAGATGGCAAAAAAAGGAGAGAATAAAAAACAAAAAAGACTATCAGCTCCAAAAACATTAAAAATAAAAAGAAAAGGTATTGTCTGGATAACTAAAACAAAAGCGGGAGCACATAAGAGAGAAGAAAGCGTACCGTTGGCATATGTTATAAGCATCCTTGGACTAGCTAACAATAGAAAAGAAATAAAATCAATAATAAAAAATGGGAAAGTGAAAGTTAATGGTATAATAAGAAAAGAACTTGGTTTTCCAGTAGGATTATTTGATATACTTGAACTAAGTGATGATAAAAATAGAACTTACAGATTACTTTACGACAAAAAAGGTAGGCTTATACCATACGAAAAAAAAGATATAAAAAATATGTTAAAGATTAGCAAGGTTAAGGACAAAAGAATAATAAAAGGTGCAAAAGTTCAAATAACTACAGAAGATGGTTTGGTATTCGTGGGATTAGGCAGAGAAGTAAATGTAAATGACAGCCTATTGGTTAGATTCCCTGAAAAAGAGGTATTAGATGTAATAGAAATGAAGAAAGGTAATTTAGGTTATATTAAGAGTGGAAAAAATGTTGGAGAGGTTGCAATTATAAAAGAAGTTTTAAAGGGAACTGCGAAAAGAGAAGGGTTGATTATTTTAGAATCAAAAAATGATGAAACAATATCTACAACAATAAGTAAGCTTATTCCGATAGGAAAAAAAGAACCAGCAATAGATGTAGAGGTATGATAAAATGAAAGAAGATAATGTAATGAGAGAAATAAGAATACAAAAAGTTACTGTTAATATGGGTGTTGGTGAAAGTGGAGAAGCATTAGATAGAGCAGCAGTGATAATGCAACAAATAACAGGGAGAAAGCCGATTAAAACAAAATGTAAAGTTAAGCAGCCAACGTGGGGAATAAGAGAAGGACTAGAAATAGGGCTAAAAGTTACTCTCAGGAAGAAAGCAGCAGAAGAATTCTTAAAGAGGGCATTGATAGCTAAACAAAATATTTTAAACAAAAAGAACTTTGACAAATTTGGAAATTTTGGTTTTGGTATAAAAGAACATATTGAATTACCAGGTATAAAATATGACCCTAAATTGGGTATAAGAGGATTCGATGTATTAGTAACTTTAGAAAGACCTGGGTACAGAATAAAGAACAGAAAGATAAAGAAAGCAAAAATAGGTAAAAATCAAAAAATAACAAAAGAAGAAGCAATTGAGTTTATGAAAAAAAAATTTGGGGTTGAAATAAATGAGTGAGAAAAGAGTTAAAGGAAGTAAAAAAAAGAGTTGTAGAAGATGCAAAAATGACAAAGCGGTGATTAGAAAGTATGGGTTATACATCTGCAGAAGATGTTTTAAAGAAGTGGCGGAAAAAATAGGATTTAAAAAACTTGATTAGGTGAGTAAGATGTCAAGAAATGATCCAATAGCAGATGCTTTAGCAAACATAAAGAACCACGAGAGTGTATCAAAAAAAGAATGTATAATCAGACCAGCATCTAAGTTAATTGGAGAAATATTAAAAGTGATGCAAAAAGAAGGGTATATAGGTCCATATGAATATGTTGATGATGGAAGGGAAGGACTATATAAGATAAAGCTAAAAGGAAACATAAATGAATGCAAAGCAATAAAACCAAGATACGCAGTTACTAAAAACGAGTTTGAAAGATACGAAAAAAGATATTTACCAGCTAAAAATGTTGGGATAATAATAGTTTCAACCTCAAGAGGTATTATGACACATAAAGAAGCAAAAATAGAAGGAATAGGTGGAAGATTAATTGCATATGTTTATTAGAAGTGTGGTCAGATGAAAGAAAAAAATATCATAAAAATAACAATTCCTGAGAATATAAGTATAAAGAAAGAGAATGGAAAAATAATTGTAAAAGGTAGAAATGAGCTTTCGAGATCATTCAAAGAGAACGATATATCTTTAACAATATCAGAAAGAGAAATAGAAATAAAACCAATATCAAAAAAGAAAAGTGCTTATGCAAAAGCAAAAACCTGTGCTTCAATAATAGAAAATATGATAATGGGTGCAAAAGGTAAAGAATATGTTTACACTTTAGAAATTGTGTACTCTCACTTCCCAATATCTGTATTAGTAAAAGGAGATAAAATAGAGATATCAAACTTAAGAGGTGGAAAAAAGCCAAAGATTGCTAAAATAATAGGAAATACAAAAGTTGAAGTAAAAGGTAAAAATGTTTATGTTAGAAGCTATGATAAGTATGCTGCTGGTCAAACTGCAGCAAATATTGAAAATGCTACAAAAATATCACAGACTGATAGGAGAATATTCCAAGATGGAGTATATATTGTCGAGAAGGCGAAGGAAGAAGGTGGCTAAAAATGGAAGATACTAAAAGAACAATAAAAAAACTGGTTGAAAAGATAAAGAAAAAGAGAAAACCGGTTTTTAGAGGGCGATTTGGTAATAGAAAACTTAGGAGGAAGAGTATTACAAAATGGGACAAATGGAGAAAACCCAGAGGAATGGACATAAAGAGGAAAAAAGAAGATGGGAGATATCCAGATTCTGGATACAGAACATGCAAAGAAATAAGATATTTACATCCATGTGGCCTCAAAGAAATTATTGTCAGAAACTTAAAAGATTTAGAAAATTTAAAGAATAAAGAAGTCGCAATCAGAATTGCATCCGCTGTTGGAAAAAGAAAAAGACAAGAAATAATAAAGAAAGCAGAAGAGATGCAATTAAAAGTTATTAATAAGTGATTATTATGAAAATAAAAAAAGTGAGAAAAATAGCAGCTGAAATTTTGGGTGTTGGAGAAAGTAAAATACATATAGACCCAAACAACATTGAGAAAGTTAAGGAGGCAATGACAAGAGAAGATGTTGAAAATTTAATTAATGAAAAAATTATAACAAAAATAAAAATGCCATTTCAAAGCAGGGCAAGAGCTAGAGAGCTAGCAAGAAAGAAAAAAATTGGAAGGAGGAAAAACAAAGGTAGTAGAAAAGGGACAGGGCAAACAAGAGCTGGAAAAAAGAAGAGGTGGATTAGCATAGTTAGAAGTCAAAGAAAAATATTAAAAAAATTGGCAGAAGAAGCAAAAGAAAAAGGGATATATAGTAAAGTTTACAAGATGATAAAAGGTGGATTTTTTAAAGGTAAAAAGCAGCTAGAGAAATACATAAGAGAATATTCTCGAGAAATAGAAGAAGTAAAAGAGAATCAAAAAGAAAGCAAAACAAAGGGTGATGATAACAATAAGAAAAAAATAAAATAGGGGAGAGAATAAATGAAAGTAAAAAGTACTACAAAGATGAAATTTAGAAGAAGTTACGAAAGGAAAACAAACTATTCAAAAAGAATAGCATTGCTAAAGTCAAAAAAACCACGTTTGGTGATCAGAAAAACAAATACTAAGATAATTACTCAAATAATAAAAGATGAAGAGAATGGAGATACAACGAATGTTTGTGCACTTTCAACCGAACTTAAGAAATTTGGTTGGAAATATGGGACAAAGAATATTCCAGCATGTTACCTAACAGGATACCTTTGTGGAATAAGAGCTATTAAAAATAAAATAGATGGAGTAATTGTAGATATAGGATTACATACGCCTGTACATGGATCAAGAATATTTGCAGTAGTAAAAGGTGCACTAGATGCTGGGTTAAAAATAAAAGTAGGTGAAGTTGCACTACCTAAAGAAGAAAGAATAAAAGGACATCATATAAATAAAGAAATTGAAAGTCAACTAGAAATTTTAAAGAAAAAAATCATAGAGGAGATGAAATAAATGAGTAAGAGAAATAAAGAAGAGTCCAACTTTGAAGAAGAAATTATAATAAAAAAAGAAAGAGAAAAAAAATTAGATCAATGGATACCTAATACAGAATTAGGAAAAAAAGTTAAAAATGGAGAGATTAGCTCTATAGATGAAATTTTCGATAATAACCTTAAAATAAAAGAACCTGAAATTGTAGATATTCTTATACCAAATCTACAACAAAAACAAATAGATATTAAGAAGACAGCAAGAGTAACAAGCGCTGGAAGGAAATTGTCGTTTAGAGTAAGTGTAATTGTTGGTGATGGAGATAAATACATTGGTTTGGGCACTGCTAAAGACAAAGAAAAATGGCCTGCAACAAACAAAGCATCTAAGAAAGCAAAATTAAATCTGGTGAGAGTTAAAAAAGGTTGTGGTAGCTGGGAATGCAATTGTGATGGCTTTCACTCAATACCGTTTAAAGTAGATGGTAAATGTTCTTCTGTAAGGGTAACTTTATTACCTGCGCCAAAAGGAGTGGGTTTGGTTGCAGGTGACGCAATAAAAGATGTATTCAGGATGGTTGGAATAAAGGATGTTTGGGTAAAAACAAAAGGAAATACTAGGTCTACATTAGAATTTGTTGCAGCAACAATCGATGCTTTGTCAAAAACCGCCAAAATGAGGAGAAAGAATGAATAAGGAGGAAGTTAAATGTTTGCAGTTATTAGAATGAGGGGAGAAGTAAAAGTCGCTCCTGATATAAAAACTACATTGTCTATGTTGAGGTTGCATAAAGTAAACCATGCTGTCTTAGTAAGTAATAACAAAGCAACTAAAGGAATGTTAGAAAAAATAAAGGACTATGTAACTTATGGAGAAATAGACGATAAAGTACTCGCAAAATTAATAATTAAGAGAGGGAGACTTCCTGGCAACAAAAGAATTACAGAAGAATATTTGAAATCTAAAGGTATCAATAATATCGAAGAGTTGATTTCTGCTTTAAAAGGTGGTAAAAAAATACAAGATTTTGGAATAAAACCAGTATTTAGACTATCTCCTCCTTCTAAAGGATTAAGAAAGAAAGGTATAAAAAGAAGCTTTAGGGAAGGCGGAAATTTAGGATATTGTGGACAATATATAAACAAACTTTTGCTGAAAATGATTTAAAGGTGTTCTGTATGGTAGTAAGAAAAAGAAGGAAAAAAAACAGGTTAAGAGGTAATAGAACTCATGGAGGAGGAAATACTAAGAGAAGAAGAGGTTCTGGCAGTAGAGGGGGGGTAGGTTTTGCAGGTAGCCACAAACATAAATTTAGTAAATATTATACTAAGTTTGGCAAAAAAATAACTTTAAAAACAAAAGAAGGCAAGAAGAAGGCAATGCCTGCATGGAAAATAGAAGAACTTGCTAAAAAATTTTTAGAAGAAGGCAAAGCAAAAAAAGAAGGAGATAACATAATCATAGATGGAAAAGATCTAGGTATATATAAAATTATAGGGCCCGGAGAAATACCTAAGAATGTTATTGTTAGAAATGTTCTATTATCTAAAAAATTCAAACAAAAAGAGGTAGAAGGATGAGTATTTTAGATATGTTTGCACCGATATATAAACTAATCCCTGAAGTAAAAACACCAGAAGTAAAACCATCGTTGAAAAACAGAATAATTTGGACAGCCGCAGTTATGATTATTTTCTTTATAATGAGAAATGTAAGTTTGATTGGATTAAATGAAAGCGCTAAAGGCCTTATAGGAGAATATCAACTAATACTTGGTAGTGAAATTGGTTCCCTAATTACAATAGGTATTGGACCAATAGTCTTAGCTTCTATAATCTTGCAACTACTAGTAGGTGGTGGAATAATAAGTATAAATATGACAGATCCAAAAGAAAGGGCAAAGTTCACAGCTATGCAAAAAACTTTTGCTATATTTTTATGTTTCTTTGAAGCATTTGTATATGTTGCGATAGGATTGTTAAGACCAGCCGAAGGAATGTTCTTCTTTGTAATATTCCAAGTAGCGATAGGCGCAATAATATTAATGTATCTTGATGAAGTAGTGTCTAAGTATGGCATAGGTTCAGGAATCAGTTTATTTATTGCAGCAGGAGTATCTTATGAATTATTATGGGTAACACTTAATCCATTCAACGCTGCTGGGCAATTTAGCTTGGCTGAAGCTAGTGGAGTTTTATTTAGACTAATTATAGAGATTGGCAGTAATACATATGGTGCAATAAATTGGTATTTATTACCTATTCTATTCACTATTTTAGTATTTTTAATAGTGGTATTTGCAGAAGGTATACATGTTAATATACCTATAACAATGGGCTTTAAAGGTGCTACAGGTAGATATCCTGTAAAACTGCTTTATGTCTCAAATATACCAGTAATTTTAGCAGTTGCACTGTTTGCCAATGTAAAAATGTGGGCTATGTTAGCTAAAGATGTACCAATAGTTGGGTTAATATTAGAGAGAGTTGCTTCAATAATGACAGCACCGCATAATTTGAGAGCTGTCCTCTTAGCACAAGTACCATACACTCCCATAACACAAATTGCTTCAGATGCAATAAATAGTTTAATATTGTTTTTTAATCCATTTAATCCTACAAGTCCTTTTACAACAGTAGGTAGTGAGCCAATAGGAGCAGCAATAGTACATGCGATATTTTATCTAATAATATTAATACTAACATGTGTAGTATTTGGAAAATTTTGGGTGGAGATGGCAAATCAAGGTCCTGATGCAATTGCAGAACAGTTAGAAAAAGCAGGGATGTCTATACCTGGTTTTAGGAGAGATCCAAGAGTTGTGCAAAAAATATTAGAGAGATATATTCCTACAGTTACAATACTTGGATCAGCATTTGTTGCGTTTCTGGCAGGGTTTGCGGACTTGACAGGTACGTTGGCCTCTGGAATGGGAATATTATTAACAGTAGGAATAATTTATAGACTTTACGAAGAACTTGCAAGATTGCAGTTTATGGAAATGCATCCATTGTTAGGTAAAATATTGGGGTGATCTCTTGAGAAAAAGAAATGTTTTTTATAGATATGCCAATAAGAATAATTATAATAACTCTCCTTTTTTGAAAAATCTCGAAGAGGTTTTTGAATGATTATAAGTCCTATTGTAGATATTAGTTTGGTGTCTGTTGCAATAGTAATAATTTTGCAGATAATACAGAATAAAATACATGACAGAAAAAAAATGAAAGAACAGAGAGATAAAATGACTGAGAAACAAAAAAGATTAAAAGAACTTATGAAAAACTTTGAGAAAAATAAAAAGGAGATAGATAAACTACAGAATGAACTTTTATTAGAGATGAATGAAATGCTAAGCAAAAATCTTAAATTTATGTTGGTTTCCTTAGTTTTAGCATTACCTACTTTTTGGTATCTTGGGAGTTTTTATTCGAGTTATATTATAGATTTACCTATTCCAGTGCCGTGGTTTGGAAAAAATTCTCTTATTGAAATGTACAAACAAACAAATTGGTTAGGTTGGTACGTTTTAAGTTCCCTGTTTACAACTCTTATAATTAATATATTTTATAGTATAAAAGATAAAATTGAAGAGAAAAAGGGTTGAGAAGAATGAGTGGGCATGCAATTACTAAAAAGAAAGTTATAAGAAGAACACCAAAAGGGCAAAAGACCATACTTTTAAAGAGGAAAGAAAAAGTAAAACCAGAATGTCATATTTGTAAGTCAAAATTACATGGAGCTATCTATGAAAGATCTCCTGCAAAAATACATAGAAAAAGTAAAACTCAGAGAAGGCCAAATAGCATATTTGGTGGTGTATTATGCCCAAAATGTAGGGAAAAAGTTATAATTGATGCATCTTTAATAAAATTAAAACAAAAGAACATAGAGGATGTGTCAAATAAAGAAAGATATTTCATTGAATCTGTGTTAAGGAGGCTATCTAAATGAGTCTGTTAGAAATAGGGAGGGTTTGTATAAAAACCAAAGGTAGAGATGCTGGGAATGCAGCAGTTATAGTAGATGTTTTACCAAATAATTTTGTAGTTGTTGAAGGACCAAAAGTTAGAAGGAGAAAATGCAACTCTCGACATCTTATAATAACTGACAAAAAAATAGATATTTCAAAAGAGAGTGATAAGAGAGAGATTTATAGAAAAATTAATGAAATAATGGTGAGAATGTGAGTGAAAAAGAACAAAAGAAAGAAACTAGAAAAGAAGGAAAAAAAGAGAAGCAAAAAGAAACCAGAAAAGAAGGAAAGCAAGTTTTTAAGAGTATAGTAAGAGTGGCAGGTAAAGATTTAAATGGAGATTTGCCAATATATAGAGCTTTAACTGGTCTAAAGGGAATAGGACATAGAACAAGTAAAATATTTGCAATAGTCTTTGAAAATCAAACAGGAATAAATTATGATAGTAAATTATCTACTCTAAATGAACAACAAATTGCTTTACTCGAGAATATAATTACAAATCCAACGCAATATAATATCCCGCCCTGGACTTTGAATAGAAGAAATGAATTTGAAAGTGGGGAAGATAAACATCTCATAATGTCTGATCTTGAGTTTGATATAAGAAATACCTTGAAGAGACTTGGAGAAATAAAGTCATATAGAGGATTAAGACACAGTTGGGGTCTACCTGTTAGAGGACAAAGAACAAAAAGTACACACAGAGGAAAAGGCGGCGTAGTTGGAGTGTTAAAAAAAGAAACTGCTAAGGCAGCAGCAACACAGAAGCCAAAACAACAACAAAAGAATAAATGAAGGTGAGATAATATGGGTCATCCTAAAAAAACAAAGAAGCATTACAAGAAACCAAGAAAAACATGGGACAAACAAAGAATAGAAGAAGAAGCAAAATTAATAAATTTCTATGGTCTAAAAAATAAAAGAGAAATAAGAATAGCAGAAGCGTATTTGAGGAAGAAAAGAACAATTGCTAGAAAACTCCAAGCATTAACTGCAGAAGAGAGAAAGAAAAAAGAAAAAGAGCTCATTGAAAGTTTGGCAAGAGAAGGAATAGTCAGTGAAAACTCTAATGCTGATGATGTTTTAAGCCTAACAGTGAGGGACATATTAGAGAGAAGATTACAAACAATAGTTTGGAGAAAAAATTTGGCGAGAACAATAAAGCAAGCAAGACAGATAATAGTACACGGGCATATAGCCATAAATGGAAAAAGAGTTAACAGACCGTCATATAGAGTGTTGAAAGAGGAAGAAGGAAAAATAGGGTATTATGGAAAAAAATCAAAAGTTTTTGAAGAGATGATGAAAAAGGATGATAAGCAGTTATCTAAAGACGTTTTAAAAACAAGAAAAAAAGATAAAGAAGATAAGAAAAAAATTCAAGAAAATATAGAAGAAGAGATGAAAGAACTAGAAGAACTTGATGAGAGTCATAAAAATAATAAAAATAATCAAGAAGAAGGTGCTAAAGATGGTGAGTGAGAAAAAAAGAGGTATAGTGCATATATATGCATCTCGGAATAACACAATTATCTTATTGACAGACATAACCGGATCAGAAACAATAGCTAAAAGTAGTGGTGGTTGTGTAGTAAAAGCACAGCACAAAGAAGGAAGTCCCTACGCTGCAATGAAAGCTGTGGAAGCAGTAGTACAAAAAGCTAGAGATAGAGGAATAACTAATGTGATAGTAAGAGTGAGGGGTCAAGGTGGAATTAATCCAAAAACTCCAGGTCAGGGAGCAGAAGCAGCAATAATTGCGCTTACTAGGAACGGCATGATAATAGATAGTATTGAGAATGTTACTCCTATACCACATGATGGTTGTAGAAGAAAGAAGAGAAACAGAAGTAAGAAAAATTAGAGGGGTGTAAGAATGGTTGTTGAAATAAATGTTTTAAAAGAAAGTAAAAATGACATTATTTTAAAAATAGAAGGCACAAATACAAATTTTGTAAATTCGTTGAGAAGAGCTGCTATGAACAGAGTTCCTGTACTTGCAATAGAGGAAGTATATATATACCAAAATGACTCAGTAATGTTTGATGAGTTTTTAGCTCATAGACTTGCAATGATCCCAATAAGATCAGATCCAAGAAAGTTTAAAGAAAATGAAAAAATAAAATTTAAACTTGAAAAAGAAGGTCCTTGCACAGTATATAGTTCTGATCTAGAACCTTTAACTAACGATGTCGAAGTGGTTTGCAAAGATATACCTTTAGTTGAACTCGAAAAAGGACAAAAAATAAGATTAGAAGCAGAAGCAGTATTTGGCTATGGCAAAGAACATGCAAAATGGCAACCTGGTTTAATAACATATACTCAAATTCCTATATTAAAAGTTAGCAAAGAATGCAACTTATGCAAGAAATGTATTAAAGTTTGCCCTAAAGATGTATTAGAAAAAAAAGGAGAAAAAATAGAATTTAAAAATCAATATGATTGCATATTGTGTAATAAGTGTGTAGATATTTGTCCAAAAAACGCGATAGAAGTAATAGGAGATAAAGAGGGATTTATATTTAAAGTTGAAAGCTATGGATCCCTCGAGCCAAGACAAATAATAAATTATGCACTAGAATCAATAATTAACAGAGCAGAAAAGATTAAGAAAGAGGTTAAAAAACTATGAATATTAAAAAATGTTATGGGCAGGGGTGCCCGAGTGGCCAAAGGGGCAGGACTTAAGTTTTTAAGTTTAAGAAGAAATCCTGTGGCTTAGTGCCTTCGGGGGTTCGAATCCTCCCCCCTGCATTAAGCTTAAATTTTATATGTCAAACGGTGAAGAAAAATGAAAAAAACAGGTCCAACAAAAGAAAGTACAAGAAAATTAGCAATATTTTTAGAAAAAATAGCAAAAAAAAGAGGGAAGAGAATCTGGAAAATTTTGGCAGAAAGTTTAATGAAACAGAGAAGAAAAAAGGGTGAAATAAATATTTGGAAAATAAATAAACTTTCAACTAAATTTAGAGATAAAATTTTAGTTACTACACAAAAAGTGTTGGCTTCAGGTACTTTAAATAATAAAGTAATTATTGCAGCTCCTGCCTATTCAAAAACAGCCAAGCAAAAAATAGAGAAAGCTGGTGGAAAAATTATAAACTATAAAGAATTAGCTGAAAATAACTACAAAGAAAGAGATATGATTTTAATAAAGTGAGTGATGAGATATGGTTGTTATTGATGCAAAAGATTTAGTATTAGGAAGAATGTGTTCTGTTGTTGCAAAAAGAGCCTTAAAAGGCGAAGATATTAAGATAGTAAACTCTGAAAAATGTGTCATAATTGGCGGAAGGCAAACAATTTTTAATAAATATAAGACTAGGAAAGATATGAAAACAAAGGGAAATCCTATTAAAGGTGGACCAAAATATCCAAAAATGCCCCATTTGATAGTGAAGAGAGCAATAAGAGGAATGTTACCATACAAAAAAGAAACTGGAAGAAAAGCGCTAAAAAGAATAAAGGTTTATATTGGCATACCTAACGAGCTTAAAGATAGTAAATTTGAAACTATTGAAGAGGCTAAGGCACCTTTAAATAAGTCTGCTGTTTACATAGAAGAAATTAGTAAAAGGTTAGGAGCAAGGTGGTAAATTTGACTAAGAAAGCAAAAAAAACAAAAAAAGATTATGCTTTTGTAAAAGCTAAAAGAAAATGTGCCGTAGCGAGAGCTGTTGTAAAGAAAGGTAACGGAAAAATAATAATTAATAAAATACCTGTCGAAAATTACAACTCAAAATATTTAAGAATGTTTATAACAGAACCTATTGTATTAGCTCCAATAGGAAAGCAATTCGACTATTATATAAAAGTGAAGGGTGGTGGATTTATGGCACAAGCAATAGCTGCAAGATCTGCCATAGCAAAAGCCATAGTTGAACTTACAAAAGACGAGAAGATAAAAAAGGAGTTTATAAAGTATGATAGGATGTTGTTAGTTGATGATATTAGAAGAGTTGAACCTAAAAAACCTTTAGGACCTAAAGCAAGAAGAAAGAAACAAAAAAGTAAGAGGTGATTTTGGTGATAATTCCAGTAAGATGCTTCAGTTGTGGCAGTTTAATAGGAGATAAATATAAAGAGTTTAAAGAGAGAGTAGAAAAAGGGGAAGATCCTCTGAAAGTAGTAGAAAGTATGGGGATTACTAGATATTGTTGCAGAAGAATGTTATTCACACAAGTAGATCTACTTAAAGAGATTGCTAAATATAAAGTTTAAAGTTACGCAGGTGTAATAATGGCAGAAGAGAAATTATTGATAGATTCAGATACTTACTTAAAAAGTGGTGCACATATTGGTACCAAAAATAAATCAGGCGATATGAAAAAATATGTTTTTAAAATAAGGCCGGATAACTTACGAGTTATGGACATTCAGACAATAGATAATAGAATAAGATTAGCAGCAAAATTAATCGCAAATTATGATTTAGATAAAGTTGCAGTGGTTGGAAGGAGACTCTATGCAAAAACCCCCATTATAAAATTTGCTGAGTCGATAGGAGGAAAAGCTTTTACAGGAAGATTTGTGCCGGGCACATTTACAAATCCACAAGCAAAAGAATTTTTTGAACCAAAAATAATAGTAGTTACTGAGACTGATGTAGATATGCAAGCAGTTAAAGAAGCAGCAAAAATAAAAGTACCGGTAATCGCATTTTGTAGTACGAATAATACTACTACAAATGTAGATTTAGTCATACCTTTTAACAATAAAGGAAGGAGAAGTTTGGCTTTAGGTTATTGGCTATTGACAAGGCAAACATTAAAAGAAAAAGGTGTAATTAAAGATGATGACGACTTTAAATTAACGATAGATGATTTTGAATATCAAATAGTTGAAGAAGAGAGAAAGGCAGAAGAAAGAAGGAAAGCAATACAAAAAGCAGAGAGAAGGAAGAAGAGAAAGAAGAAAAAATAATTTTAAAATAAAAGTGAAAGAGAAATAACGAGTTTGTAGATAATCTTCGAAAAATTTGAATTTTCTGTTTTTTAACTAATTTAAAAACAATTCTAGCCAACACCTATTTTTTGAAACAAAAATTTTTAAAATATTAATTCAAGAATTTTGTTTTGTTTATAAAAAAAGGAAAAATTAAAGATAATATTGATTTTATTTTATATTTGATGATAAGAGAGCCTTGTGTAAAAGGAATTTTCTATCCTTCGGATAAAAAAATAGCTGAGAGAATTCTTGCAAACTTTTTCTTGAAAGCTGATCTGAGTGAAAAATTAGAAGGCAGATCTAAAGTGGTAATATGCCCTCATGCAGGTTGGGAATATTCTGGTCAAACAACAGCATATTCAATAAAAGCTTTAGAGTCAACAAATTGCTACATAATTATTTCGCCAAATCATACAGGTATTGGGGAACCAATAAGTATATTTCCGGCAGGCAAATGGAAATGTTTATTTGGTGATGTTGAGATAGAACAAAAAATTATGAGAGAAATAACAAACTATTTGGATATTGAAGAGGATCACTTAGCACATATAGGAGAACACGCTATAGAAGTTATAATACCTTTTTTACAATACTACAAAAAAAAATTCAAGATTGTACCAATAACTTTAGCAGAACATGATTTGAATATGTTAGAAATGCTGGCAGAAATCATTGGAAGACTAATAAACAAAGGAGAAAAAATTGGTATTATTGCCTCTAGTGATTTCAGCCATTTTGTAAGTGAAGAATTTGCAAAGAAACGGGATTTTGAAGCGATAGAGTATATAAAAAAATTAGATCACAGAGGATTTTTTGAGTTTGTTGAAAAAAATGATCTATCAATATGTGGATACCTTGGCATAACTGTGGCTATTAGAGTAGCGAAAAATATAGGATACAAAGAAGCGAAAGTTGTTCAGTATACTACATCTGCAGAAAAGACAGGAGATACACATAGTGTTGTTGCATATTCTTCGATAGTATTTAAATAAAGAATATTACAAACGAAAATTTAAAAAACTAGTAATAAACACTATTTAACTGTAAAAGGTAAATTATATAAATTACAATAATCAATAATATATTATTGAATAGGGATAAGAATGGCAGACAATATAGAAAAGCTATTTAATAAAATGGGCCTAACTGAATATGAAAGTAGAGTCCTCAGTGCACTTATTAAGAAAGGGGAAGTTGAAGCCCCAGATATAAGTATAATGGCTAATGTTCCAAAAACAAGAGTTTACGATGTTTTAGAGAAATTAGATAAAAAGCAACTTGTTATACCTATAAGCGGTAGGCCAAAAAAATATAAAGCCATTGACCCACAAAAGATTGTGGATATTCTACTAAACGAGAAAATTAAAGAATTGGAATCATTAAAAACAGAAGTTGAATTATTAAAAAACAAACTATTAGCCAAAACAGAGGAAGAAGATTATTCTGAAAAAGTAATAAAAGTAAAAGACAAAAGAGATTTTATTAGAATATTGGCAGAAGAGATTGAAAAAGCAAATAATTCAATAATAGGGTTCTCACATTTGGATATTGAACACATAGAACCAATCAAAGAGTCTGTTAAAAAAGCTATTCAAAAGAATGTAAATGTGATGGTAATACAAAATAAAGATGTTTTGCAAAGAAAAGGAAGTTTTGGGGATATACTGGAAAAGGCATCTATAAAAGGCTATGATCATGAATTAAATGCATATATAATTGACAACAATAAAGTAATATTAGGAATAAGTAATATAAAAGAAAATAAACCAGAGTATCATTTAACAATATGGAAGAGTAATCCAATAATGATTGCAATGATAAAGAATCATTTTGATGAAGTTTGGAAAAAAATAAAATGAAAGATATATAAGGAAAATATTTAAATTAACTTAACTAATTTTTTATTATCTTATTAATCTTTTGATTCTTATGGAAAAAGACTATTTGTATGATGCTTATAGATACGCGATAAAAAACGCATATTTACACAATGGCAGAGCAGATACTGCTGCAGTAATATCAAAAGTCGCCGCATTGCATAAAGATATAAAAATAAGAGATATACTTGCTGAGATAAAAGAGATTATTGAAAAAGTTAATACAATGACTTATACTGAAATTGAAAAAGAATACAAGAAATTTGAGAGTAGTTATGAACTAAGACCAATAGAGAAAACACCAGGACTACCTAAATTAGAATGGGCTGAAAGAGAGAAAGTAGTAACTAGATTTGCACCAAATCCAAATGGACCTTTTCATTTAGGTAATGCTAGAGCAGCAATACTTAGTGCAGAATATGCTAAAATGTACAATGGAATTTTTTATTTGAGGTTTGATGATACAGACCCAAAAATAAAAAAACCTCTGCCAAATGCAGAGCAAATATACAAAGAAGATCTTGAATGGCTTGGTTATACGCCAGACAAAATATTTTTTGCTTCTGATAGATTAGAAACATATTACTCGTATATGAAAAAGGCAATTGAGATGGGCATAGCTTATGTTTGCGATTGTGATACTGAAACATGGAAAAAAAAGATTGAAAATAGCGAAGCTTGCAAATGTAGAAATCTTCAGCCCAAAGAAAATCTACTAAAATTTGAAAAAATGCTAAAAAATGAGATAAAAGAAGGGGAAGCAGTTTTAAGAATCAAGACAGATTTAAATCACAAAGACCCAAGCGTGAGAGATTGGTGGGCTGCGAAGTGCGTAGATAAACCAGAACACCCTAATGAAAAAGCTCGAAGTAAACATGTTTGGCCATCTTACAATTTTGCCTCTGCGATAGACGATCATGAACTAGGTATAAGCCTGATAATTAGAGGACAAGAACATGAACAAAATGCCACAAAACAAAAATTTTTGTATGATTATTTCGGTTGGAAATACCCTCATACGATTCACTTTGGGAGAATCGCTATCGAAGGAATAATATTAAGCACATCTAGAACAAAAGAAGGTATCGAAAGGGGTCTTTATAAAGGTTGGGATGACCCAAGATTGGGCACTATAAGAGCATTAAGAAGGAGAGGTTTTCATCCAAAAGCATTAGTAGATGCAATTATAGAATTAGGAATAAGACCAAACGATGCTTCAATTTCCGAAGCAAAATTAGCAGATCTAAATAAAAAATATATAGATTCTGAGAGTAAAAGGATAAACTATATAAAAAACCCTGTTATATTAGATGTTGTCCTGTGCCCACAAAAGGAAATAGAAAAAGATGGTATTATAATAAATCTACACGATGGCCAACAAAGATTCTATATAAATCAAGAAGATTTCGAATATATGAAAGAAGGTATGACTATAAGGTTAAGAAATTTGTATAATGTCAAAATAACAAACAAAAGCCCAATGCAAATATTTGCTCAATATGTTGGAGAAGCAAAAATTGAAAAAAATGTAATATCTTGGATTGTTGATCCCTACAATACAATAATAGTAAAACCAGATGCCTCTGAAGAATTTGGTATAATAGAGAGAAGAGAAACAAAAAAAGGTGAAAGATTTCATTTAGAAAAAGAAGGATACGCAATAGTAGATTATTCAGACTATGAAAAAGTAGTTTTTTATTTAACTCATAAATAACAATCCTAAGTCTTTTAATAAAAAATCAATTTATAAATATTCTCTTTTATTATAATCTTATTATTCCCTATATACTTAGTTCTGCCTATGACGATGAAGGCTAAGCCTAAGGAGGTGCATAAAATGGCAGATTATATAAAATATAAATTAACCCCTGAATTGAGAGAAAAACAAAAACAAATAATACAAAAAGTTAAGGCTAAAAAAGGGAAGATAAAAGTAGGGATAAACGAAGTTACAAAAGCTATTGAAAGAGGAGAAGCTGACCTTGTTGTTATCGCAGAAGATGTGCAACCACAAGAAATAGTAATGCACTTACCTGTATTATGCGAAGAAAAAAATATTCCCTATGGTTATATAGAAACAAAAAAGAGTTTAGGTGAAGAAGCAGGTATTAAAGTTGGTGCATCTGCAATAGCAATAATTAAAGATAACGAAGTAAAAAAAGATATTGAAGAATTCGCAAAGAAAATAAAAGAATTGAAGAGGTGAATAAATGGAAAAAGGAACTCCTGCTGAAGTTGTAGAAGTACTTGGAAGAACAGGGGTATATGGAGAGATAATTCAAGTTTTATGCAAAATATTAGAAGGTCCAGAAACAGGAAGAGTAAAAAGAAGAAACGTTAAAGGAATAGTTAGAAAAGGTGACATCATAATATTACTAAGCACAGAGAGAGAAGCTAAAGAAATAAAGGCAAAGTAGTAGAAAGCTGAACAAAATTATGTGTTAGGTGGTGAAAAATGTCAAGATGTTCTTTTTGTGGTAAAGATTTACCTAAAGGTCAAGGAAAGATGTATGTAACTAAAGAAGGGATGATATATTATTTTTGTTCGAGTAAATGTGAAAAGAATCAAATAAAACTTAATAGAGTAGGAAAAGATTTCAAATGGACTAGTAGATATGTAAAAGGACAAAAGAGATAGGACAGATAATAATGTTATGCAAGTGAGGTGACTTAATGGTAAATGAAAAAACTTTAGTAATAATAAAACCTGATGCTGTAAATAGAGGATTAGTAGGAGAAATTATAACTAGGTTTGAAAACAAAGGACTTAAAATAGTTGCGATGAAAATGGAGTTGCTCAAAGAAGAAATATTAGAACACCATTATGCACACCACAAGGGAAAATCATTCTTCCAAGGTTTAATAAGATTCATGAGTTCTGTTCCTTCAGTGATAATGGTCTTAGAAGGTAAAGAAGCTGTGAGAGTAGTAAGAAAAATGTGTGGAGATACTTGTGGAAGAGATGCGGAAGCAGGAACTATAAGAGGAGATTTTTCAATGAGTGTACAAAACAATATTATTCATGCATCCGAAAGTATAGACGCTGCAAAAGAAGAAATAAAAAGATTTTTTAAAGACGAAGAGATCCATAGTTACAAGAGAATAGATTTTGAATACCTCTATGCAGAAAATGAGAGGGAATAAGTAATGATTATTAATGTTAAAAAAATAGATGAAAATGCAATTTTGCCAAAATATGCCCATGATGACGACTCGGGAATGGATATATATGCAAATGAAGAGGCTATTATTAAACCATTAGAAAGAAAAGCAATAGGCACTGGAATAAAGGTTGAGATCCCTAAAGGATATGAAGCACAAGTTAGGCCAAAAAGTGGTCTAGCTCTAAACTATGGTATAACTGTACTTAACACACCTGGTACAATAGATAGTGGCTATAGAGGAGAAATTAAAGTTATACTAATAAACTTAAGTAATAAAGAATACAAAGTTGAAAAAGGCTCTAAAATCGCCCAACTGATTTTTTCTAGAGTTGAGAAAGTAGAATTAAAAGAAGTTAGTGAATTAAGTGAAACAAAAAGAAATGAGAAAGGCTTTGGTTCAACAGGCTTAAAGTGATGAAATGCAACAGAGTGCGATAAGAAAACCTATAATTGTAGTATTAGGCCATGTAGATGCGGGTAAAACTAAACTTTTAGATAGGATAAGAGGTACTGCCATAGCTGAAAAAGAGGCAGGTGGAATAACGCAACATATCGGTGCTACTGAAGTTCCTACAGAAGTTATAAGAAGAATTAGTGGAAAACTAATAGAAAAGTATGGTTTTAAGATAAAAATAGAAGGCCTTCTATTTATAGATACACCAGGACACGAGGCATTTACCAATCTTAGAAGAAGAGGAGGAAGTATAGCTGATTTAGCAATTTTAGTTGTTGATATAAATAAAGGTTTAGAACCACAAACAAAAGAAGCTATAGCAATAGCAAGACAATATAAAACACCTTTTATAGTGGCAGCAAATAAAATAGATACTATAAGAGGATGGCAAACTTCAGAACTCCCTTTTAGTGAAAATATAAAAAAACAAACTGATGATTGTCAAAGAACACTAGATGAAAAGATATATAAAATAGTTGGTGAACTTTACCAAGAAGGATTTGAAAGCGAAAGATTTGATAGATGCAGTGATTTTACAAAACAGATTGTCATTATACCTTGCTGCGCTAAAAGTGGTGAGGGGCTTGCAGAGATTCTTATGTTTTTGGCTGGTTTAAGCCAAAAATATCTTGAACAAAAATTAAAGATTAATGTATCTGGACCAGGGAAAGGTACTATCATGGAAGTCAAAGAAGAAAGAGGTTTAGGTACAACTATAGATGTTATACTATATGATGGTATGCTAAAATTATCTGACATTATAATATTAGGTGGCAAAAAAGGGATAATAAAAACAAAAATAAGAGCTTTGTTGGAACCTATGCCATTAGATGAAATGAGAATGCCATCAGAAAAATTCAAACAAGTAAAAGAAGTTTATGCTGCCGCAGGTGTAAAAATTGCTGCACCAATGTTAGAAGATGCTATTGCCGGATCTCCGGTTATGGTATTCACATCAACAGGAGATGAAAAATTAATAGAAGAAGAGTTAGAGATAATAAGATTTGAATCTAGTAGTGCAGGAGTAATAGTAAAAGCAGATACTTTGGGTGCTTTGGAAGCAATAGTAAAATTACTACAAGAAAAAGATATAAAAATTAAAAGAGCAGAAATAGGAGATGTTACAAGAAGAGATGTAATAGATTTGTGTGGTTTAGGAAAATGTGATAAGGCAGTTATTTTTGCATTTAACGTTAAAGTTGATGATAACGCCATGATAGAAGCAGAAAAATCAGGAATTAAAATATTTAACAACAATGTTATTTATAGACTAATAGAAGATTATGAAAGATGGTTAGAAGAGTTAAGAATAAAAGAAATAAAGGAGAGAACAGAAAAAGCGATATTCCCTGCAAAATTGCAAATATTACGTGGATATGTTTTTAGAAATTCTAAACCTGCAATTGTTGGTGTAAAAATTTTGGGTGGTAGATTAAAACCAAACAGTACAATTATGAAAGAAGGTAAGATAGTAGGAAAAATAGTAGGATTACAAAAAGAAGGTAAAAATTTAGATATTGCCAAAGAAGGTGACGAAGTAGCAATTGCAATAGACGAAGCTGTCATAGGAAGGACGCTATTTGAAGAAGATATATTGTATACTTACCTAACAGAAAAAGATTTTAACAACCTTGAGGCTATCGCTGATGAACTTTCAGATAATGAATTATTAATCTTAGATGAAATAAAAAAATTTAAATTTGTTGAGGAGGTCTAATTATGATATTAGTGATATCTGACCCTAAAAAAAGAATAGCTTATCCAAGCAAAATAGATAATATCGAAATATTTCTAGGTAAAAAAATAGGTGATGAAGTAGACTTAACTCCCATAGGAGTTAATGGCTATGTAGTAAAAATAACAGGTGGTTCAGATAAAGATGGATTCCCTATGAAACCAGACTTGAGAGGTACTGTGAGAAGAAAAATATTAATAACTATAGATAAGAAGAAAGGAAAAAAAATTAAGATTACCAAGAGAGGGAATGTTGTAGATAGAGATATAGCTCAATTAAACTTAAAAATAGTTAAATGGGGAGAAAAACCAATTGAAGAAATGATAGTGCTACCAGAAAAGAAAGAAAAAATATCCATAAAAGAACAAGCAATTAAAGAATCGTTGGAAGCTGTTGAAAAGATAAGTTCAGAAGATGCAAAAAATATAAAACCAAAAAAGAAAAAATAAATGATTGTAGATGAGTAAAAAAGAGAAAAAAATAGCGAAAGAATCGCAAAATAAAACAATACAAGCAGAAGTAAATATAGGTATGATTGGTCATGTCGACCATGGCAAGACCAGTTTAACCTATGCTATTACTGGGAAATGGACAGATACACATAGTGAAGAAATAAAAAGAGGGATAAGTATAAGATTGGGCTATGCAGATGCTTATTTTTATAAATGCCCTAATTGCCAAGGACCTGAAGCATACGGAACTTCAAACAAATGCAAGATATGTGGAAGTGAAACAAGACTTTTAAGAAAAGTTAGCTTTGTTGATGCACCGGGGCATGAAACTTTAATAGCAACTATGCTAAGTGGAGCAGCTCTAATGCACGGTGCAATATTAGTTATTGCTGCTAATGAAAAATGTCCACAACCAAGAACAGAAGAGCATCTAGTTGCCCTTAATATAAGTGGTACAAAAAATATAGTAGTAGCACAGAATAAAGTTGATCTAGTGAGTAGAGAAGAAGCTATTCAAAATAAAAAAGATATTGAAGAATTTCTAAAAAAATATGGTTATGACAATGTCCCTATAATTCCAACAGCAGCCCCGCTGGGTTTAAACATAGATTTGCTAATAGAAGCTATCGAAAATACAATAAAAACACCATCGCTAAAAAAAGACGCAAAGTTAAAAATGTATATTGCAAGATCTTTTGATATCAACAAACCTGGGACAAATATTGAAGATTTAAAAGGTGGCGTTATAGGTGGAAGTATAATGCAAGGAGAAGCTTCTGTGGGGGATACTATTGAAATTACTCCTGGATTAAATGGAAAAAAAATTGTAACAAAGATTAAAAGTATTGCTGTAGCTGATGGTACTATAGATAAAGCAAGACCAGGTGGATTAGTGGCCTTTTCCACAGATTTAGATCCTTCAATAGTTAGAAATGATTCTATGAGAGGTCAAATTGCATCGGCTCAAAACTCATTACCTGAACCAACAAATAATATAACTTTGGAAATAAAACCCTTACCGCGATTTATATATAAAATAAACGAATCTGAAATAAAAATAAAAGAGATTTTAATGATAACGATTGGTACAGCAAATGTGTTGGCCAGCGTTGCAAAACAAGAAAAAAAAGATATTTATCATGTCATAACAAAAAATCCAGTAGTTGCAGAAAAAGGAGACAGAGTTGCAATAAGTAGAAAAGACGAAACTGGTTGGAGGTTAGCTGCATATGGTGTTGTGTTGTAAACAAAAACAAAGAAAAGTCTTTTTAGATACAAATATTCTTACAGCGATAGGCGGTTTGAAAATAGATGTGATAAATGAAATAAAGATGATGTTGGGTAATGTTAAATTTTTTATTGCCAAACAAACATTAAAAGAATTACAAAAACTCTCAAAAGGTAGAGGAAAAGAAGCGATGAAAGCTAAAATAGCTCGCAAAATAATAGAGAGCGAAAATATAGAAATATGGGAAAATGAAGAGAAAGATTGTGATAGTGCTCTACTAAAAGCATCAAACGATGCGGTAATCGCAACAAACGATAAGGAACTTAAAAAAAAGATTAGAGAAAAGGGAGGAAAAGTTATTTTTATAAGAAGCAAAAAGATATTAGAAATGGAGGAATAGAGATGCCTTATTACATATATAATATAAAAGATACTATTAGAGTTCCTCCCAGCGAAATGGGGGGAAATATAAAAAATAGAATAGTAAAAATAGCTAGAGAAGAGTATGAGAGTACTCTAGACGAAGACCTTGGAATAATAGTAGCAGTTTTTAATGTAGATGATATAGGAGATGGTATCGTTGTACCAGGAGATGGTGCATTACACTATCAAGTAAATCTAAATATATTGACATATAAACCCGAAGTACAGGAAGTCATAGAAGCAACAGTCAGTCAAATAGCCGAATTTGGTGCCTTTGTGAAAATTGGACCTATGGAAGGATTAATTCATGTAAGTCAAATAATGGATGATAAAGTTATATATGATTCAAAGATACCTGCATTTATAGGTAAAGAAACTAATAAAAAGTTAACAATAAATGACACAATATTAGCTAGGATAGTAACCGTAAGCCTAAAAGAAACATTGGCCAACTCAAAGATTGGTTTAACAATGAGGCAATTTGGTTTGGGGAAACCAGAATGGAAAAAAATAGACGAGAAGGAAATGGAGAAAGTTAAAATTGTGAAGAAAAAAGATAATAAAGAATTAAAAGAAAATAAAAAATGATTTTAACATACTTGTCATTAAAGAGGTGTATTTATGAAGCAACCTAAAGCATGTAGACAATGCAGAAAAGTTTTCGAAGAAGGGGATAAATGCCCTGTATGCGGAAGTACTACGTTTACAACATTCTGGAGAGGATACGTGTACATATTCAAGCCAGAACATTCAGAAATTTCAAAAAAAATGGGGATAGAGACACCAGGCAAATATGCTCTTAGGTTGAGCAGGTAAAAAGGATAAAGGTGTTTTTTATGGAGTTAGAAATATTGGAAAGAAATAAAAATCCTCTCTTACAAAGAGAAGAAATAATATTTAAAACGTTCTCAGAAAAAACACCGTCAAGAAAGGAAATAAAAAGTAAATTAGCAGCATTGCTAGATAAAGAAGAAAATTTGATAATAATTGACAAAATTGAAAACAAGTTTGGTAGTAAAGAGATAGAAGGGTTTGCAAAAGTTTATAACTCAAAAGAATATTTGAAAGTGGAAACAAAGAAAAACCTAAGAAAGAATTTAGGCATAGAAGACAAATCCAAAAAAGAATCTGATAACAAAGGGTGATGAAGATGGCTGAAAAAGCAAAAAAAAGCGGAGAAAAAAAGAAAGTGAAAACATACAAATATAAATATTACGAAATTGGAGATGAAAAACTAAAAAGATCAAGGAAATTCTGTCCAAAGTGCGGAGCTGGTGTTTTTATGGCACAACATAAAGACAGATTATCCTGTGGGAAATGTGGTTATAGCGAATCAACTATTGTTAAAAAATAGTTAAAAATATTGAAATAAAAGGTATTTTTTTGTTGGATTTAATATTAAACATAATGATAGATTTAGCTTTTCTATCTTTTGTTATTATACAAGGGTTGAGAGAAAAGAAAAAGATTAATGAGATTTTTGGTATTTATAAAAAGAATTTTTTAGAAACACTTAAAAATACAGTAGTTGTTTTTTTAGTTTTAATTCTGATAAGTTGGTTAATATTGACAATCCTCACTATGATAAAAATAAATGACACCTATAAAGTAGATGAAACATTAAGATATCTAATAAAAAATGCTCCTTACTTTCTCATTTATCTGTTAGTAATTAGAACTTTTGTTGAAGAGATATTTTTTAGAGTTTTCCTAACTGAAAAAATAGGTATACTTTTGTCCTCTTTGTTGTTTGCATTAGTACACATAGGTTATAATTCGATAGTTGAGATAATAGCAGCATTTTTTCTCGGCTATGTTCTAGCACATTTTTACCTTAAAACAAAAGATATTGTAGCAATATATTTATCACATGTGCTATTTAATATAACAAACATTCTAATTGTTGTAATTTCTATTTGATAAAAGCATATTTTCACTTTTAAAATAATTAGAAGCCCTTAGTTTAAAATATATGGTAATTTAAAACATATTTTAATGAAGAATAAAAATAGTTATGAGAATATGAAAAGCAAAATATTTTAGTACAAAAAACAGATTTTTAGTAATTTTGGCACTTTTTTAAAATATGATTTGTTTAGGCATAGAATCGACTGCCCACACTTTTGGCTGTGGAATAGTAGATGAGCATTGTAATATACTTGCTAACGAGAAGAAATCTTTTACTAGTAAATACACTGGCATAAAGCCAGCAGAAGTTTCTGATTTTCATTACAAAAATTCTATTAACGTTATAAAAACAGCACTTGAGAAAGCATCTTTAAAAATAGAAGATATTGACTTAATATCTTTTTCTCAAGGTCCTGGTATTGGACAATGTCTAAAAGTCGGTTCTACAACAGCAAGGTTCTTAGCTCTAAAATTTAACAAACCAATAATAGGAGTAAACCACTGCGTTGCACATATAGAGATAGGTATAAAACTATGTAAATGCAAAGACCCAATTGCTGTTTATGTGAGTGGTGCAAATACACAAATAATAGGTTTTGAAAGTAAGTACTACAGAGTTTATGGAGAAACAATAGATATAGGCATTGGAAATTTATTAGACTCTTTTGGCAGATATATAAATATAGGTTTTCCAGCAGGGCCTTTACTAGACAAAATGTATTTTGAAGCAGAAAAATATATAGAATTACCATATAGTGTAAAAGGTATGGATTTAGTATTTTCTGGCTTGTTAACTGCAGCAAGAAACAAAATAGGGGAATGCAAAAAAGAAGATTTGTCCTACTCTTTGCTACATAATGCTTTTGCTATGATTGCTGAGGTTAGTGAGAGGGCCTTATCACATACTGGAAAAAAAGAAATCTTGCTTACAGGTGGTGTAGCTGCATCTAATGCATTGCAAGATATTTTAAAAAAAATGTGCAAACAAAGAGGGGCAGAATTAAAAGTTACGCCTAAAGAAGTTGCTACTGATAATGGTGCTATGATTGCGTGGCTTGGAATTTTAGAATACTCTGCTGGAAAAAGAATGAAAATAGAAGAAACAAAAATTAATCCAAAATATAGAACAGATCATGTTAAAGTTATTTGGAGATAGACTGATTATTTAAAAGACCTTTCTCTTATATTTCTCTCTAAAATCTCTAAGCATTTATAAAATGCTTTTTTCAAATCCCAATCAAACTCGGTGGCTTCAAAAAAAACCCCACCAGTGGTCAATTTAGTCTTAACTTCGTATTTAATCCTACCTTTGTCACCATGTTTGTGCTTCTTAATATGAATATGCAAATTACACTTATTTTTCAACTTTTCTTCTATTTTGTTACAAAAAACTTCTGCTTTTAACAAAACTGACTCTCTGACACTGTTTTCTACATCATTAAAACCATCAAGTACTATATTTAAAGAATTTTTATCCATGCGATCACCGACAATAAAATTTAAAACTTAAACAATTTAAAAAATTGCCTATCGTGTTTTCATATTTCTTGTTAAGAATAAATATGTTTTATCCTTTTCCTATACCACTCAGTATATGAGTAAAGTTTCCAAGTTAAGAAAATTGTTAATAAAAATAAAGCCAATTTTAATTCCCAAGGTATGGCATAAGAATCAAATTTTATTCCTGTTTTTTCAGCTAACATATCAAAAAAATCTTCGTTTGGATCAAAAAGAAAGATAAGTGCCAAGATTATCATAACAATTAGAATTACATCAACTACGACAAGAACAAAAAGCAGACGGTCTTTAGAATACTTTGACAAACCTTTTTTTATTCCTCTTTTTGCTATTTCGTAAAGTTCTTTATCTTTATACCTAATATTCTTTATTTTATTTTTAAGAGACATAAATGTAATCTTAAACTTCTTTATATTTAATATTTCCTACTGCCCACAGAAAAACTTATGAAACTGCTACAACTACAAATATTAACCAAAACAACCTCAAAAAAGAAAAATAATTAAAAAAAAGGATTATGGCAAGAATTATCATTATAGGTAAAACAAAAAATGGTGAGATAAGCAGCCAAAAAATCCTATTAAAGATTTTACCTATTAAAACCTTTTTCTTTATAAAATCTAAAAGTATCTGCAAAGAATTATGTGCATCTTGATCACTTGGAAAAGAAAAATAAATTGAAGATAGGCTAATCCAATAATAAACAACACTAATCAAAAAATAATAATTCATTAAATTTTTTGCTTCTATAAAAAAGATGATTCCTAAGAGATTACAAAAAAAGAAAGGTGATATTGTTATAAATAGAGATTCCCACAGTCCTGGCATGCTATGTTTAACATAAGCTTCTTCAAAACTAAAAAACTTTGCTTTGTGAACTTTGACACCTACTAACAAACAAGCAATGTAATGCGAAAACTCGTGTAAAATAACACCCGGAAAAAGCAGTAGATATAAAGCCTTAGACATATATATGATAAAACAACAAAAAAACTTTAAGCTAAGATGTTAGGAATTTAAAAAATTTGATAGATTTAAAGTTATTGCTTAACTAGAAATCTGAATCATTTATCTCTATACCGAAACTTTCATCTATCTTCTTTGCAACTTTCTTCATTCTTTGGAATAAAAATTCTATCTCTTCTTCTAACTCATCTAATATTCTATATATTGACTTTGATCTAGCAAAATAATGCCTTCCTCTTTTAACCACTAATCCACTTAAAACTAGATTGTTTAGATGATGAATCACGGAACCCCTACTCAAGCCAAGTTGCTTAGCTAACTCTGTTGAACTGATTCCTCTACCGTTCTCAGTCTCTTGAAGTATTCTTTTAAATATCTCGCCAGCGATTAACCTAGGTCCAGAGCCAAAAAATCCAAAAGATTCACAAATCCAATTCATTTCGGCATAAGGTGTGTTGTCAAAAGGTTTTTCAACTTTTTTTATTATTATTTTAAAATCTTCTTTTTTTGTCATATAAATTTTTTTTAAAAGAAAGGTTTTTATTTGTTTTTGTTTAAAAAATTTTTTAATTGATTAAATATTTTAGACAATATTATGAACAGTGATATTTATGGAAAACAATAATGAGGAAACGAAAGAAAAAGCAAAAAAAATTAGAAAAACCAAAGAAGAATTACAGAAAGAATTGGAAACATGTGAAGCCAAAGTACAAGAGTATAAAGAAATAGCTCAAAGAATACAAGCAGATTTTGAAAACTATAAAAAAATGACAGAAAAAAGATATGAAGAGCAAAAAAGATATTTGAATGTCGAACTAATAAGACAACTCTTGCCAATTCTGGACTCTCTTGATGAAGCCATAGCAACTACTGAAAAAACAGAAAATTTAACAAAAAAAGACTTTTTAGATGGGCTTGTAAATTTGAGAAAACAATTTTTTAAAATTTTACAAGATAATGGAGTAAAAGAAGTAAATACTGAAGGGCAGTTTGACCATTGGATTCATGAGTGCGTTTTATTAAAGAATGACCCAAATATAGAAAATGATACAATAACAAAAGTTATTAGGAAGGGATACATGATTAATGGAAAATTGTTAAGGCCTGCAATGGTAGAAGTTAATAAAATAAATAAAGAAAATACAGATAATTCTGAAGTTATAGATAATAACAAAGAAGAAAGCAAATAACGTTTAACATATTTAAAATAAAAGAGGTGGTGTTTATGGGAAAAATAATTGGGATTGATTTAGGAACTTCAAATTCTGCTGCAGCGGTAATGGAAGCTGGAAAACCAAAGATGATACCTGCTGCAGAAGGAGTTTCAATGTATGGTAAAGCTTTTCCTAGCTATGTTGCTTTCGACAAAGATGGCAATGTTATTATAGGCGAACCAGCTAAAAGACAAGCCTCAACAAATCCAGAAAGGACATTTACTGCATTTAAGAGGAAAATGGGTAGTGACTATAAATATAAAGTAGGAAATAAAGAATTTACACCACAGCAATTGTCTGCTTTCATATTGCAAAAAATAAAAAGAGATGCAGAAGAATATTTAGGAGAAAAAGTAGAGAAGGCAGTGATAACCTGCCCCGCTTATTTTGATGATAATCAAAGACAAGCTACAAAAGATGCAGGCAAAATTGCAGGATTGGAAGTGGTGAGAATAATAAATGAACCTACTGCTGCATGTTTGGCATATGGATTAGATAAACAAGAAAAAGAACAAAAAATATTAGTCTTTGATTTAGGTGGTGGTACTTTAGATGTTACAATAATGGAATTTGGACAAGGTGTTTTTGAAGTAAAAAGTACTTCTGGAGACACACAGTTAGGTGGAACAGATATGGATAATGCTATTATTGATTACATTGTAAAAGAATTCAAAAAGAAAGAAGGTGTAGACTTAACAAAAGACAAAATGGCTATGCAAAGACTAAGAGAGGCTGCTGAAAAAGCAAAGATTGAGTTGAGCAGTGTCTTAGAAACTGAAATAAACTTACCATACATAACTGTAGATTCAACAGGGCCAAAACACTTAGTTATGAAAATTACAAGAGCAAAATTAGAAGAAATTGTTGATCCCATAATTAAAAGATGTGAAAAACCTATACAACAGGCATTGGCTGATGCAAATCTAACACCTGCAGACATTGATAAAGTTATATTGGTTGGTGGCCCAACAAGAATGCCTGTTGTACAAAGATTTTTAGAAAGAATCTTAGGAACTAAAGTTGAAAGAGGTGTTGATCCAATGGAATGTGTGGCACAAGGAGCAGCAATTCAAGGTGCTATTTTAGCCGGCGAAATAAAAGATATTTTGCTATTAGATGTTACTCCACTAACTTTGAGTATAGAAACATTGGGTGGTATTGCAACACCTCTTATTCAAAGAAATACAACAATTCCAACAAGAAAAAGTCAAATATTCTCTACTGCGGCAGATAATCAAACAGCAGTAGAAATTCATGTGGTACAAGGAGAAAGACCATTGGCAAAAGATAATAAAAGTTTAGGAAGATTTATATTAGACGGAATTCCGCCAGCACCCAGAGGTATTCCACAAATAGAGGTTACTTTTGACATAGATGCAAACGGCATTTTAAGTGTAACTGCCAGAGATTTAGCCACGAATAAATCAAAGAATATAAAAATAGTAGCTTCCCAAAAGCTTGACGAAAAAGAAATTGAGAGAATGAGAAAAGAAGCAGAACAATTTGCAGAGGCAGACAGGAGAAAGAAAGAAGAAATTGAATTAATAAACCAAGCTGATAGTGTAGCATACTCAACTGAAAAGTTGCTTAATGAAATAAAAGATAAAGTAAGTGAAGATAAAATAAAGAAAATAGAATCTGCATTAAAGGATTTAAAACAAGAACTTGACAAAGAACAAAAAGATGTTCAAAAAATAAGAAATTATTTAGAAAAACTCAATAACGAGGTGCAACAAGCATCAATAGAAATGTATCAAAAAGCTAGACCGAAAAAAAGTGATGTTGATGAAGAAAACGATAACGAAGATAGAAAGAACGATAGTAATGTAGTAGATGCAGAGTATAAAGAAGAATAAACAAAACAAATGATATAATATGACAGACAAAGATTATTATGAGATTCTTGGTGTACCAAAAAATGCAACGCAAGAGGAAATCAAGAGAGCATACAAAGATCTTGCTAAAAAATATCATCCTGACCTAAATAAAAGTCCAGATGCCGAAGAAAAATTTAAAGAGATTGCAGAAGCATATTCTGTATTAAGCGACCCACAAAAAAGAGAACAATACGACAGATTTGGAAAAGCTTTCCAAAGCACTTATAACTATCAAGATATTTCTAATTTTGTTAGTGATTTCGATTTCTCAGATATTTTTGAAGACTTTGGGTTTGGCAGAACTTTTGACTTCTCTGATGTCTTCGACTTTGGTTTCGATAACAAAAAAAAGAAAACAAAACATAGATCTGTTGGAAGTGATGTAAGATATAACCTAACTATAGACTTCGAAGAGGCTGTAAAAGGTGTTGAGAAGGAAATAGAAATAATTAGGAGGATAAAATGCAAAGAATGTTACGGTAGTGGAGCAGAGAACGGAAAATTAAAAACATGTAACTTTTGTAATGGTCAAGGATATATAACACAGACAAAAAAAATTCCTTTTGGTACTTTTACAACTACTACGAAATGTCATAATTGCGGTGGTGAGGGAAAAATAGCAGAAAAAAAATGTAAGACATGTAACGGCGAAGGTTACATAAAAGAAATAAAAAACATAAAAATAAAAATTCCAGAAGGTATAGATGATGGAGATATACTGAGAGTAGCTAACTTAGGTAATGAAGGGCCTGATGGATATGGAGATCTTTTAGTTGCGGTTAGTGTAAAATCGCATAGAATCTTCAAAAGAGATGGATCTGATTTATACTTAGAAATACCTATAAGTTTATCTGAAGCAATATTAGGAGCAGAAATAACCATACCTTCTTTAACAGGAAATGTAAAACTAAAAATACCTGACGGCACAAAATCAGGAACAGTTTTTAAAGTAAAGGGACACGGGATAAAAAAAATAAACTCATTTTCAAAAGGAGACTTGTACGTAAAGGTGAATATTGAAATACCCAAGAACTTTAATGAAAAACAAAAGAGCATGATTAGAGAATTGTTCAAAACAGAAGATATAGAGAAAAAAAGAAAAGAACTTTTTAATCAAAAATAATTTTTTTATATTCCGACCAATATGAAAGAATTTATAAAAAATATAATTTAAATCTTATGAAAATTAAAACAATTTAAATAGTTATATTAACTAATTTTTTATATGCAAAATTTAAATGAGCTAAGACAAATAGAAGTAAAATGGCAGCAATATTGGGAAGAGAACAATATATATAAATTTGACGAACAATCTGATAAACCCATTTATTCCATAGATACGCCTCCTCCAACAGTTAGTGGTAATATGCACATAGGACATGCTTTCAGCTATACGCATACAGATTTTATTGCAAGATACAAAAGAATGAAGGGATGTAATGTTTTTTACCCATTTGGATTTGATGATAATGGATTAGCTACCGAAAGATTAGTAGAAAAAAATAGAAATATTTTAGCAAAGAACTTTACAAGAGAAGAGTTCATAAAAATTTGCCAAGAAGAAACAAAAATAGTAGAAGAAAGAATGAGAAAACAGTTTGGGCTCTTAGGTTTGAGTGTTGATTGGTCTTTAGTGTATAGAACTATAGACGAATGGTGTAGGAAAACAGCCCAAAGAAGTTTTATTGATTTATATAGGATAGGGAGGGTGTATCTGAAAGAGGCTCCAACAATGTGGTGCCCTAAATGTGAAACTGCAATAGCACAAGCTGAGTTAGAAGACGAACAAATAGAATCAACATTTAATGATATTTATTTTGAGCTTGAAGACTGTAGTAAAATAATAATTGCAACTACAAGACCAGAACTTTTGGGCGCATGTGTAGCTATATTTGTAAACCCAGCAGATAACAAAAACAATCATCTAATTGGAAAAAAGGCTAAAGTACCTTTGTATAATTATTATGTGCCAATATTGGCAGACCACAGAGTAGATCCCCAAAAAGGGTCTGGAATAGTAATGTGTTGTACCTTTGGTGATCAAACAGATATAGAGTGGTATTTAGCACATAATTTACCTTTAAAGATTGCAATATCTAAAGACGGCAAAATGACAAAGATTGCAGGGAAATATGAAGGAATGGATATAAAAAGTGCTAGAAAAAAAATATTGGAAGACTTAAAAAAAGAAGGTTTTCTAGTATCCCAAAAAAATATAATTCATACAGTTAATGTGCACGAGAGATGTAAAACAGAGGTAGAATTTTTAGTTAGTAAACAGTGGTTTGTCAGATATTTAGATCTAAAAGATGAGTTTATTGTAAGAGGTGAAGAGTTAAATTGGTATCCAGAACATATGAGACATAGATATAATAACTGGATAAAAGGGCTGCAATGGGACTGGTGCATATCAAGACAAAGATTCTTTGGTGTGCCATTTCCAGTTTGGTATTGTAAAAAATGCGGCGAAGTAAAATTAGCAGATGAAGATGAGCTACCGGTAGACCCTTTGGTAGACAAACCAAAAACTAAATGCAAATGTGGAAGTAACGAATTTGAACCTGAAGATGATGTCTTAGATACTTGGTTTACATCATCTCTAACACCACAAATAAACGCAAAGTGGAGAGAAGACGAGAAATACTTTAGAAAAATATTTCCAATGTCTATGAGACCACAAGCACATGATATTATTACTTTGTGGGCCTTCAACACAATAGTAAAAGCTCATATGCACAACGGTTGCTTACCATGGAAAGATATTGTAATATCAGGACACGCTTTAGATCCTAAAGGTAGAAAGATGTCCAAAAGCTTAGGAAACGTTGTAGATCCAGAAGAGATTATAAATAAATATTCTGCAGATATTCTAAGATACTGGTCTGCTTCTGCCTCTTTAGGAGAAGATTTACCATTTCAAGAAAAAGAGTTTGTTGCTGGCAAAAAGTTCATTAATAAACTAAAGAATGCGGCAAAATTTGTAATGGTAGCATGCGAAAACTTTGAATTAGAAGAACATAAGGAATACAAATTACGATTGAGTGATAAATGGATTCTCAGTAAATTAAATAAAATGAAAAGATTTGCAACAGAATGTTTTGAGAAATATGAATTTTCAAAGGCTTTAGCTGCAATAAGAAATTTCTTTTGGTTAGAATTTGCAGATTTCTATATAGAAGAAGTGAAATATAGAATATATGGTAACGACTATGAATCAAAAGAAGCTGCACAGTATACTCTTTATAAAGTTATAAATGATTTAATAAAACTAATAGCTCCATTTATGCCCCACATTTGTGAGGAAATATATAAAGAAATATTGAAAGGCAAGAAGTTAAGTGTACATTTAGAAGAATGGCCAACAGTTAATGAAAACTTAATAGATGAAATAGCCGAACAAAAAGGAGAGATTGTTAAAGAAGTTATAAGCTCTATAAGGAAATATAAAACAATAAATAACATGTCTATGAATCAAGAAATAACAGAAGTTATCCTAATAACTAAAGATGATAAAATAAAAAGTGCATTAGATGAAAGTATAGAAGATATCACGAAAACAATGAACATAAAAAGACTGAGAATAGAAAAGAAATTGTTGAATGAAAAAACAAACCAAATTTCAGAAAATTTGCATATTTTGATTAAAAAGTAGATTTTTCTTAATTGAAATATTAAATTAGATAAGGTTTAAATAAAATCATAATTAAATGTTGTTATGAAGAAGATTTTTTTACTTCTTGTTTTGATTGTCATTTTTTATTTTGCTTATATAAATTTAGCTTTTACAGAAAGTGAGTATTATCAAGAGTTAAAAAGGATAGAGATAAAATACGATTTAGATAATTCAAATATTCCAAAAACCGAAGATGATTGTGAAACTCTGATTATGGAACTAAAAAGCTTAATTAAAAATTTAGAGCAAAAAGAAGACAAGGAGGCCAGGGCTATCTTCCTACTTACAAGTGTTAGATTGGATATGGCAGAGTCAGCAAAAAATTTATATGAAGCAAAGAGGTATTATGGTGCTCCAAGTCCCTTTTCTGATAACTGCTCACCAAATAAACCGATATATAAAGCAAAAGTAAGGTTGGATGCTGCACTATCAAAAGCTCAAGAAGCATCTAAAAAAATGGAATCTTTTCTTGAAGATTATAAAGATGTGGCTTCTAAATATGGTATAATAGATTACGCAAAAAGATATTATGAATATATAAAAAAATATTTGGAAGAAGAAAAAGAATCATTAGATATCTTTTGTTAAATTTTTGATTATGCATGAGGAAAAAAAGTGTTTTATTCGAAGGAGCAGAAGCAGAATTAATAGAAGCTAGTTATATTAACAAAGACGTTATAATAAAATTAAGAAAGCCAAAAGAATATAGAAACAAGATATTGGATGAACAAATAAGGAAATTTAGAACAAAAGCGGAGGTAACCTTAATAAATAGGGCAAAACAAGCAGGAGTTTTAACACCATTTATTTTAAAGATAGATAAAAAAAATTTTGCGATATATTTAGAAAAAATAAATGGAAAACTTGTGAAAGAAATACTAAATTCAAATAACTATAAAGAAATATGCAGCGAAGTTGGAAAAAATATAGCTAAGCTCCATAAAGCATCTATAATCCATGGTGATCTGACAACTAGCAATATTATAAAAAACAAAGATAATTTAATCTTCATTGACTTTGGTCTTGGGTATTTCTCAGAAAAAATTGAAGATTTCGCAACAGATTTGTTAAACCTAAAAAAAACATATTTGGCAACACACTTTAAATATTATGATGGCTGGAAAATTATAGAAGGAGAATACAAAAGAGAATTTTCTAAAGGCAAAGAAGTAATTGCAAAATTGCAAGAGATAGAAAAGAGGGCAAGATATTACTAATTTTTGCGATTTGCTAAACAGATGGATAAATCACTTATTTATAAATAGAGAACATTTTTAAATATTGCTATACTATAAATAATCTTATTACTTATTTCTTAGCAGTTATTCTGCTATGAGCTTTCTCTTTCCCTAATAAAGGAAGAGAAGGTAAAAAGAATCTTTATTGCTTAAAAGGTGTTAAATTGGCAAGAATGCATAGTGGAAGTAAAGGTAAAAGCAGGTCAAAAAAGCCTCCATCGAAAATACCTCCTACTTGGGTAGAGTACAAACCAAAACAAATAGAGGAGCTCGTTGTTAAATTAGCAAATGAAGGTAATTCACCAGCAGATATTGGTAGAATATTGAGAGATCTATATGGAATTCCTAGTGTTAAGATAATAACAGGCAAAAAAATAGAAAAGATACTTAAAGAGAATAAAATAAGCTCTGAAATACCACATGATCTTCTAAATCTTATAAAGAAAGCTGCAAAACTAGAGAAGCATCTCAAGACAAATAAAAAAGATTTTACTGCAAAAAGAGGATTACAACTGACTGTTAGCAAGATAAGAAGATTACAAAACTACTATTTGAAGGAAGGTAAATTACCTAAGAATTGGAGATACAGTTCAGAAGTTGGCGCACTATTGGTAAAGTGAATAATATGCTTGTTTATATAAAAGGTTTTATCAAACTTAACAAAAAAAGTATTGTTGTTGAAGAAAAAACAGATCTGAATAACTTTATAGAAAAGATAAACAAAGAGATAGGGTGATTGGTTGGGTAAACGAATAAAAGAATCTATGAAAAGAACTACTGTTGATAAATGGAAAAAGAAACAATGGTATAAGATAATTGCACCAAAAGAGTTTGGAGAAAAAGAAATTGGAGAAACAGTAGCTATAAAACCAGAACAACTTATTGGAAGAACAATTTGGATAAGTGTAAAAGATCTATTAAATCAAATAAAACAACATTATATTAAAATAAAATTTGGAATTGTGGATGTTAAAGGTAAAAGAGCAGAAACTGTAGTTTTGGGGCATGAAATAAATGATACTTATTTAAAAAAATTTGTTAGGAGAAAAACAAGTAAAATAGAGCTAGTGGTTAAAAATACCTCTAAAGACAATAACAGTATAAAGATCAAATGTGTTGTTGTAACAGCAAAAAAAGCAGATAGGAAAAAAAGGACTGCAATAAGAAAGATAATAAAAGAAGAACTAGAAAATCTTATAAAAGAAACTGACTCAAAGAATATAATGCAAGCCATACTGTCAGATGAAACGAACAAAAAAATAAATGATAGGGCAAAAAAGATTATTCCTATAAAGAGGGTTGAGTTAGTTAAAAGCATCATAAACAAAAAAATATTAGTTCAAATGCAGCAACAGCCAAATAGCGAAACAGAGTATAAAGAACAAAAACAAGAAGATAAGTTAAGTACAAAAGAAACGGAAAAAAATTAAAGTATTCTTATGATTGACAGCTCTTTTATAGTAGCAATTACCCAAATTATTATATCTCTTATTACATATTATAAAAAGTTAATGTCACTAAGAGGTATACTTTTAGCTAACATGTTCGGTTTAATTGTATTTTATTTCGGTGGTTTGTCTGCATTTTTTACTATGATTATATTTTTCGTTCTGGCTGAGATTAGTACTTACATTGGGAGACTCGAAAATAAAGAAAAACATGAAAGAAGAGATATATTTAATATAATTGGTAATGGTTTGCCTGCAGTAATGGCAATAGCTTTTGGTTACAAACCTGCTTTTTTTGGAGCAATGGCTGCAGCATTAAGTGATACTATGTCTTCGGAACTTGGTATGATGACAAAAATATCTCCAAGACTAATAACTAATCCAAAAAAAATAGTTAAGATAGGCACTGATGGTGGTATTACTTTAGAAGGAACATTATGTGGTCTAATAGGCGCTATTATTATTGCATCAACATACTTTTTTTTAATAGAAAAAAATATTATTGCTTTTGTTATAATAACAGTTGCTGGAGTTTTTGGTTCTATAATAGATAGTATACTTGGAGCTGAACTTGAAAATAGGAAGTTAATAGATAATAATTCAGTAAACTTTTTAGCAGTTCTAAGTGCAGCCGTATTTGCGCAAACAATGTTTAATCATTTTATATAATATGCTTCATAATTGTAATAGTTTATGGGAGAATTATTGGAATAGTACAGATGATCGCTAAGATTATTGCTTGCATTTAAGGAATCTATGATATTATATTTGATAACTTGACTAAGTGCGTAAGCATTTTCAGAGAAAATTTTTTCGATAATGCTTCTTTCTTTATAATATTTCTTAATTTTTAACTTACCTTTTATACCTAGTTTATTTTTCATTATAGATAATGCCTCTTCATAAGAGCCTGTTGCATCTATGAGACCATACAATAAAGCTTGTTTACCTAAAAAAATTCTTCCATCAGATATTTCATTAAACCTCTCTTTATTTATTTTGCCTTCTCTATACCTTAGAACATCATCTTTAAACATTTCATGAATTTCAACAGTTATATCTTCAAACAATTTTCTTTCTTCTTTCTTCATTGGTCTGTAAATACTGCCTATATCTTTCATATCTCCTGAACTTATAATATTCATCTTAACCCCTACTTTAGACAAAAACTCATTTATGTCAGGTATCATTATTATTGCACCTATGCTACCAACTAAACTACCTTCATCCGCAATAATAAAATCTGCAGCTGATGCTACATAATAAGCACCACTTGCGCCAGTTTCGTTAATATAAGCAAAAACCGGTTTGTTAAAATCTTTCTTTATTAACTCTATTTTCTTTACTATCCTTCTTGATCCTACAACAGAACCACCACCACTATCAATGTCTAATAAAATTGCCTTTACTGTTGGATCTGATGCAGCTAACTCTAAATTTTCAACTATATCATCTGCTTTGGCAATGTTGTTTGAAAATAAACTATCTTCTCCTCCAGACAAAATTATTCCTCTTATTGGAATAACTGCTATCGTATCTTGGCTTGGGTAATCACCAAAAAAGAACACACTAGCCAGTATTGCAAAACCTATCAAAAAAACTATAAATAGGAAAAGTACAAAGAAGATATCTTTTAGCCTCATCTTATGTTAAACACTCTCCATAAATCCTTATAAATCCTTAATAACAATATTTTAAATTTATATTTACTCATAAAAATAAAAATTTAAAACAATCGATTATTTAGAGAATATTAATTAACATTGCGCCTTTAATTGATATCATTGTGAAAGATTATTATGGAAAATTTTAGTTATCTCATGTCAAAAATAATATTGATAATAATACCATTATATTTTGCTAATTCTTTTGCAATGCTATTTGGCGGTGGAATGCCTTTAGATTTTGGCAAAAAATGGTTGGACAATCAGCCTATATTAGGGAAGGGGAAAACAATCAGAGGTACTATCGCAGGAGTATTCTTTGGTAGTTTTGCTTCTTTCATAGTAGTCTTGATAAATCCTGCTGTTGAGCAAGTTTATCAAAATTATGTTTTGTTTGGCTTTCTGCTTTCTTTAGGAGCGATAATAGGAGATATCGTAGCTAGTTTTTTCAAAAGAAGAAATAAAATTGATCCTGGAAACCCTGTTTTGTTTTTAGATCAATTAGATTTTGTTTTTGGTGGTTTGGTATTTGGTAGTATTATGTATGCTCCAACATTTTACGAGATATTAGCAATAGTTATTATTACTTTGATTGCACATAAGCTCTCGAACTATTTGGCATACAAACTAAAAATAAAAAAAGTTCCTTGGTGATAAAAATAAAAAAAAATAAACTTGGCAATCTCAAAAACAAAAGAGAAAAAACTTTTTTTTTGATAAAATTTTCCCTTATATTTTTAGCCTTAGAATTACTAGTTAGTATAATAAACCCTAAGATTTTGGGAATAATAGTAGCTAATTTAGTTGCAAAAATAACAAATTCACAGAATATAGAAAATTTTATTATTGTAGATAATTATGCATATGAGATAACAAACTTTTGTACTGGGTTAACAAGTATTATTGCATTTATTGCGATTGTTGTTCCCCTGAAAAAGCCAGACACACGTAAAAAAGTTGAATTTATAATTGTCGCATCAATTGCAATTTTTATATTAAATATTAGCAGAGTTTCTACAATAATTCTGGTGGCAAAAAGATTAGGAAATTACTATGGTGAAATTACTCACATTGTTAGTTGGTTCTTAATGTTTTTTGCTGTTTTTTTAATTTGGTACTACTTAGCACAAAAAACTGGCAAGATAAGTGAAATGATATAAAAATGATTTTAGACAAATTTTATTTAATTTGCTCTTTTTCTATTATTATTTTAGCAACTTCAGAATAAGCCGGTCTTGTAATCAAAACACCTACTAAGACACCACAGATAGTTGTAAAAGCAAATCCGACCAATTTTGTAGAAGAACCTAAGATTAAAAGTGGTAAGAGAGCAGCAATAGTCGTACTCGCAGCAGCAACAACAACAAAGAATGCTCTCTTTATTCTACTCAACAGAGAAGTAGCTACTTCTTCTTCTTTTCTAGCAATAAGTTCATCAGTTATAACTATTTGATCATTAACACCTGTACCAACTGCTGCAACCAATCCAGCCACACTTGCTAGATCTAAATTCCAGTTTATTAAAGCAGCAATACCTAAAACTAAAGTAACTTCTGCTATTGCTGTGAAAATTATAGGTATTGCTAGATTAAGATATTTATAACGTAAAAAAACAACCAATGAAACTGTTATTAAAGAACAAATCCCCATTATTAAAGCAACGTTTAAAAATTCATAACCTAAGGTTGGAGACATCACTTCTTTAGAAATATCATCTATAGGAATTGGCAAAGAACCTGTTTCTAGAATAACTTTAATTGATTTTAATTCTCTATATGCATCCTCTTTTGTTGCAGCACTTCCTTGAATTAACAAGTTAGAAAAAATCTTAGCATTTTGAACATCCTTAACATAAGGTTCCATGTTAGTAACGCTTGGTGTTAATGATATAATTGTTTGAGCACCAGTAGCTATCCAAACCCAAGGATAATTTTCCCTTTCTTCAATCTCTTTCAATTCAAATCCTAAAGAAATTAGTTTCTCTCGTATACCTTTACTCAAAGACTTTGGAATGTAAGCTCTCTTATTTTCATTATCTAAACTAGAAAGTTTATTTATATCCCCTTCATTAAGTTCATTTTCAACTATCAGATATGGCAAACCAACGTTTGTTAGAAATTCTTCAATATCCGTATCTTGAGGTATTCCTGCAATATAAGAACCCTCTGAGAAAATCAGAGAATCTGCAGCAAATGTTTCTTTAGGTATTATTAATATACCTGTATTTGGTCTATCTATAAAGAAATATGTTTTATCACAATCATACTGTCTTTCTCCTTTTTCATTTGTACCTGTAATTGTACATCTGTGAAAAATAGACTTAGAAAAGTTTTGAGCGGCATTCTCTTTTATAACAAAAGGCAGAACCCATCGCCAACTTTTTCCTTCTTGGTAAACTTTGTAACCCAGTGTTGGATCTGTTATTATTTGTATTATGTCTGCACCAGTAAATAAGACATTTCCATCAAAAACAACCTCAAATTTACCTTGCTTTCTTAATATTCTTTCTATCTCTTCTATACTTCCTGGCTCTGTTTCTGCAATCGTTGCTCTAACAAACTCGCTACCTTCTGGGGTAACAGTAATATCTTTCAAACCAAAAGAATTTATCCTGTGCTCTATAACAGAAGTAATTGTCTGCATTTCTTGCTGGTTTGCTTTGTGCAAAAGTTTAATCTGAAATACAGTACCGCCACTAAAATCAGTTCCAAATTTTACACCAAAAATTCCAATAAAAGATATTGCTAAAAGTAAGGAGAATACTAAAATTAGTATTTTATAATTCTTCAGTAAGGAAGTCATTTTACAACACCTTTTGACTCTACATACCAAATTATCAAAGGAGCATTAAAAAGCCAAGTAGCAGGAATATCAGCCAACAACCCTGCACTCAAAACTATTGCTATTTCGAATATAACTGATATTTGATATAAATAAGAAAATAAAAGCATAACAAAAAGTGATGCTAAAGCAGTGGTTGTCATAGTTAAACCTGTTACCATGCTATCAAATGCCCTTTCTCTAACACTTCCTTCTTTTCTTTTCAAACTCCTTGTAGTTAATAAAATATCTGTATCAACGGAGTAACCAAATAGCATAAGTAAAGATGCAATAGAAGATAAAGAAATGGGGATATCTGCAATTGACATAACTGCTAAAGCAAAAGAGATGTCTATTAATGCAGCACTTATTATTGCTAGAGATGGAATTATTTCTCTAAAGAATATTAAAACTACTGCAAATATGGCCAAACAACTAAAGAACACTATCCAAATAGAGCTCTCTATGAAAGCCTTACCTAAAGACGCACCTACTTCTCTTCTCTGGGTTTCTATATTTGAAACACCATATTTTTTCTTTATTAAACTCTCAACATCTTTTATGAAATTTTCATTTGCTACCGAAACCAAAGATTTGGCCTCAACGATTGCTTCTTCTATTTGTTTAGAATTTACTCTCTCATTAACATCATATTTTTGTAGGATAACATAGATTGAATTTAAAACAGTAAATGCTTCCTCCTTATTTGAATTTGCTAAGATTGCAGCACTATTTATTTTATTATTAACAATCTCGAAGTCCTCGTTTTTAGAATACTCTATCACTATGCCATATCCACCGAGAGGATTAGATGTACTTACAACAGAAAGCTCTCTTAGGGGATATTTCAATAGTAACGTATTCTTTAAGTCTGTAGCATTTATTTGTTTGTCTGTCTTAAGTAAAAGCCTATTTCCACCAGTAAAGTCTATTCCTAAACTGACTCTCGGATAAATAAATATGCAAATAAGAGACAAAACAAATATTGCTATAGGTATTATCATTAATCTTTTGTAATTACCTAAGTATATGTTTTTTATTTTCAAAACCATCAAAAACACTCTAAAGTTAATACGTTTACAACGACAACTAACGAAACACCGTTAAATATCCTTTTAATTAAGACTTAAATCAAAATATTACTATAAAAACACTAATAAGAAAATTAATTTAAAAGTGATTATTTAGATAGTTTGTGTGATACTGATGCAAATATATATAAAGGATGCTGACCAAATAATTGAAACTTCTTTCAGAGAAACATTTAAACAAAATTTTAAAGCAAGAAAAGAAAAATCGAAAATAGAAAATTTAAAAGATGAAAAAATATTAAGAGTTAAACTATTTTCAAAACTTATAAGAGATGAACTTATAAAAATTGAGAAGACAATACCAAACCTAAATTCATTGACCAAGTTTGAATTTGAAACATTGGATGGGATATATAAAATAGGAGAAATAAAAAAAGCTATTGCTGCTATCAAAAACTCTGCCATCGAAATAAAAAAATTAGAAACGCATTATTCTACAAAAATTAAAAAATTAAATAACATAGATATGATAGCTAGAACCCAAAGAGAATTTTTTGGTAGAGCGGTATCTTTTGTAAAAAGAAATAAAAAGAGGATGGCTTTCCTAAAAGAGGTTTTAATAACAATTTCAAAAATACCAAAATTAAAAGACTGCCATACAATTATAATAGCTGGACTACCGAATGTTGGTAAGAGTACAATCTTATCAAGAATAACTGGCTCGAAGCCGGAAATAAATAACTATCCTTTTACTACAAAGAGTATAATGGTAGGTTATACCAAAGTCAATAACGAAGAGATTCAATTTATAGATACGCCAGGACTCCTAAATAAAGATGAAGAGAAGAGAAGTCCTATAGAAAAGATAGCCTTAGCAGCAATAAGAAATCTAGCGGATAAAATAATATTTGTTGTAGATCCGAGTTTAAGTAGTGGTTATAGTATTGAAGAACAAAAAAAACTTCTTAAGAGATTAAAAAGAGAGTTTAATGGAAAAGAATTTATATACATAATAAATAAGATAGATTTGTGTAGCAAAGAGCAAATAGAAGAAGCTAAAAAAGAGTTTAATAACTATATTTTAAGTGGTTTTGATATAGAAAAGAAATTTGTTGAAGAAATCAGAGAGAGACTCATAAAGATTACTAAAAAGCAAGATTCTTAAATAAAATGTTCTCTAAATATTATTGGTATTTTTGAATTTTTGATAATTTCATTTTGAAAGACATTTGGCTATACGAGGCTGAATTGCCTCAAGGAGGTGTGCCCTATTTTTCGTTTATTTGTTAACTAGAATTAAGAAGGTGATGTTATGAGAAAAAAGAAGATTAACGAAGAAGCTCTAAAGCAAATAATTGAAATGATGGACGAAGTAATAAATGATTTCTCAGTTCCTAAAAATATAAGAGCTACAATAGAAGATGCAAAAAATAAAATTAAAGATATAAAAAGCTTTGATGTAAATGCTAGTGCTGCAATATATGCATTGCAAGATATTACAAATGATATAAATATGCCAGTTCATACGAGAACTGAGATATGGACTATAATTTCTTCACTTGAAGCACTTAAGGAGAAGAATAAATGAATGAAGAAGTAAAAGAAATTGTGGAATATGCTACAAACAAGAACATAATATTATCCCAACGCGCTTTAGATATCCTGATAAAAGAAGATTATAAGAAAATTATTGATGAGTTAGAAAATATTGGTAAAGTGATAATAGAAGAAAAAGATGTTGAAGAATATTTGATAAAATCTAGAACTAAAGTAAGTTCTGTTATAAAGGAAGTTATTGTAGAGAAAGTAAAATTTAAACCAATAGCTAAAGAAATTAATTCTGACTTCAAAATATTAGAAGAATATGACATAACAAGAAAAAGTACTTCTGAAGGCAAAGTTGAAGATTTTCTAGCGATGTTTAGAGACAAGTTTCAATTGTTATCAACAATTTTGAGACAAAGACCTGGTTTTAAACCAAAAAACATTTCAGAAATAAAAAAAACAAAAGAAAACGAAACTGTTGATTTTATAGGTATGGTTGCCGAGAAATGGATCACAAAGAATGGCAATTTAGCCATAAGATTAGAAGATTTGGAAGATGAATGTATCGTAATAGCAAAAAGAGATAATAACAAACAGTTAAAAGAAGTTGAAAAGATATTAAATGATGATGTAATTGGAATTAAAGCAAGATGTATTGATAAAGAATTATTTTTTATGGAAGATTTTTTTTGGCCTGATTTGGAACAGGGCACAACTGAAGCTAGAAGAGAACTTAATGTTGCGTTGATCTCGGATATTCATGTAGGTAGTAAGCTATTTTTAGAGAGAGAATTTTTAAATATGCTGAAGTGGATAAATGGAAAAGGTCAAGGTATGAGCGAAAAGGAAAGGGAAGAAGCAGGAAGAATAAAATATTTAGTGATAGCAGGTGATAACGTTGATGGAATAGGGGTTTATCCGGAGCAGTATGAAGAACTTGCAATAAAAGATGTATATAAACAATACGAAACTTTAGAAAAATATTTGGAACTAGTCCCAGAACATATCGAAGTTTTCATCTGTCCTGGACAACATGATGCTGTTAGAAGAGCGGAACCACAGCCTGCAATAAGCAAAGAATATTTGCCTAATGCAAGTAAATTAAAAAATATCCATTTAGTTGGTAACCCAAGTTGGTTCGAAATAGAAGGTCTGAAGTGCATTATATACCATGGAGCTTCTATACATGATCTTGCACAATCTATTAAAGATATTCGGTTAACAGAACCAGAAAAAGCAATAATTGAATTACTAAAGAGAAGAGACTTGATGGTTAGTTATGGATTAAATAACCCCTATTTGCCAGAAAGTAAAAATTTTATGATTATAAGAGAAAAACCAGACTTTTATTTTGGAGGAGATTTACATCACACAGGATATGGTAATTACAGAGGTTGTACAATTATGAATGGTTCAACTTGGCAATTGCAAACAGAGTATCAAAAAGAGCAAGGACATGTACCAACACCAGGTATCTTATTAGTTGCAAACACAAAAACAAGAAAAGTATTCAAAAAGAATTTTTATGAAGGTTGGTAGTTTATGATAGAAAGCTTTTTACTAAAACAGATTGAATGCGACAAAGAAACAAGAAGATATTTTAACATGCTGGCAGAAAAAGTAAGTGAACAGTATGAGATTGCAAAGATAGCTAGAAGTTTAGGAAAAGATGTTTCCTCAGATGTTGAAAGTAAACCATCTTTAGATTTAGGAGAAAGATGTGAGAATATTGTAGGTCCTAAAGGTATAGCTAAAAGATATGCCGAGCTTTATAAAGAAGAGAATAATAATAGAGAAAAAGCAGTTTTTAGATTATTCGAAGAAATTCTAACTGAAAAGTGGGTTAAACTCGAGAATAGAGAAAAAAGATTAGAACAAGCAATAAAAAGTTGTCTAATGATTATAACAGAAGGTGTAGTTGTAGCTCCTATAGATGGTGTTCCAAGTGTTAGAATAAGTAAAAATTTTGATGACAGTGAATATGTAGATATATATTTTGCTGGCCCAATAAGAGCTGCAGGTGGAACAGCACAAGTTTTTCCTCTAATTTTAGGTGATCTTGGGAGAAAGATTTTAGGATTAGATAGATATAAGCCAACGGAAGATGAAATTGAAAGATATGTTGAAGAATGCCAAATATATGATGAAATATTTACTAGGCAATATAAACTCACACCTGATGAAGTTAGAGCCATTGTAAGAGGCTGTCCTGTTTGTATTAACGGAGAACCTACTGAGGATAGAGAAGTGGCAATATATAAGGATTTACCAAGAATACCTTCCAATAGAGTTAGAGGAGGAATGTGTTTAGTTATAAGCGAAGGTATCGCGCTAAAGGCTAAAAAAATATTATCATATGCAAAAATGCTAAATTTAGATTGGAATTGGTTAGAAGAAATAATAAAAGTTGATAAAAATATTAGCAGTGAAGATGAAGATGTTGATTATAAATATATATCAAGAATGGCAGCGGGTAGGCCAATTTTTTCATATCCTGGTAAAAAATTTGGTTTTAGATTAAGATACGGTAGATGTAGAAATACAGGTATTATGGCAAAAGCAATACACCCTGCTACTATGTACTTGCTAGATGAATTCATTGCAGTAGGCACACAATTGAAAGTAGAAAAACCGGGTAAGAGTGCAGAAATATTCCCTTGCGATAGTATAGAAGGACCTATTGTTAAACTAAAAAATGGAGAAGTTAGAAAGATAGAAAGTGTGGAAGAAGCACAACTAATTAGAGATGAGGTAGACCAATTTTTATTTTTAGGAGATTATCTTTGTAGCATAGGCGACTTTAGAAAGAGTGCAAATAACCTTCTACCAGTAGGATATTGTGAAGAGTGGTGGTGTTTAGAGTTAGAAAAATTGCAAAAAGAGGCAGAAGAAAAAGGAATAAATGTAGAGAAACTTATTAAAGATCCGAACAACATTGATCCTTTCACTGCTGTTGAAATATCTATGCAACTGCCTATTGCTCTACATCCAAAATACACTTTTTATTTTAATTGCGCAGAAAAAGAAGATATCTTAGAACTAATCAAAGAAGCAAAAAACTGTGAAAAAATATTTGAAGATAGTAAGATAGTTAAACTAATATTCCCTTATAAACCCAAAATAAAAAAAGTTATGGAAGACATAGGTTTGCCACATACAATAGAAAATAATAATATTATCGTAGGAAAAACATATGCCTATCCATTATTAAAAACACTTGGTTATTTCTCAGAATTAACACCCAATACCAAAAAAAGCATATTAGAAATATTGGAAGAAATTTCAGGTATAAAAATAAAGGATAAATGTGGAACATTTGTAGGCTTGAGAATGGGCAGGCCTGAAGCTGCTAAAGCTAGAGAGATGGAAGGAAAGCCCCATGTGCTATTTCCAATAGGGTTGTATGGTGGGCCAACGAGATCTATAAACAAGGCCATAGAATATTCCGAAAAAACAAAAGAGCCTATAAAAGTAGAAATAAAAATATATTATTGTGAAAAATGTAAAAAAGTAATAGATAACTTAATATGTCATTGTGGCAATAAGGGAAAAAACATATTTTATTGCCCAAAATGTAAAAAACATGTTTTCAAAGATAAGTGCGAAGAATGTACGAGTGAGACTATCGCCTACGAAGAATACAACCTTGACATAAAGAGCATATTCGAAAGAGCTCTAAAAAATTTAGGTATGCAAAACCAATACCCAGAAATTGTAAAAGGTGTTAGGGGTTTAATAAATGAAGACAAAACACCAGAACCTCTGGAAAAAGGTATTCTACGAGCAAAATACGATTTACATGTTTATAGAGATGGTACTATTAGATTTGACATGATAAATGCACCTTTGACGCATTTCAAACCTATCGAAATTGGAACTAGCATTGAAAAATTAAAAGAGCTTGGTTATACCAAAGATATGTTTGACAAAGATCTAAAAGATGAAGATCAAATATTAGAGTTATTTGTTCAGGATATAATTATTAACGAAGAGGCGGCAGAATTTTTAATAAGAGAATGTGGATTTATCGATGAACTTCTAGTAAAATTCTACGGGTTAAAAAGTTATTATAATGTTAAAAATAAGGAAGATTTAGTTGGTCAAATAATACTTGGCTTAGCACCTCATACCTCAGCAGCAGTAGTTGGCAGGATAATAGGATTTACGAAAGCAAGAGTATGTTTTGCGCATCCTTATTTTCATTTAGCAAAAAGACGTAATGCTGATGGTGATCAAGATAGCATAATGCTCCTTTTGGATGTTTTATTAAATTTCTCTAACAAATACCTGCCAATAAAAAGAGGTGGTAGAATGGATGCACCTCTGGTTTTTACAACAAACATTAATCCACAAGAGATAGATAATGAAGTTTATGAAATGGAAATTTGTGAAAAGTATCCTCTAGAACTATATGAAAAAAGTTTAACAGAATCTTTACCAAATATAGATAATATAGAAATTGTTTCGAAGAGACTTGGGAAAGAGAGTCAGTATAGAGGATTGAAATTTACACATAATACAAAAATATTCGATATTGGGCCCAAATTTTCAAGATATGTGCAACTGAAAAGTATGGAAGATAAGATTAAAAGGCAAGCGGAATTGCAAGCAAAAATAAGAGCTGTTGATCAAAAGGATGCTCTAGAGAGAGTGTTGATGAGCCACTTTTTGCCAGATATTATAGGAAATGCGAGATCTTTCTCTAAGCAGAGTTTTAGATGCACAAACTGTAATGAAAAGTATAGAAGGATACCTTTGAGTGGGAAATGTAAAAAATGTGGTAAAGGGAATATTGTATTAACAATTGCAGAAGGCTCTGTAAAGAAATATTTAAAAATTGCAAAGGATTTGGTTAGACAATACAATCTAAGCAATTATATAAGACAACGGATTGATTTAATAGAACAGGAAGTTCAGTCTATATTTCTAAACGAAAGAAGAGAGCAAAAAAAGATATTAGATTATAAAGATGAAGATCAAACAGAAATACAAGATGATTCAAAAAAATACATACCAAAAAAACTTTTCGAATTTGTATAAAACCTCAAAACAATCTCATTTTAAACTATTTGTTTATTATCTTTATAGAACAGTATCTAAAGCTATAATTTTTTATATTTCTGCTTTTATTTAACTAAGTTAAACATAAAACAACTACAAATATGCTATTGCAGTTATTATTAAAAATAATGCTGTCAACAGTGCTAACAAAAGAATTAGAAGACCTTTGTCCTCTAGCAAACTCCAATTCGTGACTTCTTTCTTATTGCTAAGTTTAGCACTAAACTTTTTAGTATATTCAACCCACGCTCCTGGATTTTTCAACTCATCCAACATTTCTCTAGTGATTTCAATCCATCCTACATCTCTCTCTGGAACTTCCGCTTCATTCACTATTTCTCCAGTTATAGCATTAACTATTAAACTATGAGTATCTTCGGATAAAGATACATAGATAACCCAAAAGGGAACATATATTTTCTCTAAAGAATCGATAACAATATTATCTTTTTTTGCTTTGAATTGTGAAGATAATTTTATTTTTATTAGATCCGAAACTTCATTTTTTGAAAGCTTAGATTCTTTTACTTCAAAAGGATATTGTTCATCTATTTGATTTTTTAGCCCCTTATCTAATTTAGAATAGAGTTTTGCTATTGATTCATCAAACTCATTTAAGAATTCTATAAAAACTAATCTACCAGCATGTGTTATACTAGCTACCCCATCTTTGTTTAATTCGTAAGCATGATAACCAAAATACCAACAAGGTGCATAAATCAGCTTGATGCTCCCTCTACTAAATTTTCTCCAATATCTTGAATTTAGTAAAGAATTAACTAATTCCAAAGAATTTTCCAGAGAAAACTCAACAGAAAAAGCCTTACTGTCAAGATACATAAAAGATTATATACTAAAATATACTAAACCACAAATAAAAGTAACAAAGTAAATGAAAAGAAAGCCTTTACTTGGGCTTCCTCTTCATTATTTTAACTCTACTCGGAGTTATTAAGATCTTCTCTTGGGATATTCGTGCTATGTCTCCATCTATTTGCAACACTTGCTCTTTTATAGCTGTTATTAAATCTCTCAACTTAATTGCATTTCTCCTAGATAAGTCTGCAATGTTGAGTAAGATAAAATTACCTTTCTTGAGCTCCTCCATTACATAACTGACATCCTCTTCTGTGTTTAAGACTACTGGTCTAACAAATGCATCTGCATCCTCGTAGAGTTCTTCATCTTCTTCATCTAATGCATTCAAAAAGTCTTCTATATCTTCTGTTTGTTGTTGTCTACCCAAAAGCTTTTCGATAAATGCCAATTCAACCACCTCTAAGAAGTATAAATAATTTTTGCTAACAACATATATTTAATTATAATGTGGAAAACAAAAAACTTCCTATTTATAAGTATTTAAATGTTTTAAAACGTGTTCTGCAGTTTTTATACCGATGAGTCTACTCAAATCTTTAATGTCCGTATTCTTTAATTCTTGTATTGTCTTTATATTTGCATTATAAAGTTTTCTAGCCCTTACCCTGCCTATTCCTTTAACACTCACTAAAGGTAACAGTTCTTCCTTTACACCATATTTTAACCTGATTCTCATATGCGTAAGATTTTTGTAATGATAACTTAAATCTAAAAGCTTTGAAAGTTCAAATGCAGAATAAACGAGCCAATCAGAAATCTCTAATTTATTATAAAGTAAACCTGGTGAGAGATTGTATTTCTCTAATATTTGTTCTTCGTTATTTTCATTTATCCAATCATTTAACATTAGAACAGTATTGAACTTTTCTAATATTGAATAATCATTAAATAAGTCTTTATCACACAAACCAATATTTGGCATATTCTCATATAATAATGCATAAACCTCTTCTTCATTTTCTTTAGAAGGAGCAAACCAAGGAGCAAATTCATAAGTGTTAGCTATTAAGAAAAGATAAAATAAATCAGCATCTTTTTTTAATTTCAACATATTTATCATTTTGTACGCAGAAACTGGATCCAAATAAAGTTCTGCGACTCTTTTACCTAATTTAGTAGCATAAAATCTTTCTTCATTACCCTCAATAAAGCCAAACTCCTCGAGTTGTTTAAGTAAGGGCATTATTTCTCCAATACAATCAAAATTTTTGTTTTGGTGATAATAAAAAGTTCTTTTTATAAAATCTTCCAAAGACAACAAATCATAAACAAAACCTGTTGATATTAAAGAAAGTAAATGTGTTCTTAACAAAGACTCATTTGAAAATCTAGAATAAATATTCTCTAAATCACCTTTTACATAGTTATTATAGAGTTCTGAAAGCTCACTTTTGCTTCTTGCTATTATTATTGATTCTCCATAAACATCGTATTTTGGCCTTCCTGCTCTTCCTATCATTTGTTTGTATTCATTCACAGATATTAAAGAATTTCCTGCTCCAGAATACCTGTAAAGAGAACTTATCAAAACTCTAAAAGCAGGTAAATTAACACCTGCTGCCAATGTGGGAGTTGCAAACAACACCTTCACTAAATTTTTTCTAAATGCATTTTCAACCAAATCTCTCTGTTTTTGTAACAAGCCAGCATGATGAAAAGCAACTCCTTTCTTGATTAGGTTAGCCAAAAGCTCACATTGTTTTGTAGGGCTATCTAAACAGGATAAAATTTTTTCAGAAAGGTTATTAAGATATTTTTTTTCTTTATTTGCCAAATAACTACTGACCAAATTTGCTGATTTTTCAGCATAACTCTGCGCATTCTTTCTGGTATTAACAAATATTAAAATTTGTTTATCTTTTTGGAGAGTATCTAAAAGTATAGAATCCAAAGGAGTTTTTAACTTATCTATAAATTCTTCACTACCATTATAAAGTACTCCATCAAAATATATCTTCTCTACAAGTTTGACTGGTCTATAATTTGAAATTACTAAATCTGCATTTAGCCACCCTGAAATATCTTCTGCGTTTGGAATAGTAGCACTTAAAGCTATTACTTGCATATCTTTATTCATCTGAGTTAATATCCCAACAATAACTTCTAAAGTTGGGCCTCTATCACTATCTAAAAAATGTACCTCATCAATAATCAACAAACCAATAGAACTTAACCACTCTGACTTATGTCTTATTAAACTATCGATTTTTTCAAATGTTGAAAATATTATGTCATATGAACTTAAATAAGAACTACTTGAATCTAAATCACCTGTACTAACAGCAACCCTAATTCCAAACCTCTTAGCATACTTAATCTTAAAAGAGTTATAGTGTTCGTAAGCAATAGCCCGCAAAGGACAGATGTACAAAACTTTCTTGTTTTTGTTTAAGATTGTGTTTAATGCAACTAGCTCTGCAACCAAAGTTTTCCCACTAGCAGTAGGTGAACTAATTACTAAATTAGAACTTCCCCAATTTTTATTTAAAACTAGTTTTTGCATTTCGTTGAAATCTTCAATACTATTAATTTCGAGAATGCTGTTAATTAAATTATTGTAATTTTTAACTATGCCCATAAAAACCATTATAAGTTATAAAAAATTAACTCTGTTATTGCGAATTCGTTGAACATTATGCACTCTAAAAACAAAAAGATTATTAAAAATCAAAAAGATCTTTATTAAAATCTTCTTTTGGACCTCTCGAAACTACATCTCCATTAATTTCTTCATTATTTTCATCATTTTCTTTAATATCTTCATTAATATCTTCTTGCAACTCAGGCTCTTTAAACAAAACAAATTCGTAAGCTTTTTGTAAAGCCAATATTGCTTTTGGTAGATCATTAATGCCTAAATTGTTAGAACTTTTCCAACTACCGTCTTTATCCTTGTATCTTCTATCTAGCGTAACTGAGTAAAACTTGTTACCATCTTTACTATCATTTTGCCATATTGCAACACTAATTGAACCAACTCTAAATTTTCTTACTGGATAAGGCAAAGCAATCACCTCAAATAAAATAAAAAACGTTATTTATAAATAACAAAACAGGACCTCTTTGCTTGTGCAAAATCAATTTCCAAAGAGTTCCTTTTCTAACACATCTCTTATCTTTGTTGGATCTGAAGCTAATTTTATTAACCTAGTTTGACCTTTTATTCCTTTTCCAGAATTTGTTGTAATAATAAGACCATATACCTCTAGCTCTGAAATATACTCTCTATACCATCGCGCAGATACGATGCTTTCTTTAAACTTTTTTGCTAATCTTGTATACTCTTCGTAAATCTCTCCAGAAAATAATACTCCTTGTTCTAAACCAATTAAAGATTTTATTGGTTTTTTATCTAAACTTAATTTGGCTATTGCATACAAAACCAACTTTTGTTGACTAGGTAGAGTACTTATAAGACTTAAAACAATCTCTTCTTCTACTAGACTTTTTGCAGCTTTTACTTGTTCATCTTCGACGATGTTTAAAGAAAGCCTGTCTGCAATTTCGCCTGCTTTTAAGAGAAGCAATACAGCAGTTCTTGCATCACCGCTTTCTTTTGCTGCATATGCTGCAGCCAAACTTATTGCAGAGGTTGAAATAGCTCCTTCTTTAAAAGCTAATTTAGCTCTCTTTTTCAATATTTCTATTAGCTCTTCTGCATTATATGGCGGAAATACCAACTCCTTTTCACATAAACTACTTTTAGTTCTTGCATCCAATCTGTCTTTAAATAATACATTATTTGAAATTCCTATAACTGAAATAGATCCTTTGTCCAGCTCATCATTCGCTCTTGTAAGATTATACATTAATTCATCTAAGTCTCTGACCTTGTCTATCTCGTCTAAAATAAAGATAATATGTTTTTGTTGTTTTGAATATTCTAAAATCTTTTCGTATATGAAGGTACTAGGAAAACCTATAAAACTTTCTTCAGCATATATATCTTTTGCTATTTTATTTAAAACTTTATAAACCGTGTTGTGAGTTCTACAATTCACATAATAACATTCTGCGTTTATTTTATTGTTAGAAGCAAATTCGTTGAATTTTTTCATAACGTGTTTTGATACGGATGTTTTTCCTGTTCCAACTTTTCCATATATAAAAAGATTCTCTGGTCTCTGACCCTTCAATGCTGGTGCTATTACTCTACTAACTTCTTCTATCTGTTTTTCTCTAAAAGGCAATTCGTCAGGGATGTATGAAGGCATTATAAGGTTTCTATCTAAAAATACAGAATTTTTATCAAATTCGCTTTTGAAGATACTTTCAGCTATCAAACCAAACCCCCTATAATAGCAAAAGAAAAGATGTTTTAACAATATTGAGTTAGGGAAGCAAACAAAATTCCACTAATAGATTAGTTTTCCTAATATTTGATTAGATAAATACCTTTTTGTTTTAAATTGAAATTTATTTTTCTTTACTCCAATTGAATATTTCATTTAGAGCGTCTATATCCTTCTGGAGATCCAAAATCTTTTGCTCTAAATCTTCTAAAACCTTATTACTTATATCTATCCTGAAGGACTTTATCTGATCCGCATACTTGGCAAGCTTTTTATCTTTTTTATAAACTATCGAATTATTAAAAGTCTCAACTAGATTTGCTCTATATTCTGGATCCTCAACAAACATTTTAATCATGGGCTTCCAACGTTCATCTGCTACTAAATGTACCGGTAACTTCACATTATCAACATCTTGTTTATAGTCCTTATCCGAAAAATATTTTGCTAAATGTTTCCAATATACAGGATCAGAATATTTGAGAATCTTATTTTTTATATCATAAAACTGCGCGGAATCTTTCTTTTTTTTCCAATCAGCATATTGTTTCTCATAAATCTCTTTTCTCTTTTTTAACTCATCTATCTGCTTAATAACTCTTTGGGGGTCTGGATAAGACAAAATTATTCTAGAACCAATTTGTTTTGCAGAGATTACTCCACCTCTAGCAAGATATCTCTTTAATGCTTCAAGTCTCTTTCTATTGTTAAAATCTTTGAAGCTATTAACAAAATCGTCATAATTAGTAAATATTTTAGCCATAAATATGATTTATTATATTTAAATTTAAAAATATCCGAATTAAATGATATTATGAAAAAGAAAAAAAATAAAGTATATGAGATGGTTGACTTCTTCTTCGAGATCGGGTTGTTAAAATGTTTGCCAAGAACAGGCTGGTATTTTTGTTGGGTTAAAACACCTGAAAGTGTTGCTGATCATTCATTTAGGATGTCTTTGATAGCATATTTTCTCGCAAAAATGAAAAATGTTGATGCTGAAAAATGTCTTAAAATGGCAATAATGCATGATATACATGAAGCTAGAATAAATGATATACATAAAGTTGGAAGTAGATATTTAGATAACAAGAAAATAGCAAAAAAAGTTATAGAAGAACAGAGCAAATATGTTTTTTTGGAAGAATATAAAAAGTTAATGCAAGAGCTATTTGAAGAAAAAACAATTGAATCAACAATAGTCAAAGATGCTGATTATTTAGAATGTGCCTTTCAAGCAAAAGAGTATCTTGAAGCAGGCTATGAAAATGCTTCAGACTGGCTAAACAAAATAAAGCCAAGATTAAAAACAAGAGAGGCAAAGATTATATTTAAAGCTCTATTGAGAAGAAAATCTATGAGTTGGTGGAAAGATTTGAAAGTTTTGAGGTGATTTTTTGTTTCCTGGAATGGGCAATATAAATCCAAAACAGATACAAGCAATGATGAAACAGTTAGGTATAAAGTCTAATGAGATAAATGCAAATAAAGTAGTAATAGAGTTAAAAGAAGGTGGCAAAATAATAATAGAAAATCCAAATGTTACGTGCGTAGAAATGAAAGGGACAAAAACATACAATATATATGGAAATGAAAAAATGATAAATCAGGAAAATGAAAATGCCAATTATGAAGAAGATATTAAGATTATAATGCAACAAACCAATGCTTCTAAGGAAGAAGCAATGAAAGCCTATTTAGATTGTGGTAGAGACATAGCAGAAGCAATAATAAAGCTAAAAGAAAAGTATGGTAAGTGAAAGTAATTATATTGTTTGAATCTTACCTCTAATATTTTTTGAAGTGAGGAATATTTAGAACAATCTTAATTATTTTATATACAAAAACGAAATAACAATTAATCAAGAGAAATATTTTTTAGTTCCAACACCAATTTAAATAAAAACTAAAAAATAAAAAAGTGTATTAATAAAAGTGTATTATTTATTCTTTCCTATTCTTTTTCTTTAGCATTTATATAGACTATCTTATCTCTAACTACATAGTATTGAACATAAAGATTAGCCAAATCACCAACATTGTGAGATGGTTTAACTAAAGCTGAAAAATTTCCATCTTCTAAAATATGTTTTTCACCGTTTTCTGAATAAAAATAGTTAACATCGAAAGTTGCATATTGCATTATCTTAGATTCAAAATTTCTTTCATTTAGGAGATTAAAAATCTTTTCAGAGAGTTCTAGATTATGTTCTACTGAATCAGTATTTAAATCACCTAATAAAGTATAAGATGGTTCATCAAAATCTTTTATCTTAAAATTGAAAGATGTGATGATTTCTTCTATGCTTTGTTTAAGAGACATAAAATTATTGGTATTGTAATCTATCAAAATTTCTTGACTTGATGGATAAAAAGATACATTTGAGACACCGTTTATGCCATAAAGGGCACTATTTAAGTCAGACTGCAAACTTTCATAATTACTATCTAGAGAAATAACGAAATAATTAGATGGATTTGAAAATCTTAGATTTGTAGATAAAACATTTTCAAAAGAGTTGATATCATCTATTAATTTTTCCAAATTTATGTCTTCATTAGCCTTAGAAAGCTTTAAAACTGCATTTATGTTAAGAACAGGTTTTATAGTTGAAATAGTAAAATTTTCATCTTTAAGAAACATTTTTGGCCGAGCTGATAAATTTGCAGTTTCAATACAACTTAAATATTTCTCTTTTGAACCTGAGAGAGAAAGATCTACTGAAACCAAAAGAAGATCTCCTTTTTTGCTCTCAATGGAAATTATTGCATTAACCAGTTGGTCATTAAGTGTATACTCTCTCTGCATATTAAGATCTTTGTTATAAATAGTAATAACTTTAGGAAGCTCAACCAAGGCGTTTAAATATGCTGTCGATTGTTTAAAATCAGAAATTTTAGAAAGCTCTGAATATAAATCATAAGGATCCCTTTTTGAGAAAATAATATTTGCTCTGTAAATGGGATTGCCTAAACCAGAACTAGATTCCGGCATCCATGTAGAAGAAACTTTTTTTATTCCATCTACTGAATATATTTTGCTATCTGCGTCTTTTAGCTCTAAATCTGTATATGCTAAGAAAATCATACTATTATAAATCTCCTTAACTACTGCATTAACATCACTAGCCTTAAAATTAATTGAAGAGGTATTTTCTTCTTGGTTTGTCTCTTGCTTGTTCTCTTTAAAATATCCTGAAGAAAGCAAAGCATACCCTAATGTTGAACCTAACATTACAATAACAATAAGCCATACCAGTAGATTGTTTTTTTCTTGCTTATCCATAATTATATTAATTTAATGTGGCTATATTATTTTAATAAGAAATACTATTTTGGTTCTACTAAGTAACTAGAAGCTACATACAAAATTTTAAGGTGATTAGTTGGAAAAGGGCAGCATAGTACTTGTTAGTTATATCGGCAAAGAATTATCAACTGGTATGGTTTTTGATACCACTGAAGAAGAAGTAGCTAAAAAGAATGGTATATATAGAAAGGAAGTAAGATATGGACCAGTACCTATTGTAATAGGAGATAAAGATATAGTCGAAGGAATAGATGAAGAACTAGAGAGTATGAAAGAAGGAGAAGAAAGAACAATAAAATTAGGTCCAAAAAAAGCTTTTGGTGAGAGAAATTCTGATCTCATTTACATTGTACCTTTAAATGCATTCTTAAAAAACAAAATAAGACCATATGTAGGAATGCCTGTTGAGATTAACGGTAATATAGGCAGAGTTCAGTCAATATCCGGTGGCAGAGTTAGAGTAGATTTTAATCACAGTTTGGCTGGCAAAGAGGTTGAGTATTATATAAAAATAGTTAAAGAGCTCAAAACAACAGAAGAAAAATTTAAAGCTTTACTAGAAAAATATCTCCCACTAAAAGATAAACCTAGCTTTGAGATAAAAGAGAAAGAAGCAGTTATTAAACTCAAGAAAGAACTTCCTAAAGAATTAGATGTCTTGAAAGAAGCTTTTGGAGAAATTGTAAAGAAAAAAATAAAAGATATAGAAAAGGTTAGTTTTGTGATCGACAAGAACGAAGAAGAAAATGTTACCAATAAAGAGAAAAACAAAAAATAAGTTTGTTTTATAAATGTTATCCTAAATAAAATTAAGTATCAAGAATTTCTATTTTTTGGTGGATTAATGGAAAACAAAGAACTCAAAACAGGTACTACAACTGTAGGCATAAAAATAAAAGATGCAATTGTATTAGCTGCAGATATGCGAGCATCTATGGGGCATATTGCTTATGAAGAAGAATCACAAAAGATATATAAGATAACAGATTATTTGGCAATTACAAATGCAGGTAGTGTAGGAGATTCGCTAGCAATAATAAGATTTCTAACAGCACATGCAAAGTTATATGAGATAGAAAGAGCTGCAAAATTTACCCCCAAAGCCGCAGCAACACTTTTGTCAAATATACTCAACGCAAACAGATATTTTCCTTTTTTAGCACAATTTATTATAGGAGGAATTAATGAAACTCCAGAGTTATATGAAGTTGATCCATCAGGTGGATTGTTAGAAAGAAAGCAATATGCTGTTAGTGGATCTGGCACCGAATTTGCATTAAACACTTTAGATAGTGGTTACAGTGAAGATATGACAAAAGATGAAGCAATTGCATTAGCGATAAAAGCAATAGAAGCTGGCAAAAAAAGAGATGTATTTTCGGGTGGTTTATCCGTATCAGTTGTTGTGATAAATAAAGAGGGCGTAAAAGAATTAAGTCAAGAAGAAATAAGCAAAATAATAGAATCACAAAAACAAAAAAAAGCAAAAAAGTAAAAAACTGAAGCTTTTCTTAACCTAAAATTTATAGATATGAAAATTCTCATATCGACATTTTTAAATTTTGTAGAGCTGATATGCTATGGAATATTTAGAACATGTAAAGGCTGTTGTAGACAAATATATACCAAAAGAAGCGCAAGTAACAAATGTAGATATTGAAGGACCAGAGATTGTAATATACACAAAGAATCCAGCAATTTTTTTCGAAAATGAAAAATATATAGCGGAAGTAGCTGCAGAATTAAAAAAGAGAATAAAAACTAGAACAGACAAAAGCTTACAAAAAGATCCTGCATTTGTGAAACAAAAAATATTGGAGATAGTGCCAAAAGATGCGGACATAAAAAATATTGAGTTTGAAAGCTCTTTTAGTCAAGTAATCATAGAAGCATTTAAACCAGGTTTAGTAATAGGAAAAGGTGGAGAAACGCTTAAACAAATAACTTTAACAACCGGTTGGACTCCGAAAATAGAGAGAGCTCCTATTTCTGAAAGCGAGATATTAAAAGGAATAAGACACCATTTGCATAAATATTCAAACGAAAGGAAAAAAATCTTGTATGCTTTGGCTAATAAAATCTATGGAAATGTTGTAACACAAAATGGGTGGATTAGAGTAACTGCATTAGGAGGTTTTAGAGAAGTTGGAAGAAGTTGTATGATGATAGAAACTAAAGATAGTAGAGTATTGTTAGATTGTGGCATAAATGTTGCATCTAATGAAGAACCATATCCATACCTGGACGCTTTAAGATTTCCTGTTAATGAAATAGATGCCGTTGTAATTAGCCATGCTCACTTAGATCATAGTGGCTTTGTACCTTATCTATTCAAACTTGGCTATAGAGGACCTGTATATTGCACTGAACCAACTAGAGATCTTATGGCATTATTACAATTTGATTATATTGATGTACTTATTAAAGATGATAAAGAACCTCCTTATACAGAGAGAGATGTAAAAGAAATGGTAAAATATTGCATAACAAGAGAATATAGAGAAGTTACTGATATTACACCTGACATAAGAATAACTTTCCATAATGCTGCTCATATTTTAGGAAGTGCTTCTGTACATTTGCACATTGGGCAAGGAGCACATAATGTTATATACACTGGTGACTTTAAATATGGTTTTACAAGATTATTTGACAATCTTGACACTAAATATCCAAGGTTAGAAACTCTCATAATAGAAAGTACTTACGGAGGTTCAAATGATATTCAACCAAATAGACAACAATCAGAAGAATATTTATTAAAAGTAATTAAAGAAACTTTGGAACAGGGCGGTAATGTTCTAATACCTGTTTTTGCAGTTGGAAGAGCACAAGAAATAATGTTGGTTTTGGAGAGTTTTTATAAAAAAGGTTTATTACCTGAGGGTACAAAATGCTATATTGACGGCATGACAAAGGAGGCTTCGATAATACACACAGCATATCCTGAATATCTAAGGCAAAACGTAAGAACAAGAATATTACATAATGACTCGCCTTTCTCTTCAGAATTGTTTCATGAAACAAGATCTAATGATAGAGATGTAATAGTTAATGAAAAAGGAGCAATAATATTGGCATCTTCTGGAATGCTTACAGGTGGTGTTTCAGTAAGATACCTCTATGCAATGGCTGAAGATCCAAGAAATACACTAATATTTGTTGGTTGGCAAGGAGAAGGCTCTCTAGGAAGAAAAATACAAGGAGGATTAAGATCTATACCGATTGTAGAAAATGGAAAAACAAGAGAAATGAAAATAAATATGAGAGTCGAAAGTTGTGAAGGATTTTCTGGGCATAGTGACAGAAACCAATTAGTATCTTATATAAAAGCAATAAAACCGGCTCCAAAGAGAATTGTTGTAAACCACGGAGAAAATCAGAACTGTGTTGACTTTGCGAGGTATTTGACTAATAGATTTAAAGTTAGTTCTTACGCGCTGAAAAATTTGGATGCACTAAGACTTAAATGAGTAATACAAAACCTTTTTTTGAAAATTCAAAAAAGTATTAAATACGCTAAGATTATAACTTTATAATTTCTTACTTAATATTTTCTAATTAAAAAAATTTTAGAAATATGTTTAAATAATTTTTTGTTAAATAAATATCTCCAATGAGTGCAGAAAAAATTTCAAAGTTGTGCGAAGCAATAGAAAAAGGCGGTATTCAACTTAAAGATGATGTTTTAATATTGAGTAAAAAATGTACTAATGCTAAAAAAGACTAAGATGAAATATAAAAAAAGAAAACTAATTTTAGTAATTACAGGTAGTCCAGGAGTAGGAAAAACAACTTTGGCTAAATATTTATCTAAAATACTAAATTGTAAAGTTATAAACGAAAGAGAATTTGCACTCGAAAATAAATTAGGCAAATGGAATGATGAAATAAAAGAAGTTGAAATTGATATAAAAAAAATGGAGAAAAAATTGAATGAAAAAATAAAAAAAGAAAATAGGCTTATAATAGAAGGACATACTTTATGTGAGGCAAAGATAAATGCTGATGTAGTAATTTTAATTACTCTACATCCAGAAATCTTAGAATATAGATTAGAGGCCCGCGGCTATAACTACGAAAAAATTATGGACAATGTATTCTGTGAAGGTATTGAATATTGCAAAAAACATACTTTTAGAAACTACCCTAAGGACAAAATAATAGAAATAGAATCTCAAAGAAGTTTTAAAAATACAAAAGAGCTTGTTATTATTAGGCTTAAGGAAAAAGGGTTGATATGATAAAAAGGGTATTTTATTTAGTGCTACTTGCTTTGCTTGCGAGCTTTAGCTATGCACAACAAACAGAAAAACCGGTAGAATTTTCTTTTGCTTCTTTAGGCTATGAAGATTTTGTAGCAGATAGTTCAGGTTGCCAAAAATACAACTTTAGAATAGAAAAACCAAATAAAGAAGAATATGTAGTATTCTCCCTAAAAGCTGATTTTCTACCTGTCGCGGATAACCACGCAGAGATTACTGTAAAGCTAAATAATAAAATTTTAGGCAACTACACACCATCTAATTTCATAAGTGGTTGGAAGAGGATTTTATTAGAAAAAAGAATTTTAGATGAAGAAAATGAAATCGAGATATGCGTAAATCCTAAAGCAAATACTTTAAAAATAAAAATATACAACGAATCAAAAGTTGGTAAGTATCTAATGCCAGATATCAAAATAAGCCAATATGTTGCTAAAGATAAAATACAAGTTGGAGAAGAATTTGAAGTTTTAGTAAAAGTTGATAATTATGGTAGCAGAGAAGCAAATGTAAAAATTATTTTTTCTCCACAAGATCCAGAAGAAGTGTTTCCCTTTATAAGAATATTAAAAGGGGATTTGGAAAAAGAGTTACTTCTAGACAAATGCAAAAAATACGATGATGAAAAATGTATAGAACCCGCAACAATTATAGAGAAATATGTGTTAAGAGCTAAAAAAAATACAACCCTCAGCTTACAACCATCTATTTTAAAATATACAAACATATTTGGCGAAGAGATAACTATGAAAACTGAGAGAACTTATCTTGAAATCAAAAAAAACATAGAAGATTTGAATATAGAAATATTTGCGGAAGATAATGTTGCAAAGGCTAATGAGCCGAAAGAAATTTATTTTAAGATAAAAAATGGTTCTAAATACTCAATATACGATATAAAAATAAAACCAGAGATAAAGAATAACACTAAAAATAGCATTATAAGATTTTTAGATAATGCTGAAATAAAAGCAATAGAAGAGATAAGACCAGATGAAGTAATTGAAATAAAAGCAATCTTTCTTGCAAAGGAAGAAGGGACTTATGTTTTGAGTTGTTCGTTGATTGGAGAAGAGAAGAAATGTAACAACTTTGAAATTTTGGTAGAAAAGTCTTTTGAAAAAATATTAGTTGTAGTTTCGATCGTATCTTTATTAATAGGTTTATTAATAATTATATACATCTATATGATCTCTGACAAAAAAGGTAAGAAAAAAGAAGAAGAGAAAAAGAAGGTTGGAAAGTTTGCTTTCAAAAGTCCCTTAAAATCCTAACAGTTCTTTGCCCTTTTGTTTCTCTGAATTTTAATATTAAAAATAGAATCAAAATTAAAAGGATTAAAACTATAGAAAATGGAAAATTTGCAAGATAAAGGTTTGCAGTAGGCTCTCTGAAAGAGTATGCTTCTGTCGAAGCTTTTGCGTATGCTATTGCTTTGAGAAATTCCTGTTTGCTCAAAAATTCTTTCGCTTTTTCAAATAGCTCATCAGCTTTCTTATTGGGCAGAGAACTATCTTTTTTTAACTTTGCTAAAAATATTACTTCTTCTGCATCTTTTTTTAATTTATTATAATCTCTAGAAATCCTATCGAAAATATCGTTTAAATTAGAGTTAATACTCTCAAGAACCTTCTTATTGTTTTGATCAATACAAGAATTTTCATCAATTGTTATTAACAAAATTTTTGTTCTCTGTTGTGATAATTTTTTTGAATAACTATCTAAATCAGATTTGGAGAAAGGAGGAACATAAGATATAGATTCAAAAAAACCATCTGGTAAAGAATTAAGGTTATCTGATAATTTAGTTAATAGTTGTTCTGATTTTAGCAATAGTTCGTTATTCTCGTTATATATTCTGAAGTTATCATTGCAGATATTTTCTTTGTTCTTCGAATTGCTTTCTGATAAACTTTTTAGTAAAACCGAAAATTCGTTTAAAACGTCTGCTGCAGAATTTATGTCGCTAATTTTGAGATATTTGTTAAAAGTATTCTCTAAAGCATCTGATTTTTCCTTGAATATTTTCTTTTCAATACCTATACTATCCGCCAGCAGCAAATCAAATTGCTTTTTAAGTTCAATCCATTTATCAAATAATGTATTTTGCAAAGACTTTTCAGATGCCCCAGATAACAAAGACAGTGAATAATACAACAACTCTTTTGCTTTCTGATAATCTTTTTTTTCATAATAGTTGTTAAAATCTAACATTGCACGGTCAATATTTTGCAATATGGAGTTTAAAATGTTATAATCTTCAATGAGTTTAAGTCTTTCTAAAACATCCAAACTATTTTTTAGTTTATTTCTTTTTTCTAAAACTTCATAATATAAAGCATCTAACTTTGACTTCTCCGATTCTTCAATTTGGCAACTTCTAATAAAATTATCCGATCTATTAAGTAACTCAATCAATGAACTAATTGTTTTGTTATCTCTTAAATCTTTATTATAATAAGACTTTAATTCTTCTATAAGTTGGTTTGAATCTTTTTTATTTATAGACAAGAGTTTTGAAATTGTGTCAGAAATTTTCTTTACCCAAAAATCTTGATAGTTACGAACCTTGAAACTAATATAGAATGTTTTTCTTTGTTTTGGCAAAAACGATGATCTGAAAATTAACGAACTATTTAAAGACTCTGTAACTACTTTAGTAAAGGAATCATCATAAATATCTACATTATCAGCACCTTTGGCAAAATTAATTTCTATCTTTGCATTTTCTAAATCGACATCTAATCTGTTCATTAATATGGCCTTATAAAAGTAATAAGTATAATTCTCATCACTATTCTGGCTCTCTAATTTAAAACTATATTCAAATGGCTGTAAAATTGAAAAATAAATAAAAACATCTTCTTTATTTAATCTTGGTTTTATGATGTAAACAACACAGCCATTATCATCTAGGAAGTAACTCTTTAAACTATCTGAAACAACATAAACATCAGAAACTTTAAAATTATTGAGATTAAAACAGTTTTTACCTTTTAAATCATTTGAATATAATTGTTTGATATGAACAGTAACCTGCCTTTTGAAAACTGCATTACTAAGAGTTGCATAAACTAACTTTTGCTCATTATAAGATTTAGCAATCATTGAATTGAAAGATAATATTAATAGAGTTTTGCCAAGAGGAACAAAACTAAAATCAATCGTTATCTTGTTGGCATCGACAAAGACCTCTTTTATATGGTTATCTTTATAAACAATAGAAGTTATTTTATCTAGATTAACTGGCAGAGAAAAAACAAAGTCTTCATCAATATTAGCTATATTATTTACAAAAGATATTATTATGTTACAGTCAACATTATTATCAATTTCTGGAAAACTACTACAAACAATCTCATAATTCGCTTTTTTTTCTAAATATGATATAAATACTTCATAAAATAGAGATTTTATATTATTATAAACAACGTTTATTTCTAGATCCTTACATTTTAAAAAAATTGTTAGGTTGTCATTATTATCGAAAAAATCACATGTTTTAATTAACTCTGCTAAATTATTGTATCTGTTTATTTGTTGTCTATTCATATATGCATTCAACTTTTGTAAAATAGAGAGATATTGCTTGGATTCTTTATAATAATAAACAAACTGTTTCATATCCTCAGAATCTAAAAAATAATCTAAGATATCTTTTTTCAACTCTTCGCAGCTATCTAATAAATAAATCAAGTTATTATTGTCCTTCAATATCTCCTTTAGATAATTAAACCTCTGTAACAAAGAGTCAGGATAATTTTTTTGATTGCTATTATCTTTGAAAAACTCTTTCAGTGAAACAAAACAGTTATCCAACTTTGCCTTCTCAAAAGCTAGATATCTTTGGTAAGAATCTTTTGCAAAAAGGTATTCATCGTATTTGTTGATAGCATCATAACAAAGAATAATTCTTTTATCTAGTTTGTTTTCTTTTTCAAAATTTTCGATATTAAAAAGTAGTGATGCACTCAGACTTATTAATTTATAATCTCTTTCTTGACTTACATCTCTTTTGATAAACTCCAATCTTTCTTTACAAATCGCATCTAAATTTAAGAGAAATTCGGATGATAAAAAATCAACATTATTTTTTATCTCAAAAATTTTTAGACTATTCTGTTTAAGCGAAAGCAGTAGTCTTCCTAAAGAAATCTTGTTTAAATAATATTGTTCTTTAATCGAAGAAAATTCAGATTTTAGTTGATATAACTTTTTTACCAATTCTTCTTTTTCTCCGCCCAAAGATTCAAACGCGAAGTTTTTTGCAGAAATTGATGTTGATTTTGGGGATATGTCTATAAGACGTTTTAAAAAGTTTGAATCCAACCTGTCAAATTCTTTCGAGTATAAATAGTTTAACTTATCTTCAACGTACAAAATATTCTTATCTAATGAGTCAAACAAAAAATCTATGTTTTGGTAAAAAATTTTTTTAGCTTTTATATAAGAGAGTAAATTATCTTTAAGTAAAGATGGTAAAGAATTTGATTTTCCAACCAGAGAATCATAAATATTGAAAAATTCGAATGCATTACTGGAGCGTAAAATACTATTGGCTTCTTCAAGTATACTCCTTTCTGAAATATAGTCGATAAACTCTCTCAAGAATTGAGAAAGATTAAAAGGTCCTATGTTTTCAAAATACGGGACTTTATTTTCAAAGTAGTCAAAATATTGCACTATTGGTAAATCAGACATTAATCTTCTTTGAAAACCAACCTTTTTGGCTAATTCATCTAGTCTATTAGTCTCTTTAAGAAATCTTCCAACATAAGTTTCTTCGTCAATCCTCTCAATACCTTTTAATATTAGAATGTTTTTTTCTAAAATAGAATAACTAATGAACCATGGCTCTTCTTTAGTGAGAGGTATTTCTTCCTTATCCAAATATTTTTTCAAGCTTATAATTAATTCTATAGCTTTTTTATTTGCTTTTTGAGTTTCCTCCACAGAAAAAGTAAAATTATTTATAAAATCATCGACCTCATCTTTGAGCTCGTACTCATTCAAATCAGTATTATTACAAATTCTATGTATTTCTCTTATGTTCTTTAGTGACTTATTATAATAAAACCAAGATCTTGCCAAATGATTTTTATATTCATGAAAATAAATATTTGCTGGATATTCAAATTCCTTCTCATCAACACCGAAAAAATTATTCACCTTATTGTAACAATCTTCCTGATTATTGCATTCAACTATGCTTTGTGAAGAATAAGAACTTAAGATAAGACACTCGTATCTTAATTCTTTATAGGAATTTTCTATACACCCGCATAATAAAAAAACAAAAAGCAACAAAACAAAAAGAATCTTTTTCATAAAAACAATAAAGAAGATAAGAATATTTAATTATTTCGTCAATAGACGAATTTATAACTTTAATACTACTTTAATAAAATCTCCAAATCAAGAGCACGCAAAAAATTTATTCTAAAAAAAACTTAAACTATATGCATGATAACTACAATAGCAAGAACAATTTCTGGTATTTTGGAAAATATTAAAAAATATCTTAAAATAGGAAGGTATAATACCCAAGAACTACAAAAAAGAAAGGAACTATTAGAAAGTGAAATAAAACTAGCAGAAACAAAGTTTATGAAGAGGGAAATTTCTGAGGAAGCTTATAAAAAAATAGTAGGAGAAAAGAGCAAAGAGTTGATAACATTAGAAACTGAAATTGAGATAAATAAAATAGAGAATAGGCTAAATAAATATGCCGATGATATAGATAAATTAAGTGAAAAGAGAAGAGGAGAACTAAAAAGTTTACTTAGTAAAAAAGATATTTTACTTAGAGAACTTGCAAAAGCAAAAGAATTGTATTTTAAAAGAAAAATTGATGAAAACATGTATAAAGAATTTTGTAAAGATAAACAACAAAAGTTGGTCGAAATAGAAGCAGCTATAAACCAGCTTTATAAGGAAGAAGCTAGAGATATATTAAAAGAAGCTGAAAGAAGAATAAGCATGAGTGAAATCCAAGAATTTCAATTAAAAACAGAAGAGATCGCAAAAGATATCGCTGAACTACCTGAACCTCTACCAACAACTGAAGAAAAGGTGCTAAGGAGAAAGAGAAGACATGGGAGAAGAGTTAACAATTAAAGAAGGAAAAATATTAATAAAATTAGCAAGAAAATCAATAGAATATTTTATACATACACACGAAAGATTAAAAGAAAAAATAGAAAACAATAAACTAAAAACTAAGAAAGGTGTCTTTGTTACTTTACACAAATACCCATCTATGGAGCTTAGAGGATGTATTGGAATAGTAAAACCTGTAATACCATTAAATGAGGCAATAGTTGAGGCTGCAATAAGTTCTGCATTTTATGACCCTAGATTTTATCCTGTAGAATTTAATGAGCTTAAAAATATTATAATAGAAATTTCAGTATTAACTGAACCACAACAAATATTAAAAGACGAACCAGAAGACATTTTGAAGGAGATTAATATAGGAAAAGATGGGGTAATAATAAAGAAGGGATTGAATGAAGGTTTACTTTTACCTCAAGTAGCGATTGAATTTGATTTTACTAAAGAAGAATTTTTGGACTGTTGTTGCCAAAAAGCAGGATTAAAGAAAGGTTGTTGGAAAGATAAAGAGGTAAAAATAAGCAAATTCCAAGCTCAAATATTTAGAGAAAAAACTCCAGATGGTGAAATTGAAGAAGTTATTTTATAAATTTACATTAAAATAATTTTTAAAAAAACTATGCTAGATTGCTAGTTTTACTAACAAGACGTTGGGCTAATATTATTATCAATTATACATTTGTAAAATCTGTCTAATTCTCTGTCCAGCTCTTCATTCTTTTTCTTTAACGTATCATAATCCTTTCCTTGTAACTTTAAAATTGTCTCCTCTAAAAAAAAGTGTTGCAAAAAAGCCCCTAACAATAACCCTAAAATGAAGGCAATTAGTAAAGGAGTTAAAATATTATTTTTGTCTGATTTGAGTCTTCTTGTTGCCTTTTCTAAATCATCATCTTCCATAAAAGTCACTTAAATATTTAATATTAATTAAACAACTAATCTGCTATTATTAATTGTCAAATCTTTTCCTTTTAAATCTTTTCTGACTAATAAAACTACCCTGCTATCTTTAGAGTAATCTGCTAAGAAATAATTCTCACTATATTTCACAATTTCTTCTGCTAAACTTTTTATCTTTTCAAACGATGGCATATTGTGCTCTTTGAGTCTTTCTCTACTATATCCTACATGCATATATGCTTTGACCTCAACAAATTCTGGGTTTGCTCTATCAACTATTTTAGCAAAATCTTTAGCTTTATCTATGTTATATCCTTCTATAGCAGTAATTCTAATTACTTTCCTTATCCTTAAGTCTTTGAAAATATCTATCGACTCATTAAGTTTCTCCCATGAATTTTCTATTATTGGGTTGTTTATTTTCATGTGAGTTTTTTTATCTGTCGATTCAACAGATAAATATAATTGAGTTGGTTTAACTCTTTCTAATAAATGTGGATTCATTCCATTGGTAACTAAGAATGTGGTAAAATTTCTTTTTTTATATTCTTCGATGAGTTCATCTATCAAGGGATAAATTGTAGGTTCCCCACTTAGAGAAATTGCAACCTGATTTGGATTATTTGCCTCTAATAACTTATCTTCGCCTATTTCTTTTTTTATTGATCCAAAACCAGAAAGTAAAACTCTTTGCATGACTATTGATTTTTCCACAATTTCTCGTGGTTCATCAAAAATAAACATTGTTGGACCTATAGTAATTAAAGGTCTCCAACAAAAAATACATTTTTGTTGACACCAAGCAACAGCAGGAGTCATTTGTAAACATCTATGGCTGTTAATGCCGTAAAATTTTTGTTTGTAGCAAACACCTTTTCCACGCAAAGACATCTTTGTCCAATGACAAAGCTTTACTGCAGAATGACCGAATAAAGCATAATGTTGCTTTTTTAACATTGCTATTAAATCTTTTGGCAAATAATGAGTAGTGTTCCTCATAAATATAACCAGCAAGGGAATAATATTTAAATAAACACTGAAAATATATTCAAACAAAATTAGTTTTCTGTGCTTTAATATACATAACAAAATTTTTATTTAAAAAACTTAATTTTAAAAAAGTATGATTAAACATAACTAAAAATAAACTGCTAAAAAAATAAAATAGTAAGATTTATAAACAGAAACCACTTTTTATAATTAACAAACAAAACTAAAAATATTGTTTAATTTTAGAGAGAGGTGCTTAAGCATGTATAAATACACTATTGCAAGACAGTTAGCAACAAAAAGAGTTATTACAAACAGAGGAGACGAAATAGGTAAATTAATAGATCTTATTATAAATGAAACAAATGGAGATATAGAATATCTCCTAGTAGAAATAGATAGAGATAGTAAGTTCTTCAAAAGATTACCTCTAAAAGATAAGACAATACAAATACCGTACAGTGCCGTAACTGCAGTTAGTGACGTTTTCATAGTAGATGAAAGAGAGATAAAAATTTAAAATTTAAATATTAAAGAACATAGTAAAAAATATATTAGAAAAATCATACTTCTAATATAACTTTTCTCTCTTTCATATCTATATCCTTAACCAGCTTTGCTACTCTGTTACCTTTAGAAGAAGCATTTGACAAAATATTGGTTATTTGCTTCTTTGTATATCCCTTAGCTAAAGCCTTCTTAATAGCAGAGATTATTTCATTGAAATCTTGGTAATTTTCATATATTAGCTCTGCCTTTTTTTTAAATTCCTCACTTTTTTCAATTAATTCTTTTTTTATAATCTTTTGTCTTTGAATACTTGCTTCTAACCTTTTTACAATATCAAAACTTCTATCAGGAGAAAGATCTTTTTGAACTGTTTTTGAAAAATACTCATCTAATGCGTTAACTATAGAATTTTTATTAAGCAATTGTGCATCCTCCACCTTAAAAGTTAGCAATGTTCCTTTCTTAAGATAGGCTCCCTCAAAATTATCTAAAGACACCATAGACTTTAACAAATTGTAAATTTTTTCTATTTCTTTATCGGTCAAACTATTAGCTAATTTATCTTTATCTATATTCGCTCTTATGAATATTTCTTCTACCAACAAAGGTGGAATGTTTATATTTTTCTGTAAAACATAGAATGATTTCTCTTCTGACAAAAATAAAGAAGAAAATTTTTCGTAGTTAATATCGAAAGGATTTAATCCTTTTTGTTTGGGAAAGACATACTTTTCATTTTTAGCGACCTTTCTATCAGACCACTCTTCCTTTTTCAAACAACATATTATTTTGTTGTCTTTATCAACAAATATTATGTTACTATCGTGAAAAAACTCAAATATTAATTTGTAATTGTCAAAATAAAATACAATAATTCTATCAAAATTATGTTGCTCTACTGAAATTATTTTTTTATTATTAAGCAAAGATTCTAGACATTGTATAAATTTAGATCTGCTTTGAAAAGCTTGATGTTTGTAAGAAGTTATCCATAAAGAATCCTTCCTAATAATCAAATCAAAATTTCCTTCTTTAGAATGAATCTTAAACTTAAAACAATTTTCATCTATTTGTTGAACTTTATTTATAAAAGATCCTTCTAATTTTGGTTTTAACTCAAAAACAAGCCTTGCGAAAGTCAAATTTGTCAACTGCATAAAATATTAGAGATTATACATTATTAAAAATAGTTACAGAAAAATGTGAAAAGAATTATTTTTTATCTCAAACTTTTTGCTATTTTCCCAGCAATAGAGGGTTTCTTTATTAACAATCTAGCCATAAACTTGGCCTTCTCTGATAATTCCCCCCCAGCAAGTTTTAATATATCTTCACCACTAAGATTGTCAGCTATTGCATCAAACTCATCATCTGTTAATTGCTCCATAAAAATTCTTGCTTTGAGCCTTTGCTTTAATGCATTCCCTCTCTTTTCATACCATAGTTTATTATATCTTGATAAAAACTTTTGTGAATAGTCTACTTTTTTTATTGCCTCTACTGCCACTTCTGCAGCAATTGTGGCTGCTTCCATAGACAATCCTATTCCTCCACCGTGTGTAGGATCAACCTGATGGGCAGCATCACCACACACTAATAAATTATCCAGAACCATATTATCTAAAAAACCACCAACTGGAACTGCACCTGAATTTATATGAATTATACTACCTTTCGCAAGACTTTCTCTGGAAGATATAAATTTGTCTAAATAATATTTTGCTGTTTCTTCTCTATATCCTGCTATGCCTACACCAACATTTGCTTCATGATCACCTTTTGGAAACAGCCAGACATAACCCCTTGGAGCAACCTCGTTACCAAAATATAAATGTATTAAATCAGGATCTTCAAAATCTATTCCTGCCATTTCGTATTGAAAACCGGAATCAATATCAACCAACTTGTTTGTAGTATTCAATCCCAACCGCCTTGCGGTTAAAGAATCTACACCATCTGCAGCAATTATAATGTTAGCACTATACTTAAATTCATCTCCTAGGTATTTACCAAAAACTTCTACTTTTGAACCTTTTCTTTTAACATCTAAAACATGATGTTTAACTTTTATACAAGCTCCCTTTAATGCTGCTTCCCTAGCTAAATATTTCTCAAACATCCTTCTTTCTAAAATATAACCGCTTACCTCTTCAAATCTTATTTCCACCTTCTTACCTGTTGGAGAATATAAAGCAGCTCCTTTTATTGGCTGTACAGCCCATGCGGAATTTGGCTTTAAATTTAATCTTTTAAACCAGCCTAAGCCTAATCCTTCGCCACATCTTACTGGAACACCTATTTCCTGCTTTTTATCTAATGCCAGCACATTTATTTTATTCTCTGCTAAAACCTTTGCTGCCCTCAAGCCGGCAGGACCACAACCAACAATAATTACATCGTAATTTTCCATGATTCCCTTCCCCCATTCTCAAAAATAATATACAACAACACAAAAAGTAATAAATACATTTATGATCTATTGTGGCAATCCTAACAAACTAAAAACGTTCTGCAACAAATAAAATTGACTTTTGTATTCTTTAAATATTTTCAGCATATTTAAACTTCTTAAAATAAAAAACTTCTAAAGAAGATACTTACCTCTAAAGATACTCTGCATTAAGTTCTTTCAAAATTCTCTTCTCTTTTTTATCTTTTTTTTAGTTTAACTTTATAATTTAGATGGTCTTATTTTTAACGATTACTTATTATTCTTTTGACGGTATTTTTCTTACAACTACTGGTGGTTTTTTAGGTAGATCTGTATTTTTTGGTTTTGGTACTTTTTTCAATACTGGTGGTTTTTTTGCAGGTGTTTTTGCAGGCATGCTACAACCTCCTCTAAGATCTCAAAATCATCTTTAATTTTCTTATATGTGCAAAATAATATTATAAATAATCTTATTTAGAGATATATTTGCAACCTTTATATTCCTATTCATCTGCCCTCAACCATAAATGCTCCAACCGGGCATATCTTAACACAAGAATTACAATTTATACATTTTTTAGCATCGTATTTAATATATGTCTCCATAAGCTCTAAAGCCATCACTGGGCAAACAGAAACACAACCACCACAATAAAGACACTTTTCTTGGTTATATTTTACCATATAACACACTTATTTTATTATTTGCATTAAAGTCTAATTAAGATTAAAAATATAACTCAAAGTTTTTAATTATAATGTGTCTTGCATATAAAGCAAAAGTTTTGAAGGTTAATAAGAATAAACTACTAGTAGCTTCAGGTAAAGAGAAGAAAGAGGTATTGAATGCTTTACAAGAAGTTAGAGAAGGGGATTTTGTACTAGTTCAACAAGGCATAGCAGTTGACTTAATAGATTAATTCAATTTATTTTATTTGCAAATATCTCAAATTTGATTTTGTTGTGTCTATTAGGAATTTTTTTTGTTTATCATTTATTTTCTCTATAGCCAACCCCCAGTGAATAGAAATTAAATCTTTCTCATCTGCATCTACAAAACCCTTCTGAACACGAAACCTTTTCTCTTTAAGTCCAATTTCTTTATTTTCACAATAAATACTATAACTTTTAACAAAATAGGAATTTTCTCTTATCTCTAAAACTTTTGCAGGTTTAACCAAACAACTATCTAGATTCTTTAAAAGTGGGTCCAGCTTTCTTGTTATGAAATTTATATATAATACATGAAAAGAATGATTTATCAGTGGTTTTTCTGGTAAATAATTCACTTTTTTCTCAAAAATCTCTTTCGGTAAAGAACTCAAAGCAGCAAGCTTGTTTAATATTAAATCTTCAATATCCTCTTTAAAAACTTTGTATAATAAATTGTTACCTATCCAATATGCTTCTACCACTTCTTCTTCAAAAACATATTTTTTATTTTTTTCAGCAATCAGATTTACATACGGAAAAAAAGCATTAAAATCAGAAAGTAAGTTCACTATTTCTTTTGCTTTTTCCTCTGTTGGCTCTTTTATAAAATCTTTAAAAACTGCAAAAGAATTATTTGGGCCACAGTAACCTAACCTGTTTGGTTCAAAAGAATATTTGCAAGCTCTTAATAAACCATTTAGTTCCATTTGAGAACCTAATCATTTTTCCCTTGTCTGGTTTGCAATGTTAGATTTGTTTTTGAGAATACACTAAAGCTATCTTTATTAAACATGTTCTGCAAAACAATAGAAGCAAACAATATTAATAAAACCCCTAACAAAATTAAAAAATTTCCTAATGCTTGTATAAATGTTATTTTTGTATTAGAAAAAACAACAGATAAGAAAGTAGTAATTGGCTGACCTAGCATTAAAATGGCTGTTGCTTTGTGTAATTCAATATTTTTAAGCCCGTTATAAAAAGTAAAATTATATAAAAATAACAAAAAAGATGTTATAAAAAGCCAGCTTATTTGGATATCTGACAAAATAAAATTCTCGAATTTTAATTTTCCCATATATGCTAAAATTATTGACAAAAATATAGAACCAAAAAACATTCTGCCAAAAGCCAAAGTAGTACCTGATATATTAGTAGTGTTCAATATTTTTTTACTTAAAGTGTTCTCTGCTGCCCATAGTAAAACAGCAACAAAAATTAGCAAATCATAATAATTGAATGAGGAGAATTGACTAAAAAGTAAGAAATTTCCTAAGAGTATTAAAAAAGATGCAAACAAAAAATTCTTTTTTGGTTTTTCTTTAAGGAAAACATATGCCAAAATAGATGCCCATATAAATAAGGTTTTATGAATGAAGCCTGAATTTATTGGGGAAGTATTTTTAAGTGCATAAAAATATATTACGAAAGGAATAGAACCGCCAACTAAACCAACTAATATAAGATTTAACCAAGAACTGAAAGAAAGCTTTTTTATATTCTGATACTCTTTAAAAAGTAGGATTAACGCAAAAAGAAAAGCAGAAACTATCAAAGCCCTTAAAAAAACTAAAATGTAAGAATCTATCTGCAAAACAGCATACTTATTAATAAAGATAGAAAAACCACTTATTATTGAAGTTAACAATACTAAAAACAAACCATTTTTTTGAATATTTTCAAAAACATTTTTCATATAAGATAAAAACAGAAAAGAAAAAAATAAAAAATATGGTGATAAAAATATAACAAATATAGGATAAAGGAGAAATCTTGTTTAAACTATAATTTCAGGATAATGACAAAAATGAGCAAAATTGAGATTTTTGTATTTGGTAATCCCTTGGTAAAGGAAGATTCTGCAGCGTTAAGAATAATAAAAAAAATGAAGATAAAGGGAGTCAAATTTGTAGAGACAGATTCTCTAATAGATCACGCAAAAGATAAAGAGTCTCTAATAATAATGGATGTGGTTGATGGAATTAAAAACGCGGAAATTATAGATATAGATAAAATAGAAGATATTAAACCTTTATCAATGCATGATTTTGATTTAGCATTAGAAATAAAATTGATAAAAAAAATTTTTCCCGAGAGAACAATTAAAATACTTGGCATTCCTAATATATCTAATGAAAAAAGTCAGTTAGCAAAGATTAAGAGGATTATAAATGCAATCAAAAAAACCACCGAAAAACGTAAGAAAGAAGATAAAAACAATTCCCGAAGTTAAGAGAAAGTTTTTAGAAAAATATAGGCAAGAAAGAATACAAAGATTTATCAATCCATTTTTTACCCCTGAGGGACAAGTTGAGAGTATCAAGAATATTTTTCAAAAAGCCGGATTACATATTATCGAAGAGGCACAAAAAGTGAGAGAAAGGGGCTTTGGAAAATATTATGAAAAGGCGTGGGATAATAATGAAGTTAGGAGATTGGCCAAAGAAGCAATCCAAGAAGCAGTAGTAGCTAACAATATGGAAAGAGATGTATTGTTGAATAGTAAAAATCCCCAAGAAGCTATTGAAAAAATAATTAAAACGATGCCACAAAATCTTACAGAACAAGAAAAAATAAAAAAAGCTGAACAAATATTTGAAAAAATGTTAAATAATGCAAAAAAGAGATGTGAAAAAATTATAGATGCAACACATAAACTAAGAAAAACATATTTGGAAGAGAGTGGAGACAAAGGAGAAAAATGCCCAGTAGCCGTTAGAATTACATTAGATTGTATGGGACATTTGTTTCAATATCCTTATGTAAAGATCCAAAGGATGGAAAATATGTATTATAAAAAAAAATAAATTTGTTATTAAATATACTTATAATAAGTATGCCAAGACCGCCAAGAAAGATCAAGAAAATAGAAAAAAGAAGAAATATAAAAGCAATAGATAAAAAGATAGTAGTAAAATACAATAGCAATGCGAGGAAACCACCAAATTATCTGTTTAGTGCTACAGGTCAAGTAGAGTTAGTTAAGAATGCTTTTGAAGTTAACGGTTTAAATATCTTTGAAGAGGCACAAAAAGCACAAGAAAGATATGGAAATAACCCGTATATAGATAACAGAATAAAAGCTTGGGAAAATGAAAAAGTCATAAGATTCCTAAGAGAAAGTATATTAAGAGCAATAGCACCTAGGCTTAGAGAAAGGGAGACAATATTCGGAAGTAAAAACTTTGAAGAAGCCGTTGAAAAATTAAAAAATGAGATTAGAGAACCGTTTGCGGAAGAGGGGAAAAAGATGCTAGCATTAACCGACTATTACAATATGTGGCACAAAGTAAATATTAGACTTAATAACATAATCAGAGAACTAAATAAATTAAAAAATACTCATATTAACAACCCTGAGAAGCCATTAATAGAAGCTATAACAATAGATGCATTAGGGCATTTAACACAAGAAATATACGGCAAATTGGATAGTATGTTTAAATAGAGAATCAAGTCAAAGTTAGAGATATTTCGATTTTTAAAAATTTAAAGATTTAAAAAAATATTGCCTTACAAATCTGCATATTATGATAAAAAACTACAAAAAAGTAGATGAATGCTACAAGAGAGAAATAAACATAAATGCAACAAAAAACAAGAGGCTAAAAGGAAAAACAGTTGTGTTAGCAATCTGTGGATCTGTTGCTTGTATAAAATCTTTTGAGCTTTGTAGAGAACTTATTAGAAAAGGTGCCAATGTAAAAGTTGTAATGAGTGATGCTGCATTAAAACTTATTTCTAAAGATATGATGGAATATGCTTCAGATAATGATGTGATAACATCTTTAAGTGGTAAAGTAGAACATGTTCAATTACTAGGATTGAATGGAAAAGCAGATCTTTTACTAATAGCACCGGCAACATCAAACACAATAAGTAAAATTGCTATGGGTATAGATGACACGCCAATAACTACAATGGCAATTACGGCAATAGGTTCAAAAAAACCAGTTTTAGTAGTTCCTGCAATGCATTATGCTATGTATGATCATCCTATAGTCAAAGAAAACTTAAACAAGTTGGAAAAAAGGCAACATATAAAGATAATAAAACCAATAATTGAAGAAGGTAAAGCAAAATTTGCAAACATAGAAAACATTTGTTTAGAGGTAGAAAGAGAACTATCTGAAAAAAATATGCTAGGTAAAAAAGTTTTAATAATATCCGGAAAAAGTTATGAAGAAATAGATGATGTAAGAGTAATAACTAATAAAGCAACTGGTAAGACTGGTTTAGAAATAGCTAAAGAATGTTATAGACAGGGTGCTGATGTAAATATTATACATAATGAGATAATTGGATTACCTTTCAAAGAAGAAAAAGCAGAAAGTTATAAAGAATTTAGAGAAAAAACTTTGGATGAACTGAAAAAAGAAAAGTTTGATCTTATAATAATTCCTGCAGCGTTAAGTGATTTTTGCACTGAAAAAAAGAAGGGTAAGATTGGTTCAAAAAAGGAAATTTCAATAAAATTGAAACCAAATAAAAAACTTTTAGATGAATTGCAAGAATACAAAAGAGATACTGTTGTTGTTGTATTTAAATTGGAAGATAATAAAAAGAATTTAGAAATTGAAGCAAAAAAAATCATAAATATTAATAAAGCAGAAGTTGTGGTTGGTAATACAATAAAAGATGCATTCAAGGAAGAAAAAGAAGTAGTAATAATCTCTAAAAATGAAAAAAAAATAGTTAGAGGAGACAGGGAAAAGATTTCCAAAGAATTGATTTCTTTTTTGTCGAAGAATTTTAAATAATTACAAAAAGCTAAAAAAGTTAAATATGAGAAAGTATGAACAGAAAATTATTTAAAAAAAATAAACTTAATCTTTGAGAGGTGTGAGAATGGTAAATGTGGCAATAAACGGTTTTGGAAGAATTGGCAGATTGTTTTTTAGACTAGGTTATAAAGAGTTGAATATTGTGGCAATAAATGATTTGGGAGATGTTAATACAGCGGCTCATTTATTAAAATATGATTCTGTTCATGGTAAATTCGAAGGAAAGGTAGAAGTCAGAAATAATTGTTTAATTGTTGATGGAAGAGAAATAAAATTTTTCTCAGAAAAAGAACCTGCTAAGCTACCTTGGAGAGATTTGAAAATAGATATTGTGGCAGAGTGTACGGGTAAATTCAGAAAGAGGGAAGAAGCAGAACAGCATATAAAAGCAGGTGCTAAAAAAGTTTTGATATCGGCACCAGCAAAAGGCGATGCGCCTGTAAAAAGTATTGTATTAGGAGTCAATGAGAATGAAATAAATAAAGATGAAACAATTCTAGATTGTGCTTCTTGCACTACTAACTGTTTAATGCCTGTAGTTAAAGTGCTTAACGATAAATTTAAAATAAAACGTGCATTTATGACAACAGTACATGCTTATACTAATGACCAAGTTATTTTAGATGTTAATCATAAAGATATAAGAAGAGCAAGAGCTGCTGCAATTAATATAATCCCAACATCTACTGGTGCATCAAAGGCTGCTGCAAAAGTAATTCCCGAACTAAAAGGAAAAGTAGATGGAATTGCAATTAGAGTTCCTGTAGCGGATGGTTCCTTAGTTGATTTAGTTGCTGAACTAGAGAAAAATGCCAGTGTTGAAGAAATAAACAAAGCAATGAAGGAAGCTGCCGAAAGAGAGTTAAAAGGAATTTTAGAATATTCTGAAGATCCGTTAGTTTCATCAGACATAATAGGAAATCTCCATTCATCAGTTTTTGATGCACAAAGTACTATGGTTTTAGGAGGAAATTTAGTAAAGGTCTTAGCATGGTATGATAATGAAGCAGCATATGCAAGGAGAATGGTAGAGTTAATAAAAAAATGGATATCATAAGCTAAGTTGTATAGTCTAATAAATAACTGGAATTTTAAAATAATTCACAATAAATCTTTTATTTTATCATAGATTAAATCAGGATTTTTTAGAAACGTGATTCCTTCTAAATCATCTACAAAGTTATATATTGGCTTATTTGATTTAAAACTGAATAATTCTTTAGGTCTAAGAAAGAAAATATCTGGAATATTAGAATAATTTTTATTCTTTATTATACCTTCCCTAGTTTTATAAAACATAGCGCCATGTCTCTCCTTAAAAATTGTATAATCGCTATTAAAACCAGAATATACCCAATTTGCCAAAACTAAGCATTTATATGAATCATTAATAGTAACATGACCATAATTAGGTAATACCAAAACTTTTTCACCTTTTTTAGCTTTAATAAAATAAACCTTGGAAAAATCTTCTTTTTGTAAAATAAAAAGAGCTTTGCCATGCAAAACTTCATATATCTCTGGATATGATAGCTTAGAATTTCCATTTTTAGCTTTTGGGTGATAATGCCCATAAGTTTTATTAAATTCGTTTCCTAAAAAAAGAGGAGGGAGTATTGTAATATCATATCGAAAGTCACTATCTGAAATCTTTTTCGCATGTCTTCTGTTACAAACACCTCGGTACATGTAATAACATTCTCTTGGCCCTGAAATTTCTTCATCTAAAAGTACATCTCTCATTTGTTCAATAGTTCTTATATCGGGCTTAACATTAATACAATTCCCACCAAAAAACAATTTATTGCCTTTGACATATATATCTAAGTATTTATCTTGTTTTAGAGAAATTTTTCTTAATGCCATAAGAATAGCTATTAAAAGAAAACTTTAAAACTTTAGCAAAAAGATTTTTTAATGGGTGAAACTAGATTTAAATATTTTAATGAATTAAAACTATTATTATTTTGGATGCTTGTTTGACAAAAGGTGGAAAGATGTATTTTAAAATGAATGATTTTAACTTTGAAGGAAAAAAAGTTATTGTTAGATTAGGTGCAGATGTTCCTTTGGATGAAAACGGAAATATAACTGATGATAGAAGAATAAAAAATTCTGTGCCTACAATAAAAAAAATATTGTCACAAAAACCAAAACAAATTATTTTGATATGTCATATTGGCAGACCAGATCCAGACAAAATAGATAAAAGATTAAGTACAAAAAAAGTTGCTGAGAGACTTTCTCAACTTCTAAAACAAGAAGTTTTTTACATAAATGGTTGGGACACAAAAGGCTTTGAAGATAAAAAAATTGTTTTTTTAGAAAATCTCAGGTTTAATAAAGGTGAAAAATCAAAGGATGACAATGAAAGAATGAGATTTGCAGAATTATTAGCAAAACAAGCAGATTTGTATGTAAATGATGCTTTTAGCAACTGTCATAGAAAACACGCATCTATGTATGAGTTGCCTTTACTAATTCCTGCTTGTGCTAGCGAAGGTTTAGAAAGAGAGTTAAGATTAATAAAAGACTCGATTGAAAACCCTAAAAGACCAATGGTATCTATAATTGCTGGTGCTAAAGCAGATAAATTGAATGCTGTAAAAAATATGATGAAAAAAGCGGATAAGGTTTTAATCGGTGGTGCTTTGGCATTTACTTTATTAAAGCAATTTGGCTATAATGTTGGAAAGTCAAAAGTAGATGAAGAAGGTGTTAAGGAATTTAAGGAACTTGTAGAGGAAATAAAAACAAGTAAAAAAATCATATTGCCTGTTGATTGTGTTGTTGCAAAAGAAATTAAGCAAGGATCTGAGAAAAAAATTGTTGACATTGACAAAATACCACAAGAATATAGTGGAGTTGATATTGGGCCAAAAACAATCGAAATCTATAAAAACGAACTTAACAAAGCAAATACTATTGTATGGAATGGTCCTTTAGGAGTATTTGAAACAGATGATTTTGCAAATGGGACAAAACAAATTGCTGAATTTATAGCGAATAAGAATTGTATAAAAATAGTTGGTGGTGGAGATTCTGCTGCTGCAGTTGATAAATTTAAGCTGGAGGATAAGATGACTTTGGTTTCTACTGGAGGCGGAGCATCATTAGAATTAATGGAAGGGAAAGAGTTGATTGCCATAAAGGCTTTAGAGCTAAGCTATAATAAATTTAAGAGTGTTTTAGGTAATAAATAATTAAGAATATTTCTCTTGTCTTTTTTTCTTCTCTCTGCTAATTATATAAACTACAAGTAATCCTAATAAAAGCACTAACCACTCGTTAATATCGGGAATTGAAGATATTCTTTGTATAACATAAAAAGTTGTTGAATCTTGATTATTTTCTAAGTATGTTTCATTTGGAGCAGCATCAATATTTACATCTATCTTATATAAAGGATTACGCGCATCTTGTTCAACTAAATCGTAATTGATAATATAATTAAGTCTTTCAAAAGGCTGTATTTCGTAACTTGGATTATTGGGAGATGGATATAACGCTGCTAGTCTACTTAATTGAGGATTAAAACTAATATGAAGTTCTAGGGTATTATCTGGATTTAGTAAACTCTGTCGAATATTTGATTTATTAGTAACAGATATTGTTATTCTTACAGTATCCCCAACATAATAAAGCTTTTTATCTGTATTTATTTCTACATCCCAAACATCTAAAAAAGGAGCATTACTTAAACAAACTTTTTTACAATTATTACAAGAACAATCATAAATATGAGCATTCCAAAACAAACCAAGTTGTTGATTATAGAAACCTTTAAAACTAACTAAACAAATTTCATCAGCTAAGCAACTATCTCTAATAATAACATAAGAACTATTAACATAAATCTTGTTAGGATAAATAATATTAAAACTACCTATATGTGCATTATTTTGATTAGATAGTGACAAAACTCCCAAATTATTACCTGATATTCTATTAGGACAACACACTTTATATGTATAATAGTTAGGATTTATACTTGCATGCGCATTACTTTGACCACTCACTGAAAAAATTGGAATAAAATCACTACTACAACTTTCTCTTATTTGACAATTCTCAGCAAAAGCATTTAAAGAAAAATTAAGAAAAACAAGTAAAATTAGGATCTTATAAAATTTTTTATAATAAACCAAAGATCTAAAGTAAAAAATATTCTTAAAGTTCATAGATGCTAACCATTTATTTTTATATTAAATAAAATAATATTTAATACGGACTTCTGAAAAGCTTAAAGAAAATTATTGCAATTAAGACTATTAAAATCAAGCCTAAAAAAATAACCACCAAAAACAAAGTATTAGATCTATTTTCAACCTCGTTTAATTTTCTTAGTGTTTGTGCTTGCAATTCTTGTTGTATTTTTATTTCTTCTTGCATGTTTTTGATATTTTGGCTCTGAGCTAATTGATTTGTTTGATTATTAGGCAAATTTCGAGTTGGCCCACTAGCATTTTTATCAACAATATTTGTATCACTTGTATTACCGATAACTGTGTTCTCAACCCACTCGACACCACGAAATGTATCATTATCCCCACCAAAATCTTGAGGCACCTCAATAGGATTGGACTGGTTTTGTGGTATATTATTTATTATATTCTCAGGTATGTCGTAACCAAACAAATCATTAAATGCGAATATCAAAAATATGATAAATAAAACAAAATATTTCGCTTTCACTTAAAATCACCTACATGTTAACCTCACTAACACCGAAGCTCCAGGAGGAATTCGTGCTTTCATCATACAATGTGATGGAGTCACTTTAATAGTACCGAAGATTATTACAGGATCTGTTTTATTACCATCACCATCAATATCACCAAAACAATCTACACAAATTGCTTCACAAGAATCTACTATTCCAAGAGAACCAAAAAAACCACTATAATTAAAATCCTGTATAAAGAAATTAGGATTATTTAATTGTTTTATATTTCCAGGACAGTATAATACTCTCCCATCAAGGTCAAAATAAGTATTATCACTATTTCGGTAAAATAGGGTATTTGGATCACCGTTAACACAATAATTTATATCAGAAAGAATATCGCTTGTTACATAAGCTATGGATCTGTCTTGTGTTGCATTTTTTTCATATTGTACTAATACTATGCTATCAATCATAAGATTATCTATATCTTTATAATAAGGAAAACTACGGTCAAACCAACTTCTGCTAAGTATATTTTTGGATGGTATATTTATTTTATTTTCCCTTATTTGCTGTTTTATTTTATTGCAATCAGATTTAACTTCATCAAGTTTAGTAAGAAAATATTGTTCAGACGCATTAAGATAAATTTTGTTTAACAATCCAAGATCTCTGTCTACATAAATATAAACATCTCTTCTCCAATGTTGCCAATCTGGATTAGTTCTTAACGTACCATATATTTCAGTGTCATCATTTATAATTACAGGATAATTCCAACTTGTGGAAGTGTCATCATAAGTATTTCTAATAGACAATAGATTAGTATCCTGAACATTATTATTATAAACAGTCTTTACAACATCTGTGGCAATTTTATAATAATTAATCCTAGTATCCTTACTATTAATATTTATATCTCCACTAGTAATATTCAAAACTTTTGGGAAGAACCACAACATAATAGGGTGATAAATATAGTCATTGAAAGATTCTACTTCTGGCAACTGACTAATTAGTCCAAAAAAAGCAAAATTTTCATCATGTCCCCTATAACCTAAATATGTATTTGTATCTTTAACTCCAACTATTCCAATCATTTGTGGTTCGCTTTCCATTGTATTCGACAGTCTGAAAACTATCCCTCTATCGAAAATTCTAATACCTTCGTATGAATATTTATCATCGCTTATTTTTGTTAATACTCCCAAGTATGAAGAATTATCATCGCCTTTATCTAAAACCAAAATGTTTCCTCCGCCCACTTTGATATAAACAACACCTTTATCTAAATAACCTAACACATGACCGGGATTAGGCGTGTTTGGCGGAACAAAAGAAGAAACAAAAATGCTAATAAAAAGAACAAATAAAATTAACACTAAAAAAACAAACTGTTTTTTTTTCGACTCTTTTTCTATTAATAGCATAAATATACCTTTATTTTTTTAAATCTCTTAAAAAATTAAAATAAATTTTTAGTTATTATAATCTAAATACTACTTTTCCTATTTATAAATTTTTTTATTTTTGTTTATTTATATTTTTATTAATATAATAACTAGTATAATTTGGTTATTTTTTATGACACTTGTGATACTTTATGTTCCTACTAAAAAAACAAAATCTGAGAAACTTTATAGATGCTTTATCACAAAATGAAGCTAAGCTGAAGGTTATTGTACCTATACAAAAAGATGACGGGACTATTTATTATGATGAATATGAAAAAAACAAAGATAAAGAGATAATAATTGAAGGAAGAACAGACTTTTCACCAAAGAAATATTTCTTGCCAGAGATTGAAGAAATTGCCAATTTTGAAAAATCAGAGAATGAAGTTATAATAAAAGAAGTTCTAAATAACGAAAAGAGAATTATTTTTGGTATAAGACCATGTGACTTAAATGCTCTACTTTTTTTGGATGAGGTTTTAATAAAATATATGTACCCAGACAAAAATTATGAAGCAAGAAGAAAAAATACTATATTAATAGCTATTGATTGCTTGGAAGCATGTAATAAAAGTTGTTTTTGTAGCTATTTAGGAACAAACATAGCAAAAGGATACGATATATGTCTTACAAAAATAAAAGAAGGTTTTTTAGTGAGAGAGGGTAGTAATATTGGAAAGAATTTATTAGAAAAAGATGGAATAAGAAAAATCTTAGAAAAGACAGATAAAGAACCAAAACAAATAAGCTTCGAGTGTAAAAATAAAATAAATGTTGAAAAAATAGAGGAATTGTTAGAGAAAAATTTCGAAAGCAAAGTTTGGCAAGAGGAAGCAGAAAGATGTTTAAATTGTACTTCTTGCACACAAGTTTGTCCAAGTTGTTATTGTTTCTATGTCAAAGATGAGTTAGGTTTTGATGACAAAAAGTCAAGAAGATTGAAATGTTTAGATTCATGCTTTTTAGATAGATTTAGTAGAATTTCAAGAGATTTTGTATTTAGGAAAAGCAATAAAGCAAAGTTAAGACAGTTTGTTTGCCATAATTTTTATTATTCTTTAGTGAGAAATAAAATGATAAAATGCGTTGGTTGCGGAAGATGCATAGATGTGTGCCCTGTAAAAATAAACATAGTTGAAATTATAAAAAAAATAAGGGGATATGATGGAAAATAAGATGTTGCCAACAAAAGCAAGAGTAATTGAAATAATCGATGAGACAAACAATATCAAAACATTCAGATTAGAGTTAATAGATGATGAAGCAAAAAAAAAGTTTTTCTTTTTTCCTGGTAAATTTGTGATGGTAAGTATTTTTGGCTATGGAGAGATCCCTTTAGGTATATCTTCAAGCCACCATGAAAAAAGATTTTTTGAGGTTAGTGTTGCAAAAGTAGGTAACACAAGTAGTGCGATGCATAACCTAAAAATAGGGGATATTGTTGGTATAAGAGGACCTTTTGGGAGAGCCTTTCCATATATGAGGATGAAAGGTAAAGATATATTAATAGTTGCAGGAGGTACTGGAATAGCCCCTCTAAGATGTTTAGTTAACGCTTTATTAGATGAAAGAGAATCTTTTGGGAAAATATGGTTGATTTATGGAACTAAAAATAAAAACTCTTTTTGTTATACAAGAGAAATAAACAAATGGAAAGAAAGCGGAAAAATAAATATAGTATTAACTACTGACGAAAAATGCGAAGATGAACTAATATGCCACGGACTTGTCACAGATTATTTAGACAAAACAGATTTAGATTACAAAAAGACAACAGTTGCTTTGTGTGGTCCAGAAAAGATGATAGAAAATTGTGCTAAGAAATTAATTAGTTTGGGGGTAAATCAAGACGATATTTTTGTATCTTTAGAAAGATTGATGTTTTGTGGATTTGGTAAATGTATGCATTGTAACATTAGTACAAAATATGCTTGTATAGAAGGACCTGTGTTTACTCTTAATGAAGTTTTAGAGATGAAGGCGGAAGCATGAAAGAAAAACTAAAAATAGGTATTTTTTCATTCACTTCTTGTGAAGGTTGTGAATTAACTATTTTTGAGAATAGCGAAGAGTTTACCAAAATGCTAAACTACGTTGATATTGTAAACTCTAGATTAATTAAAGAAAAAAATCCAGAGGTTAACTTAGATATTGCTATTGTAGAAGGAAGTATAATGTCCAAGAAAGAAGCAGAAGAATTAGTTAAAATTAGAGAAAGAAGTAAGATACTAATATCTTTAGGAACCTGTGCTGGTTCTGGTTGTGTTCAAGCCTTGAGAAACTTTTTTAGCGACAGGTTAAAGAAAAAGATTATTAAAGAAGCCCAAACAGAAGCATTCGAAAAAGTGAAGGCTTTAGATGAGATAGTAAAAGTAGATTACTATGCTAGAGGTTGCCCTATTGATGCAGATGATTTTTACAGAATAATTAAGCTTATTATAAACAATCAAATTCCTAGGAGGTATGATGTGGCAGTTTGTAAAGAATGCAAAGAGAATGAGAATAGTTGTTTGTTAATAAAAGGAATTCCTTGTTTGGGGCCTGTAGCTTATGGTGGCTGCAAAGCAATATGTGTAACAAAAGGAAGTTACTGTGCTGCATGCAGAGGTGTAATAAGAAATAGTAATGTCGATTCTTTAAGAAATGTGCTAAAAGACAGATGTAAACTTAGCGATAAAGAAATAAATGAATTATTCCAACAATACAATAATGTTAGAGGCGTTAGAGAAATAAAGAAGTTAATAAAAGTAAAAGAACAACTTAGGCAGGATCTTTATGCATAATCTAGAAATTGATTTGAAAAATATAACAAAAATAGAAGGACATGCACACTTATATGTAAAAGTTGAGGATGGCCAAGTTAGAGATGTTAAATTCAAGATAAGTGAAAATAAAAGATTTTTTGAAAAGATTGTGAGAGGTAAACATATAAAGGAGGCACCATTGTTAGTGTCAAGGATATGCGGTTTTTGTAGTGCTTCCCATTTAATAACAACTGTAGAAGCTATAGAACATGCATATAATTTAGAACTATCAGAACAGACTGTTGCTTTAAGAAATCTTTTTATTAATGGAGAAGTAATAAAAAGCCACATATTACATCTTTACTTTTTAGCTCTCCCAGATTACCTAAAAAAAGAAAGCATATTAGAATTTGATGAAAACGAACATGAATATATCCATACTGCTTTAAGAATAAAAGATTTAGGTTCTAAAATGCTAAATGTTTTTGGTGGAAGAAGCCATCATAGTATAAATGTTTATGCTGGAGGATTTAAATATCTGCCAAAAGCAGAAGATCTAGAAGATATAAAAAAAACGTGTGAAGAGCTAAAAAAAGACGCTTACGAAACTATAAGACTTTTTAACTCATTTAAAGAGAGTTTTGAAAGACCTAAAGATTTTGTGGCTTTAACGAACAACGATTATAATTTCTTAGAAGGAAAAATAACTTCTATGTCAGGGATATGCATAAACGAAAATGAGTTTTTAAAATATGTTAGTGAATTTGTCGTACCTTATTCTATGGCAAAATATGCTAGATTTGGCGGCAAAGAATATATGGTTGGCTCATTATCAAGAATAAAATTAAACAAAGACTCTTTGACAAAAGATACAAAAAAAATAATAGATGATTTAAAATTAGATTTTTCAAAAAATAATATGTTTTTAAATAATTTAGCCCAAGCTATAGAAATCTATCATTGTATTGATCATACTATAGAAATAATCAACAATCTAAAAATTAGAAAAGAAAATTTACCCAAACTAAAAAAAGTAAAAAATAGAGAGTGTGTCGGAGTGAGTGAGGCACCAAGAGGAACATTGTTTCATGGCTATGAGCTAACTCCGGAAGGAAAAATAAAAAGCTGCAATATAATAGTACCTACTGCCCAAAACGCAGTAACTATAGAGAAAGACATCAAAGAGTTTATACAAACAAACATCCAACTAGAAAAAACAAAATTGGAGCTCGAAATAGAAAAACTAATAAGAGCATACGATCCTTGCATAAGTTGTGCAACCCATTTTTTAAAGGTTAGATGGTTAAAATAGATCATTAATAAATTTGATTTTAAAAAAGAATTTAGTAGAGATACAAAGTAAAAACTTCTTTCATTTATCTAAATCGAACGAAGAAATAAAATAGTTTATACTTTGATTTGCTCCTTTTGGTTAAGATACTTCTGCTTTAAATAATCTAAAATAAGCCAAAACATTATCTCTAAAATTACAAAAGCGATTCCTGTTGCAAAGCCAAGATATTTTGTCAACTGTAGAGGTAAAAAGAATAAACATATTGATAACAATATCCTAGAATAATAATAGAGATTTTTCTCTCTAGTGGATGTCGGCTCTTTAAATAAAATTTTGCTCTTTGCGTATGCAACAAATGCTCCTAGTGCAGAGAGAACTATGAGTAAAATAAAAAGATCAGACCTCATTAAAATTTCCTCACCTAGTAAAGTAGAAAGTACATTTTGCCCAAAACTTATAGTTACTTCTACAATACCAACTGTTATAAATTTGTTTTCAGTGATAAATCTTTCCCTTCTGAACACTGAAAAATTATATGTACCCGTTGCTGCTGCTTTTAAAAGTATATATCCGTTACTATCGGTATAATAAAGCATCTCTTCTCCATCTGGCGTTTTTACTTTTATCAAAGCATCTTTAACAGGGGTGTTGTCTTCAGAATAGATCCTTATTCTCTGTTCTTCTCCAGATACCAATCTAGCCTTAAAACTAGAAACTATTTTTGGTATTGAAAATATTCCATTAAAAGTCTCAAAGTTTTCTTTAGATATGGTAACATTGTAATCTCCAGATGAATCAAGGAAAAGGGATACTATACCTCTCTCATCCGTAAATATCTCTAGTCTTTTTCCTGAAGGTGTATCAACTACAACTTTTGCATCTTTTACTATTTTATTGAACCTATCCAAAACCAAAATTTGTCTATCATCATATAACAAATTTGTATTATTATAGTTAAGATTTACATTAAATGTATTTAATCCAACAAAAAACTCTTTTTCTACTATGTTGTTAGATTCGTTTATTTCATTAACTTCGTTATTAGAGTCTATAATTATTTTTGCTTTATGAACACCAAGCATTTTATTAGAATCAAAGCTAAAAAGGAGTTCAGTAGATTCTCCGACTTCCAAACTAGTAACTACTTTTTTTGCAACAAGTTTATCATCAATATAGACATCTAACAAAAATTTACCTGCGCTCTTTACTCCCGAATTCTTTATTACTGGTTTTATTAAGATTGGATCTTGGATCATCACAAACTCTGGTATTCCATGTGTCCTAAAGAAAAGTTCTGGCAACAGACAATTTTCATCTTCGCATAGAGGTTTACATGCTACATCTTCAGGTAATACTAACTTATACCAATTCACTCCTATGTTCTTACTATCAAACCTATATGAATTGTCCATTGCAGAAACATAACCATACAGTTTTATCTCACCGCTAAGATTCTCAATATAGCCATAATACTCATCTCCGATAATAGTTTTGCTTAGAGTCAGTTTCTCACTATCTTCTTCTTCATTAAATTTATAGAATAAGTTTACCTCTTTTACGCTTACATCCTTAAATGGTTTTACTGTGATTTTTATTTTAAATGAATTATAGGTACTATCAGGTATGGCTTGTAGAGATATGCTTTCAATAAGATTAATTTGTTCCGAAGGTAATACTATTTTGCCATCACTTATTTTTTGGAACAGACCAAAACCGTGAGTCGCACCATCATAGTCTGCATAATTATAATAAACAATAGAATCTTCGGGTATAGATATATTTAAGATTTGACCTTTTGTGACACGACTAAATTCATAATTTATATCAGAGTCTTTTATTATATGTATTATCAAACTTTCAATAGATCCATCATCGTCGTAAAGATCTTTAACTATTATTTTGCCTTCATAATAAACTAAAGAAATAGCTGCAACTGGAGGTGCAAAATTGGCAAATTTGTTAATCAATTGATCATTTATGTGTAACAACTTTTCGCTAGGATATAAATTTGCATTTTTATCGCAGAGAGGATTTTGAGTAGTTATCACTTCGAAATTGTGTTTTAGTAGAATTTTTGATTGAATTTCACCAAAGACATCTCTTGCATAAACTTTTAATTTAGTTAAAGATACTCTTTGAACAAAAGGACCTATTATTTTTTTATATTTAGAACCTTGTTTATCTAAAAATATTCTTTTTATTTCAGAATTGTCAACAGCATAATCTAAATAAACTTCTTTTATATCGTGATCTGAATTTACATCTACACTAATTTCTAAAAATAAACTAATATTATCTAAAGCTAAGATGGGCTTTATTTTAGCTCCATATATAAATATTGGCTTTACTAAAGTACTTGTTGGCCTTCTTATTGTATTAAAGGCTCCTACACATTTCATATAGCCATCATAGTCGTTGTATGAGTATGAAAATTCTGCTGATGGTGAGATATTATTTATGAGAATATAACCATCGCTGACATTATTAAACGAATATCTAACAACTTCATCTGACTTAATTACATAAACATCTAGATATTGGATAGATCCATCATCATCCCTTAAAGAGCTAACATATATTGAATTATCATTGCTTAGAGCTAAGCTAACGAAACATTCTTCTGAATAAAAAAATGGAAAAGCTAAAATAGAAAATAAAAATAAATTAAAAAAATTGAAGAGTCTTTTCATTTTTAGTCACCACTCTTAATCTGCCAAAAAGTATATTCTAAAGACGAGATTCTTGCGTAATGCATCACTTTGAGATAGTCAGGATCAAGCCACCATCGAACTGTTAGAGCATCTGCCTCTTTGAACGCATTTACTTGATTTCTATTAACTAGAGAAAATTCTTTTGAAGACATTAAATTATTATTCCTGAATGCTGTTATAGAATATTTCTTCGTCATATCTACAAGATCTGAATATAATTTGCTTATTAGAAAATCATAGCGTGATAAGCCCTCTACTTTTATTTGCTCTAGAATGTTCAAACTACGCTGACCAGAAGTGAATGCATAATTGTCTGAGGTTTCTGGACTGTCCCATACTCCGACAAACAAAGGCTCTCTTTGCAAGAATCTATTATATGTAATTACTTCATCTATTGAGGACAAAACAGAAACAATCGATTTGTAGTTATTGTTATTTTCATTAATTTCCTCTATCTTATTATCTAGATCAACAATTATTTCTATATTATAATCGCCCAATGCCAAACCTGTCACTAAAAAGCCGACATTTATTTTTTCATCGGCCTTAATTAAGGATATTCTCTTTGTTTCCTTTAAGTCATTGTTAATATATAATCCAACTAAAACATTCTCTGCATCTGAACTACCTATGTTGGACAGATCAAAGTTTATTTCGAGAGGCTCTTTAAAGAATATAATTTTATTAAAAGAAATGTTTTCAATAGTTAAATCTGCTAATGTTGGAACTACATCTATTCTTTTTATATTATCACTTTCGTTTGTCTCATAAACGTTATTTCTTGAGTCAATATAAACATAAAACCTAACAACAGGATTTTCATTACCTTGCAACTTAAAGACAGTTGCATTATTATTCTGCCAAACAAACATTAATTTAGTTTGACCATCTTTGGCTACATAATCAATGAAACTAACAGTTACAGGATCATTGTTTAGATTATCTTTGTAGAAAGAAACATAAAAGTCTTCTGAAAAGGAATATTCAGATCCTATAACAACATTAAAATCAACACTAATTAGCTCACTCCCTGAAAACTTCGCTTTACCCATCTCTATCGATTTTACATATAAATTAGGTAGACCACAATTCTCATCTATTAAACCATCAAAATCATCATCTCTAAAATTGTTACACATTTCTGGCATACCGAAAGAAATAACGAGAGAATCTGAATTATTATTTTCATTATATTCATTAATTATATTGGTGTAATCCACCATCGCTATAAAAGTAACATCTGAACCTGCCCATTGTAACATATCTGTATCTGATAAAGTATAATAAAAACTAAACCTTACTGTATTTGCATCGTTAGCAGGCAGACTGACAATCTTTTCAGCAATTATTTTACTGTTATTACCTATTCTACTTAATAACACAATCTTGAAATTATTAGCATCTATACCGCCAATATTTTGATAGTTTACATTTATTGAAAAGTTTGATTCCGGCATTATTCTTTTTGGTGCTACTACAGAAACTGTCAAATCTGCTTTTTTTGTACATCTTACTGCACAACAAGTTTCATTAGCATTACAACTACTCAATCTACTTCCTAAACAAACTTCATCACTACCACAAACAAATCCTCTTAACTGAGAACAACTTGAACAATCTCTTTTATCATCTTGATCCTTATCAGTAGTACAACTCACAGTATTACTAAAAGAACTTCCATTATTGGCATAATCTCTGGCCATAACCCTAAAATTATAAGTAGTTCCTGCTAGAAGTCCTGTGATAGTATAACTACAAAGTCCGTTAGAACAATTTGCATTTACCCAATTTCCAGAACCTGCATCAACATTATAAATATAGTAATCTTTTACATCGCCAATTGAAACTGATTTTAATAAATCAATACTTAATTCATCAAACAAAGTTCCTTTTTCATTTGTTGTAATATCTGGGTATAATTTTGTATGAATGTAATTAATGTTTGGTAAAATATGATAGAAAAACTGTTTATACTCCCAATCATCTGAAGTTGTTACTCTTCCTAAATATGCAGAGTCTGTATTATAATTAGGAGTTATATTAAGAATTTGGGCTAATGCATCTGTAGAATAATCATATTTCTTATGCCAAAAAGATACTAATACAGTTTGGTCTTTAAGACAAGTATCGCAAGTTGTATTATAGCTCACAAGATAATCATTACTAGGGGGATTTCTAGTCTTTAGTTTAACTGAATAACCATAAAGACTATCTTTGCTTGGTTCTGCTAATGTATATAAGCCTGAGTTTGAAATTTGAGACCAACTACCATATTGATAACAATTTTCGTCTGTTCCACAATCTTCACTAACATAAGGAAGCCAATCTTCAAAGCTACCATCTCGCAAATAATTACTATAGTTGCCAAAATAGTCATAGACTTTGGCATAATAAAAACTCGTTGACTTTACATCTTGTGAAGCATTCCATCTTATAGTACAAGAATTTTTCGTTTTATTCAACACAGATAAACTTGTAGGAGCCAAAGGAGCATTCTTATCAACTTCATTATCAATAATATCTTTCCACTCATTATAAGTATAAAGTTTTGTAACTTTTACATTGTCAAAATAGACACAATCTTGATGAAGGCTCTTACAATCAAAAGCTAAAGCAAATGATAATGGTTGAGTTAGCTGGTGTCTTGAATCCCAATATAAAAAGTTGTTGATATAATAAGCAATGGTATTATCAGGCCTTACAAATATTTTAAGTTTATTAGTTTTATTAGGATTTGGAATAAAAGAGAATCTTAATGCCTTTGTGTAATCATTAGTTTGAGCAAGCTCTTTTAAATTTACAGTACTTAAATAAAATTCGTTCGGATATTCATCATTATCATTCTGATATTGGCCCAAACCTAAAAGTACCATCTCTCCATCTATCTGTGGGTTAAACAAAACAATAGCTGCAGAAACATTAATATCATCAACAAAACTAAAATCTGCTTCTATTAGGAAAGACCCAGAAAGTGAGTTTTTATAGATAGCTGCACTATTAAAACTTATAGGTCCTTCACCTCCCTCAACACTACTACAATTTGTAACTACTCCTTTGCCATTTCTAGCGTTAACATCACAAATACCACCAAGAATCCAATCATTAATATCAATATCATCGAAATTTTCATACATTCCTCCTAAAGGTTCATAAATTCCATCTATTTCAGTTGATTTGTAAATTGCTAAGTATTGTTGTCCAATCCAATATAACCTATTTATATCAAGTTCATCAATAGGTATGGCATGAATTATTAATTCATCAAAACCTATAGGTTCTGTATTATTCTCAAACCTAAGCAAAGTTTCTGCATTTTTTGAAACAACTAATTGATTTTGAGAATATGCGTTACCTAAGTATAAGCCATTAGCATAAAATTTAGCTTCCCTTATTCCATTACTATAAGTTACTGCTATAAAATTCCAACCATTGTTAATTAAACTAACATTTTTACTTAAGTAACTTACTTCGTCTTCATCTGCAATCATCAAACACAATTTACCTTGGCCGCAATTTTGAGAATTAAGTGATAATGCCCAACCCTCTTTATTATTGTCTGTTCTTGCATTCCAGAATAAATTCAATGTTTTATTAGTATCATAGATATAAAACCAACCAGCCAAAGTAAAGTCTCTTCTATTAAGATTTGCACTTCTTGTCTCAACATAAACCTTAGAAGGCGTTGAATTTAAGCTTAAATAATTTCCTATAACATCCCCAGATAATAAAGAAGCAGCATTTTTATTAGATAACTTTATATGATTTACATTATAAGAAAGATCTTGAATTAAACTGTTATTATCAAAAATTACTGAATTTTCAAAATTCCAATATGCGATTAATGTTCCTTGTAGAGCAAGATTTCTTATATTACGCTCACTTAAAACAATTTTATAAACTTTTAATTCATCAATTAAAGCATTACTTGCTACATCTATTACATTGTTCCCATTTGTAGTGGCTCCTATTCTCACAGGAGCATTATTTATTATGGAAGTGTAATTTCCTCTACCAGGCGAAAATGTAGATAATTCTTCTAGATCTTGTTGTTTTCCATCAACATAAATTTTTGCATACTGCTTGCCTACAATAGTTGAACTAAAAAATATTCTCCCTATTGCATCTGCAAAACTATATGATCTACCATCATAACTAACAACTACAAAATGCCAATTATTATCATTTATTGAGTTATTTGTTACAATAGTTGCAACTTCATTATTACTCATGCTTTTAACTATCTGCAATGCAACCTTACCATCAATAAGAAGAACTCTATAACCTTTCCAATCATTTTGAGCATCCATCTTAGATAATATTGTAACATTTCCATCATTAGTCCCTTTATACCAAAAAGAAATAGTAAAAGGGTCATAAAGACTAAAATTAAAATCAGAGATATTTCCTAGATTAACGTTTGCACTATCCCCATCTAAAAATAGAGCTGGACCTATAATAAGTCCCTCTTCTCCTGCTGCACTAATATGGGCACCATTTTCAAATGTTCCATTATGACCTCTCCCACTAATATCATAGGAGTATCTTGAAATATCAATGTTGAAAGGTAAATCTAGAATAACATACTCAGGGATAAAACTATTTCCTAGTAGCCAACCAAAAACAGATCCTTGTGAATTATCTAAATGAGGATAATAAGTTGAATAATCTTTACCTTTTAAGATATTAAATTTTATGGAGTTGTTATCAACAGTGGAAGTTTCAAAGGAATATAAATGTGTTGGTTTGTAAGTATCTCTTACTGAAATAGGTATTCCAAACAATTTTGTATCCATATCATCAAAACCTATCTCTGTACCATTATAAACTGCACTTAATTTAAAACAGTAAAAATTATCTGTTAATATTGTAAATAAGTTAGTAACATTAGATGGAAGTTCTTTTAGAAGGTAATAGTTGTAACAATCACTACTAGAGTATAGTTTATAAGAATCTGCATTAACATCTGTCCATCTTAGATAAATCTCTTGTCTATGAGAGTTTAAAGGAACATATGCATTAATATCTGCATATAAAAAGATAGGCAAACCAACTTTAAAACTATCAACAGTAGAGAATTCTGCATAGTTATCTCCTGATGAGCCAGCATCAAATAAGAAGATATAAGCATTATAATCGCCTATTTCTGTAGGACTATTGAAACTACAAGAAACATTAGCCTCATAAACTGTTTGAATATTACTACACCATGTCCCACCTGGACAACCATTCGGATCTTCGGGATTTGTTGGTGGTTGATTTGTTTTACAAACATGCAATCTCAATGGATCTCTATCTTCATCATAAGAATGCGTAATTATGTAAAGAGGCGTATTTCTATCAACTTTAGTTGCATAATATGTTCCAAATTGGTCCCTACAACCTTGTTTATTAACAAAACAATCTCTTGCTTCAACTAAAACTGGTTTTGTTGAATAAAGAGAATTGGCTAACAACAAAATAGAAAAAATTACAAAAAAGATTTTAGGGTTTATTTTAATTGCAAATACTCTCATAAGAAACACTATAAATAATTTTAGTTTAATACTAATCCTACAATATAATTGTACTTAATACAATATATTAATATCTTTCCTTTTTATTTTTAGATCATCCAAGTAGAGTCTTTGTAAAAAATTGATTTTTGAGAGACTTGATTTTGAAATACAAAAAGTATCAAATATATATCGGGTAAAATAATAATATGTTTAAACAAACAGGGGTATGATTTAATATTTTTATATAAAAAACAATTTTTGCGATATAGGAAAATAGTAACTAACCAAAAAAGGTCTTTATGAATAAAATAAAAAAGAAAAGTAAAAAAAACAACTCTAAAAAGTTTATTGTGTTAACTTTTATTATCGTCTGTTTTTTAATAGAATTTTATTTTGCTGATTTTCCTTTTAATCTTCCGCAGAGTCAAATAATTGACAATAATATAGACTGTAATATAGAGTGCTTCAAAGATAGCGAATGTAATGATTTTTTACATATAACCAAAGATTTTTGCTTTAATGCAGGAAAATGTGACTCAAAGTGTATTTTTCAGCTATGCGAACCAAAGTGTTATTCAGATGCTGAGTGTATTGATAATAATCCTCTTACAATAGAAAGTTGTATAAATGCTGGTACTTGCGATGCTAATTGTATTAGCATTAGTTGCAACCCACAATGTATAACTAATAAAGACTGTGATGACAAAAATACACTAACAAAAGATGTATGTGTTGGTGGTGGAAGATGTAGTGCAGTATGTAAAAATTTGGTCTCTTGTGGTAATAATGTTTGTGAAGAGAATAAAGAAGAAAACACTTGTAGCTGCCCGGAAGATTGTGGGAGTTGTTATAAAGATTTGGGAGGTTGTATAGAAAACAATTGTGTAGAAGGAACGTGTTCACAAACAATAAAACTTTTTTGTTGCGGGAATGGAATTTGTGAAACAAATGAAGATTTTAACAATTGTGCAAAAGACTGCAAACCAAAAAAAATCAACTTTGAACTTATCAACTATAACGACAACGAAACTCGTGTTAGAGGAGAAAAAGTTTTAATAAAAGCAAAGGTTAGCGCAGATGGAATTGACATCAATGATGCTAAAATAAATGTTTCCGTCTACTCTTTTTCAAAAAAGATAACTGAAATAGCAAGATTTTTATTATATAACGATGGTAAACACGCAGATGATCTACCAAACGATAATATATATGCAAATCACTTTGAGATTGAAAAAAACTTAGGTAGTTTGGATAATACAAAAGAATATTTTGTTAAGTTTGACTTGAATGTGAAGGGTGCTGAAAGAACTTTTTTAAGAAAACTTCTAATAGAGCCAAAATTAAGAATAGATTTTTTTACAGACAAACAAAATTATAAGCTAGGGGATGAAATTAAAATCAGTGGAATTTTGATGAGAAAAAGTGAACGTTTGAACAACCCAATAAAAGTAGAAATTTATGATGGACAAAACAAATTAGTTTGCAATAATGACATAAATACCCAAAACGGAAATTTTTTTACAATGTGTAAAACCTCTACTATAGATAATAATGGGATCTGGATAATAGTAGTAAAAGCTGAAGATGAGTATGAGAACTTTGGTTATCTAGAAAAAAGAATTAACGTAACAAAACAAGAAAACATAATAACTTTGAACGTTGCAGCTAGCATTGATAAAAAAGAAGTTAAAAGAGGAGACAAAGTAAAAGTTGATGTTAATATATTTGATGACCTAGGAAACAAAGTAGATGCAAATATTTGGGTAGAAGCTTTTGACAAAAGACAAGAAATAAAAAAAGATGAAAATGGGAGTTATAGCACAGAAATTTTTATAGATTACAGTGCAAAGTTAGGAACAAACATTATTTCGATAAAAGCGATGAAAGATGAAAATAAAAACATTTATGAGGGCTATTCTAAACTTGATTTAAATGTAAAAGAAGCAAAAATAAACATTGAAGTTGCAGAACCAAAAGAAATTTACAGAAGTGGGGATAAATTAAACATTTATGTAATTTTAAGTTATGATAGTCAATATGAGAAAGTTTATGTAACAAGAGCTGAAGTTATTGCGAAAATAAAAGACAAAGGTTATTTATTAGAAGAGATCGGCAGAGGTAACTATCATAAAGAAATTTTAACTTCAGAGGAGGATATTGGAGAAATAACTATAGAGATAACTGCAACAGATAACTTTGGTAATAAAGGCCATGTAAAAAAAGATGTTATAATATTTGGTTATTCGATAAATTATTATTTAAAAAAATATTGGCTTCCAGCTTTGCTAATTTTTATTGCACTAGCTATTATTTTATTTGAATTTTATTTATTTATAAGAAAAAAATTTGCTATCGAGGCTTTGAGAGAAGAAGAAGAAAGAACTTTAGAAATAATCAAAACAATCCAAAACCAATATTTTAAAGAAGCATCTATTGACAGAAAAACATACGAAAATGAGATTGCAAAACACGAGAAAAGGTTAAAAGAAATAAAAGAAAAGCTTTCTTCTCTAGAAAAAACAAAAAGCTGAAGTGATAAAGATGTATGATGTGATTTGTATAGGAAACGCCACTCAAGATGTTTTTGTAAAGATATCTAAAGAATACGCTAATAAAGATATTTGCTTTATTCCTGGACAGAAAATAGAAATAGAGGGAGTGAGTTACCATACAGGAGGAGGAGCAAGTAATTGTGCAGTAAGTTTTTCAAGACTTGGACTAAAAACGGCAGTAGTTTGCGCTTTAGGCAATGACCCAGCTGCCAAAGCAATAGTAGATGAATTTGAAACAGAAAAAGTTGCTACTAGCCTTATAATTAAATCAAATACTAACACAGCATACTCCGTGATATTAACTGGATTTGGTAGGGATAGAGTTATATTAACATATAAAGGAGCAACCGCAAGCATAGAAGAAAAAAACATACCTTGGGAAAAACTTAAAGCAAAATGGTTATATGTATCTTCTTTACATAAAGACTATAGAATAACAGAAAAAATTTGTAGTTTTGCTAAAGAAAAAAAGATGAATGTTGCACTAAATCCAGGAAAAATAGAACTTAGTTATGGATTAAAGAATTTAGAAAAAACTTTTAGAAATACTGACATACTATTTTTGAATGAAAGTGAAGCATTGAGCATAACAGGTAAAGCAAATATAGAAAGAAATTTAATAGAATTACAAAAATACAGCAAAATAGTAGTTATTACTGCAGGCGCATATGGCGCATACTCTTATGATGGCAGATATATTTACTATAAAAATGTTTTGCCTGTGAATGTTGTAGATAGTACAGGTTGTGGGGATGCTTTCAATTCTGCATTTACTGCCGCATTGATATATGGAAAAACTATAGAAGATGCAATGTGTTGGGGCACCGCACAATCAAATAGTGTAATAACCGAGATAGGCACAAAAAATATTTTATTGCACAAAAATCAAATTGAGAAATTCTTAAGTAAATTTGAAAACGGTTTTGAAGTAGAGAAAAGAGAAGTTAAATTAGAAGAGTAGACCTTAATTTTTTTTTAATATCTAAAAATTTTAATATGTGAAAAATTTGTATAAAAAGTTACTCTATAAATTGCTCATAAGAAAATCTGTTAAATTTGTACAAGAATCTCTTTATTTTTGCACCGCCAAAATTGTAATCTGATAAAACGTTTTCTCTTTTGCCGAAATATTGTTTAAAATCTGCTTTTTGACAAGGATCTAATATTAATATATTTTCTCCAATAATAGTCATAACAAAAGCATGCGTCTTTAAATTTTCTAATTCCGCAACAACTACTTCTGCCTTGTGATCGCCAAGGGAATACGCAAAAGAACATAGCAAAATGGCCAAATCTTCATCATCAGATATTCTCTCACTTAATATTTCTTTTGGACTCATCCAAAAATTTATCTTTAGATCTTCATCTAAAGGCAGATAATCAACATTTTCTACAATAAATGAATATATTTTAGACAAAGTATCCAGATATTTTTCTGGGAAAGAGTAATCGGATGGTTTATATTGTTGTACAATAGACTGAACTGTAAAGTCATCATCGTTTATTAGTGATTTTAACTCACCAACTGTTTTTACCTCAACCTCATTTATTACTTTTGAGTATTTTCTAAGTAAAAATTTATAAAATTTTAACTTTAATTCTTTCTCTTTTTCATAATCTAAAAGCATAGATAAGTCGGAAACTTTGCATTGCTCGATAATTCCACTTATTATTTTCTCCTTTTCAACTAATTGTTGTTTTAACTTTTGGTTTTCTTCTAAAAGCTCCTTATAAGATGGTCCTCTCAAAGCCAAAAGTTGATCTTTTAAATCATCTATCTGTGCTAAAAGTTCCCTTTTTGTTCTCTCATCGCCCACTGAATTTAAAGAAGAAGTAAGAGACTCGATTGTTCTAACTATCTCTTGCTCTGCTGTAGTCTTATCTAACTTTATCTGTTCTTTGCCTTTATTATCTTTATTAAATCTTTCCACTTTCTTTACCATCTCACATATTATTATATATAAGGAAAATTCAAAAAACTATTGAATGAGAGAAAAAAGACCTAATAATGGAAGTTATACAAATAGCTTTGGCCAAATGGCTACGGAATATTTTATTCTATTTGGTTTCCTTTTAGTTATAGTTGGAATCTTCTTTGGTTACTCTATGACATATATAAATGACACAATAAACGAGTATAAAATAAGAAATTCTCTGAATAAGATTGTATCAATAGCCGAAAATGTTGCCTCTAATGGTTATGGTAGCCAAGCAATAGTATATGTAGATATGCCAAAAGATGTTATGTTGTTTGAAACCAAAAACAATTATATTATTGTCAAACTAAAATATGGTGATAGTTATAATGATTATATAGAATATGCGAGTGTAAAATTTAGAAATTTACAGCTAACACCCAAAGAGGGCAAAAATAGGATAAAGGTTTTTGCTGATGAAAATGATATTGTTTTAAGTTGGGTGAGTGATTGAAGAAAGGTCAGATTACAACAGAGATCTTTATTGTAATATCTGTAATAGTCCTGATCTTTATAAGCTCTTTGTTTTTGATTAATTTAAAGAAGCAAGAAATTCTTGAGATAGCAGATTTTTACGGAAAAAAGAATATGTGTGATGAAATAATAACCATAGTTAAAACTATGAGATATTTAGAGAATGAACAGAGTGTTTCAATTAATACTCCTTATGATATAAGAACAGTGGATGGTTATCTTTACATTGAAGAACTAAATTGTGGTTATTTGGGGAATATTGAAAGTGTATATTTAGAAAAAGGAAAAATTAGGATAAGTGAAGTGAATGCCTCTTTTTATTTTGAAAAACAATAAAGCTCAAGTAGTGGCTTTTGACATAGTTATGGCAACTACTCTATTCATTATTATCTTCTCTTTTTTTATAGTTGAGATAAATGAAAACATTTTTGAGACAATTAATGGAAACAATTTAAGAGAGATAAAGATAAGGGCAAAGCTATTGGCAGATATTTTATTCGAAAGTGGTGGATTACCAGAAGATTGGCAAAATAAAGAAAATAATATAGAAGAAATAGGAATTGCAAAATATCCTTTAGTAATCTCAGAAGAGAAACTAAATAAGTTTTTAGACATGGATTATAATAGAATTAAGGAAATAATGGATATACAAAGATACGAGTTTTATTTTAGGTTAGGTGGAAAAACAAAAGGCCTGAGACCAAACGAAAATTCTGTAGTTGTAAGAGAAGTCAGAATTGTAGAATATGACAAGAATATATATGAAGGTGAATTTATATTATGGGCAGAATATTAAAACTTAATTTATTTACAAAAAAAAAGTTTGAAAACGGTTTTGTTTTCTCTATAGATGCTCTATTTGCAGTAATTTTATTTAGTTCAGCAATATTGATTTTATCTTCAACAGAAAGAAGATTTTATGAAGATTCAGAGCTAGAGAAAGTAATAGATTTTATTAGGCTATTAGAAAATAGTGGATATATTGAAAATGAACTAGATGAAAATAGCGTTACTATAGCTGCCACAAATGTTTATAACAAAATAAAAGAAGTTTTTGAAAATAATGTGAAGATTATGATAGAAATAGAACAATATTCTTTAGATTATGAAGATTGTAGACAAGATAAAAATTTTGAAACATGCTTTCCAATAGATAACAAAATAGTTGCTAGATACGGAGAAGAAGTCCCGGAAGATAAAAAAGTGATGAGTTGGGAAACAATAGTTATAAAAAAACAACCACCAGGAGATTGTAACTTAGAATTTCTAAATTTAGAGGAAGAAAAAGATAAGTATGATAAGCACGACCTTATCTATTTCAAAAAAAATAATATTGCCTACTTTCAACCAATTAACCCTGAAGAAATCGGACTTGATTTTAATGTTAACACAATTCCACAAGATAGCGTAGGCTGTGACAATAATTTAACTGTGAATTTATCAGCATCAATTAGAGAAGACCTGAGAAGTATGATAGACCTTATGTTGGTAATAGATAGAAGTGGAAGTATGGCCGAATGTACTGTTGTTGATGGAAACGTTATAGCAGATGTTAACGGCTATATTGGTGGAGGCACTAGATATTGTTCGAGATGGATTATTCCAAATGTATTGTGTTTGCAATATGATTATTCTAACTGGGTTAATGTGTTAAGCTTTAACATAACCAATAGGAAAGCATTTGAGGTTCTGTTAGAATGGTATGCAGATGCAGGAAGTGATTGGCAAAATATAAAAATGTATGTTGAAGCACCAAATGGTACAAGATACGGATACTATACAAATCCTTCAAGTGGTTGTTACAATATATATGAAAGAACAATTTATCTAGCAATCCCTAGTTCTTTATCACAAAATGGTAATTGGAAAGTATATCTTTGGAATAATAATCCTCCAGTACCATACAGAGTTAAAGTAAAAACAATAGTAACCCCAAAGACAAAAATACAGGCAGTTAAAGAAGTTGCAAAAACTTTTATTGATGATGCAAACTGGACTTCTAATGATTATATGGGTTTAGCATCTTATTCTAGCTCTGCAACTTTAGACCAGCCTTTAACTAATAACAGAACTTTATTAAAAACAAAAATTGATTCCCTTAATGCAAATGGAAACACTGCAACTGGAGAAGGGATTTATACTGCCAACCAAGAACTAATTAATAACTCAAGGAATAATTCTGTCAGGTTCGAAGTGTTGTTGTCAGATGGGAAAACAAATGCTGGAAGGAGTTCTGCATTAGCAGCACAACAAGCTAAAGATAATAACATAGTAATTTTCACTGTTGGGTTTGGTTATGAAGCAGACGAAAACGAACTAAAGAATATTGCAAATATAACAGGTGGAGAATATTATTATGCTACAGATGAGAATGTGCTTAGAGAGATATATAGGTTAATAGCTATGAAAATAAGACAGATATCATCAACTTCTAAGATAATAGTTCCTATACCAGAAGGTGCAACAGTAGTTAATAGTGGTGGTGGAATAATTCAGGATAATAATATAATTTTTGACAGTAATGGTTTATTAACTCCGGGAAATGTATGGAGAGCTAGTTATAAAATTAAGTTTGATTGTGATGTGCTAGAAAACTGCATAGATAAAAATATACTTTTACCTGGGAGAGGCACAGTATTGGAATATGAAGACTATTATGGTAATAGTTACAAACTTCCTATCGACACCAACGTAACTATCAAGTTATTAAATAGAGATTTAAAAGTTGATATCATAAACGGATATGTTGCAGGAACAAATGATGTATATTTGGATATAAATGTTGCTAATATAGGATATCTTGATACAAATAAAACTGACTTAAAAGTTAGATTTGAAGACATAAATGGCAATATACTTAAAGAGTTAATTGTCCCTAACTTGTGCGGAGAAAAAAACATAACTTGTAAAGAAAGTTTTAGAATATTTAAAAATATTAATATAAGAAGAGAGGGTATTTTGTATGCAACAATTAACGAAAACAATAACATTAAAGAATGTCCTCTACATAACTACGATGCAGTTAAATGTTATGGAAGTCCAAAAACAAACTTTTACAGAGTAAAATATTATATCTGGGCTGATTGAAATGCCTTTGCTAAAAAAAAGACATAACAGAGGTTTTTTATTTTCTGTTATAGTAATGCTATTCATAATTCTACTTATGCAAGTTTATGAAATTTCTAGTTATAACAGAATATTGTTAGAAAAATCAAAAGCTAAAATAAAGGCATTAGAAAACAGTGTTAAAATTACAAGGTCTATCTCTAATAACTTTTATTATAACAACCCAGCAATAGATAACAGAATATTGCCCTTTTCTTTTAATATTGATAAAAATATTTTTGATATAAATGTTGAACTACCTATAAACAAAAACAGAATTTTAACTTATTATGATTTAATTAATAGTTATGAAATTTTTTTAGAGAAAGGATCTAACTATTTAGGGTACATTATAGATATAAATGTACCAAAAAATGCTGATTGGAATGGTAATGACAAAAAAATATACTTCACAATAGAACCTATATGCACAAATTTTTTCATCGAGGACGAAAACAAAATTTGGTTAGAAGAATGCAACGAAGATAAAATTAAGAAAGTTGGGGTCAAGATAAAAATTCCTGCTGGTTTAGGACATGATTTTAACAACATCCAATGCACTTTTCAAGAATATACTGGTTGCCCACAAGAGGATTATAACACCCAAAAGAGAGATCTTTATTTTTATTTAGAAGTAGATAGCTCAGAATGTGAGAAATGCTTTTTAAGTAATAATATAATTAAAGCTCATATAAAGAAAGAACAAGAAAACAAAGTAGTAATAAATTGTTTAGGAAATGATTGTACTTCTGATAGAATAGAAATATTATTGAATCCCTTAATTATTGTAAAACAAAAAGAAAATGAGATATTGGTAAATATAAGTTTGGAGAGTGATGTTAACATAGATAATTTCTATTTTGCTAGTTATGAAATATATTCAAAAAATCCTATGTTAGAAGTTGAAACGAAGAAAGATAAATAATTTCCCCTAAACATTATATTTTAGATTGTCTAGCTTTTAATATTCTTTGTAGAGCAGTTATATTTGAAAGAATAGCCAAGATTGCTAACAATATAACAAAATATAAACTATCAAAAAGTAATAAAATTAAACCCACAAAGAAAATAAAAAGTCTTTCTGCTCTCTCTAACAAACCGCCTTTTAGTTCATTTTTAACTAGTTCTTTCTCTTTTGCTGCTGCTTTTGCATATGTTGTCATAAAAGCACCAAAAAGATACAAAAAAAGCAAGGCATTCTTTGAAATAATAAAATCAGGTAAATCAACAAATAAAAAACTAAAAATAATAATAAATTCGACATAACGATCTACTATTGTATCTAAATAAGCACCAAATTTAGTTTCTCTTCCCAAAACCCTAGCAACAGAACCATCAACAAAATCTAGAAAAGCAGCAATCAAAAAGAAAGCTATTGCGAAGAGATATTTCTTGTATATTATGAAATAAGCAGATAGTATAGCAGGTATTAAACTCAAGATAGTCCACTGATTTGGCGTTAGTGGAATTGTAGAAAAAATCAAACCAACTTTTATAGAAATTTTATTAAAAAATTCTCTCTTTTCGTAAAGCATGATTATCTTTCTCTTTTTCCTTTAATAAATTCTTCAACCATCTGTTTTGCTATTTCAGGAGAATAGTGCATTGGAGGATGTTTCATAAAATAAGCGCTGGCTGAAATTAATGCTCCTCCGACTCCTCTATCTAAAGCTAATTTTGCTGCCCTTATAGCATCTATTACTACTCCTGCAGAATTAGGAGAATCTTCTACACTAAGCCTTAAATCTAAAATCACTGGCACATCTCCAAACTTTCTTCCTTCAATTCTTATAAAACAAACTTTGTTGTCATTCTGCCATGGTACGTAATCACTTGGACCTATATGTATGTTTTGATCATCTAATCTTTCATTAAGCATATGTTGTACTGCTTCAGTTTTACTTATCTTTTTACTCTTAAGTCTCGATCTTTCTAACATATTCAAAAAATCAGTATTACCACCTGTGTTAAGTTGATAAGTTCTGTCTATCTTTACCCCTCTATCTGAAAATAGTTTTGTTAATGCCTTGTGGGTTATTGTAGCCCCTATTTGTGATGCTATATCGTCACCTACCACAGGCAAATTTTTCTCTCTAAATTTTTTTTCCCATGCAAAATCTGAAGCTATAAATACAGGCATACAGTTAATAAAAGCACATCCTGCCTCTAAAGCACAAGTTGCATAATATTTTGTTGCCTCTTCAGCCCCAACAGGCATATAATTAATTAAAACATCCGCACCTGACTCTTTCAGTTCCTTTACAACATCAACTACTTTTTGTTTTTCATCTACCCTAAAACTCCTATCTTCAGGATAATCCTTCATATGATCTGCAACACCATCCAAAACCGGGCCCTTTTTTACTTCGACATTTAACTTAGGTATTTTCTTTTGGAATACTTTTGTACAATTTGGTTTTTGGAATATTGCTTCACTGAGATCTTTACCAACTTTCCTTTTGTCAACATCAAATGCTGCTACAAATTTGATATCTGAGATTTTATATCCGCCAAAAACATTATGCATTAGTCCAGGAACCAAAGAATCTCTTTCAGTAATGTGTTTATAATAGAAAACACCTTGTACTAAAGAAGATGCACAATTACCTACGCCTGCAATAGCAACTTTTATTTTACTCAAACCAACACCTCGTAAAAATATCAAACATAGGACAATATTTTACAAATATAAAATATTTAACAGATATAAAATATTTTTAAATAATTATGCAATAAGCTTATTTTTATTCTAGTAAGCAGTTTAAAACTGAACGCTGGTTAATTCCAAAAATTAAAAGCATTGGGCATTGGTATGAAAAAAAGAGATTCTGAAGAGACTGAAAAACTAGAAGAAACAAAAGAATTTATAAGATTAAAAAACAAAACAGGTATTGAAATTTTGTGGCTATATATTCTTTCAATTCTAACAAAAAAAGAATTGCACGCTTATGCACTTAGAAAAGAAATAGAGAAGAAATTTGGATTTGGAATAGGAGAAGTAACTACATATATTATTTTATATAAACTTGAGTCTAGAGGCTTTGTAGAATCAAGACAAGTGGGTTTTAGAAAGATATACAAAATTACAAATAGAGGAAAAAATCTATTAGAAATGGCAAAAAGTTTTTTGAAGAAACGTTTTTTATCAATATAATACCATTTTCTTTAAAAATTGGATGATGATATGGCATTTAAAATTTTAGAGAAGGATAGAAAAACAAAAGCTAGAATAGGGGTATTAAAAACAAAACATGTTAGCTTAGAAACTCCTTTCTTTATGCCAGTAGCTACAAAAGGTTCTGTAAAACACATAACCAACGAAGAATTGGGGATAATTGGATATAAGTGTTTCATAACTAATGCATTAATCCTATCTATGAAACCATCTTTAGAAGTCATTGAAAGCTTTGGAGGGATACATAATTTTGTCAATTGGAAATATGGAATTTTTACTGATTCTGGTGGTTTTCAAATCCTTAAAGAAGACTTGCATATAAAAACAAATGAGGAGGGTATCTTATTTAGAAATCCTTTTGATAATAGTAAATTTTTTTTAACTCCTAAAAAGGCAATAGAAATACAAAACCGAATTAAAAGCGATGTTGCTATGTGTCTAGATGACGTTGTGAAAATGGGGCTTAATAAAGAAATATATTCTATATCTGTTGCGAGGACGCAAAGATGGGCAGAGATATGCAAAAAAAATCACAAAAATAGAGATCAGCTATTATTTGGAATATGCCAAGGAGGCATTTACAAAGATCTTAGAAAGGAGTCAATAAGAGGTTTATTAGATTTGGATTTTAATGGAATTTCAATAGGTGGATTATCTATAGGAGAGAAAAAGGAAGAAATGTATGATATAATAAGGTTTTGTAAACAAATTATTCCAGAGGATAGGCCCGTCTATTTAATGGGTGTTGGTTCAGCAAGAGAATTGTTAGAAGCTATCTGTTTAGGAGTTGACATATTTGATAGCAATTTCCCAACAAGGACTGCGAGACATGGATTGGCAATAACATCTGAAGGAAACATAAGTATAGAAAATTCAAAATTTAAAAAAGATAATTCTCAATTAGACAAAAATTGTGATTGTTACGTTTGTAAATTTCACAGTAAGGCATATATACATCACCTTTACAAAACAAAAGAAGAAAATGGTGCCAAATATTTGACATATCACAACTTACATTTTGTATATAATTTAATCAATAAAGCAAAGAAAAAAATAAAAGAGGGAAAATTAATTGAGTTTAAGAGAAAATTTAATAAGATATTCAATAACTAAAATTTAGTAATTTTTTATTTATTTTAGTCAAATAGTGATCAAACGAAGTTTTTATATTAATTTTAGTAAATCATCTAGATATTTTGGATGATATTAGCTTTTTACTACGGATATTAAATTAGCAAATATTGTTTAAATCAAAGCTATTTACGAAACATATAGGATGTAATAGAGCAAAAGATAAATTTATATAACAGTAAGAATTTACAAAATTAGTTAGTAAAAAATAAAAGGAGGTTTAGTTGATGAACACAGACTTGGTAATACCATTTTTAAATGCAGTAGTGACAAGTGTTATAAGTGCTTTAGGAGTTTCTACAGTCATCGCAATATTTTTAATATTTGGTGTTATTGCGGCTAAAGTAATCAATCTAATCATCAAAGGAATTTTACAACAAGCTAAAGTAGAAGAAAAAATAAAAAAGATGGGGCTAGAGCGTGCACTATTTGGTTTTACAGTAACTGGCATATTGACAAAGTTAATAGATGCCTACATAATATTGTTGTCTTTGATCCTAGCTACCTCAGTAGTTAATAACATAATAATGGTCCAGCTTGCAATGGCATTGTTAGCATACTTATCAACATTAACACAAGGAATTGTCTTATTGGTGGCAGTATTGTTTATAGCTACATATGTGGGAAATATAATAGAAACATCAAATAGAACATTTAGTCATCAAATTTCAAAGATAGTCAAATTCATTATTATATATATTGGCATTATTATAACATTGCCGCTAGTATTCCCTAATGTGAGAGGTACAGTAGATATTTTATCAAATATACTTGTACTCTTCTTGTCAGCGATTAGTATAGCCTTTGCAATAGCTGTTGGTATAGCATTAGGATTAGGTCTAAAAGAGCCAATAGAAAAAGCTGCTGCCAAAAACCAAGATTTGTTTGACAATCTTTTCAAGAGTATAAGAAAAAAATAATTTTTTAGTAGATTTTTTTCCTTTTTTATTTTTTATTTTTATTACTAATTTTTATCTTATCTACTTAGACATAACTTAGAAGCTGAAAATAACACTCATAACTTTTATGGAAATCAGACCTCATAGAAGTAACAAAGTGGTAAACACATTTTATTATTCCTCTTATTTTTTTATGTTTTATCTTAGAGATATATAAAACAGATAATAAGGAAAAAAAGAATGATTGAAAAGATATATTTTTTATCAAAGTAGTTGTTTATTTTTTTAGTTTAAAAAAAATTAAATTTAGGAAGATAAATATAATACCTGATTCAAAAAAAGAATATTTGGTGAAATATGATATATAAAAAATCAGAGAAGTACAAGGAAATTTGTAATGATATAATAGAAAGGCTTAATTTTAATTATATAGATAAAAAGAGGTTAGCAATAGTAGTTAGTGAAGGCTCTAAATCAAAGAGGACTATTGCAAGAATCCATTCTTTACCAAAAGCAATTCAAATAGGTAAAGGAGAAAAGCCTTTTTACGTTATTGAACTTATATCTGAGAGATTTTTTAAACTTAGCAAAGAAGAAAAAATAAAAGTATTAATACATGAATTAATGCATATTCCTAAAAACTTCAGCGGAGGTTTTAGAAATCACAAGTTTTTTGTAAGAAAGGAACAAATAGAAGAAAACTATAAAAAACTAAAAGAATTGAATAGAAATTTAACTTAGATTTATTAAAAAGAGATTAAAAAGGTAAAAAGAGACTCAGCAAAATAATATGAATAATATTATACATAATTGTTTTTTTTCGATTTTTGGTATATTCATTAGGTCAAATTTTCAAAAATTATTCGGAACTAATACCAGCGAGTTTGTAATTAAAGGAATTAGTTGCATATCCTCTTTTTTTTGTTTTTTACAAATCATTAGCAGTTCTTTTGATACCATTGTTTTAACCTATCTATGATTTCGATTAATTCTTTTGATTTTTCTGTTAATTCATATTCTGTTTTAATTGGCGTCCCTAAAATAAGATGTTTTGTTAATAACCTATTTCTCTCCATATCTTTAAGTCTCATCGATAAAATACGTGGGTTTATTGTAGGTATGGCTGTCAAAATTTGGTTAAACCTCGCTCTACCATTGAGTTGATTTATTGCATCTATTATCAAGAGATCATACTTCTTGCCTATCTTCTTCAAGGCTTCCTGCAAAGAGTATATTTTTTCTATCTTTTTTGGCATACAAACACCTCAAATACTAAAAAATCAAATATTTTATGTCCCTAATTCTAAAAACTTATTTTAAATTCTAACAATTTTTTTCTATTGTTTTTTTTTGTGAATATTTATTTATTGATTTGATTTTGTCTAACTTCTAAACTATTATTCATCTGAGATTCTAAGGTTTGGTAAAATTAAATAAACTATAAAAAGTATAGTTAGTAATCTTTTTAAAGTTAATTATTTAAATATAGTTTGTACTTAATAAAAAAAGATGGATTGGATAAATTTTGTAAAAAGCCACCCTAGAAATCCACCCATAACTAAAATGAGAGCTAGAAATAAGAAAGATAATTTTGGGTGGGGTTTGGCAAAAATATATAATAGAGGAAAAATGGGTGAAACTACTGAAGAATACGGGATTTTAGAAAGGTGGGTTAAGGAAGGAAAACAGAGAGGTGCTCCTATTGTTAGCTCTGAATTTTAACCTACCTTTCTATCCCTATTAAACTAAAGAAAATGAAGATGAAGGTTAGAAAATAACAGTTGTAGGAAAAAAGGCACATAAAAGGATAAAGGAGGCTGAAGAGATGTTTGATATTATTAGAAATAAAATAAATTTTAAAATAAATTTTGGCTATATTTTAACAGAGTTTCTTGAATTTTCTTGTCTAATTGGGTTTTTCTTAGTCTTTGGGATCATTGCATTTACTTTACAGAATTTGTAAAAAGAATTTGTAAAAATTCCAAAAACCTATTTGTCTGCTTAATATGCAAAAATTTAATTTCGTGGATTATATGGTAGGTATACATAACAATGATGTACAAACCAATAATTAGTAGCAAATTCAAACCTCCAAAAAAACAAAAAAATACAAATTCTGGCCCTAAAATACTCGTTTATTGTCCATGTCTAAACCCCTGTTATTCCTATAATTTGCGGCATAATCAACATTATGCTGAAAAAATACGGAGGAAAATTTGTAAATTTTTTAAATTTTAAAAAGCTTCAAAAATGATAAAAAAAACGCCATATGACGAAGATTAACAAAACAAAAAATAAATTCGATAAACTAAAATATGCCACATATAAAAAGCAAAAGATCAAAAGATAAAAGGAGAAAAGGATAAAAAAGAAGTTTGTTATAGATCGTTAAAATTTTTATAAATCGAGTCTATTTGATTATGTAATTATGTATACTATGTTATTGATTATTTGATTTTCCACAGATGCGCGAGCTCTTCCATTTTTATTTCATAATATTTTTCAGCTAACTTGTGTTTTATATCCAAAGGGAGACTTTCATACCAATTGATAGCTTCCGTATTAATATATTGTAATCTTTCTTTAAGATTATATATAGTATTAGCATATTCGTATATTCCCTTTCTCTCTAGATATTTTTCAAGAGAATCCGCGAGACTTTTCATACCAAGTTGATTAAAAAGTTCCCATATCATCTCTTTTGAAGTTGGTAAAATAGAGGTATCTATAAATCTAAAATCAACTTTACCTGATTTACTAACCTTTAACAAAATTTGAGGTGGTCTTATATCCATAGGCAAAAGATCTGCATCTAATAGTTTTTTGTATTCTTTTTTTACTTCTTCAAAGAGTAATTTCCTTTGTTCCTTTGATAAATTATGTATAACTTGTGTTGACGGTTTAAAGCCTTTTAACTCAACAACTGCAGAAAAATAAACATTTTCACCAACAAGCCTACCTAATGGTACTACTACTTTTTTACTTACCTCTCTTTGCTTTAGAATAGAACCAAACTCAGCAGTATGGTGTTTAAAAGTAATTGGTTCGACTAATTGTTTTATTACAGATCCTTTGTAAAAATCAACTAAATTTATATGACTAACACCTTCTACCTTCTTACCTCTAAAAATTATCTCCGAAAGTTTTATGCCTTTCTTTTTCATTAGCCTTCTTCCTTCTGGTGTTATTTCAAGAAATCCTTTTTTTTGCCCGCCAGCCCCTATTATTGGATATCTCCTTACTTCAGTTTTGGGACCTTTTCTATTTCCGTATTTTGGCATAAAATCACATCTAAAAAATTATTCATTTTCAACTATTTTTCTGACTTGTTTTTTGTCTCTTAAATCAATAAATATATTTTTTGGTAAAAATTCACCGAACTGCTTAGCGTACTCTTTTAAAAACAATTTTCTTCGTGTGCCTATTTTCTTTTCGTTTAATTTAAAGAGATATGACTGCGAAAGTTTAGAATCAAAAAAAGTTTTCTCTCTATATTTTCTTTTTTCTTTTCCTCGATACAACAGATTGTTGTGATCATCATAAACTTCCACAATACGCCTCTTAGTTTGTCTTTTATTAGGAGGCAATATTTTAATTATTCTAAATTTTTTTGTTTTTCCTTTATAAAGTGGCATGAATTCTCACTAAATTTTTACTCTTTGTTAAATATTAATGTTTTTATAGGAATGAGTAAAGAAGAATAGACAAAAATAGAGGAAAAAAAGAGAAAATTGAAAATTTTTAAATAAATCAATCTTTAATTTTTATCAAAAATCTTTACCCAACAACAGATCATAAAATTCAATTTCAGCGGGATTATCTTTGTAAGTAACGAAAGAAACCTCCATTTTTTTGCATCTTTTGTAACCTTCGCATACAAGATAGTCAAAAATAAAATAATTAGTCATTGATAAAATCGTTGAAGCCAATCTCTCATCTCCTACTATAGAATTGATCTGTGATCTATAATATCTATTTTTAAAGTCAGTGGGATCGTGCAGAACTACTTCATAAAGTTTGTCATCTATATGAAAAATTATCTGCTCTGTTGGTTCATCTCTAAAGACGGCTGAACAAGATGGTCTTACAAATAATCTCACTAAGTTTGAATTAAGATCTATATTGAGCTGATAATTTTTAGCATATTCATCCAGATTTCTAACTTTATGTATAATAAACCTAATATTGGGGTGACTTTTACTAGCTGAAGTCATCCATTTTTTAACAATTCTTGTCGATTCTGAAGGCTTTATATTATTAAGATCCAAAATAGTTCTTGGCATAGTAGCCCATTGCTCCATCGTTTGAATATTTTTATAAGTATTAGGATCAGTCCTTATCAAAAGTCTTCCTTTAGTGGGATCTGGAAAATGCTTAATAGAAAATTGGCTCGCATCATTATAAACCACATAATCCAAAACCCTACCAAATCTTGTTCCAAATTTTTTTAATGTTTGCAAACCGAAAAGCTTAGTAGTATACTCTCCTCTTTGCAGATAAGGAATCTTAAGATCTAAAACAGGCTCTTTTGGTATTGGTTTAATTAAAAATCGCCTTCTTTGTTCAGTTTTTTTAAAAAACTTCTTTTGTTCTTTTTCAGGATTTATTTTAGTTACGTCTTTTTGTTTTCTTTCAGGAGGTTTACCGAAAAAATTTTTTGGTTTTGGCACAAAACCACCTCAAAAACACAATCTTAATTCTTTATTTAAAAAAATATTGTTTATACAAATAATACTCTTTTTTTTTATTTTAATACTTTATATTGTTGATCTTTTACTAACATCCACAAACACAAAGATTAAAATAAATTGCTTATAAACCAAATATCTATAACACTAAAATTGACACTAAAATTGATTATGAAACAATGAGAGTTAATTCCTTAACTTGCTGCCTATCTGCAATGTTCGGCCTTGTGTATTCACTAACAACTAGTTTTATTTTATATTCACCAGGTCTTATATAAGGGATATTAGGGAATATCTCGTAGGTTAAAATCTTCTTTTCTTGTGGCTTAAATCCTTTAAATCTTTCAACTAAATCTCTTTTAAATTTGCCTTTTCCGAAAGCTAATTCTTTAGGTAATACTATTGCTACAGAAATCTCTTTTTCGGATATATCTCTATTTTCAAGCTCAATCACTAGTTTGGTAGGCTCCTTCCTCGATATAACTAATCTTAGAGGATTAAAGTAATAGTTAATATCAATCATATCTATCACCACTTTGTATTAATCATTACAAATAAACCATTAAAAAATAGTGTTAAAGATATTAAAAAACAATAGTTGTTGACGAAAACTTTGTTCAAATGTCCCCCCTCCAAAACTTTTCAGTAAAATGAGAGATTACTTTCTTTCTATTTTCTCTCTCTTGTAAAATCTTAGAATGAGTAATACCTCCCTCTTCTAAAGCTTTTATTAGCAAATAGTCAGAATATTTAAATATTCTCTCCAAAGCATAAAGATAGCCATAATCTTGACAAAACCTGCTTAAACAACAAAGTAAATTAGTTACTGATTGCTCGGGGATTCTGTTTATCCCTTTAGACTCTCTTTGTGCCTCTTTTAGAAATATATCTAAAGGTTTGTTATCAACAAAAATATTTTCAACGATAGTTCCATCTTTTTTTCTTTCTCTATTAAACGTTATCCTATCTAAAGAAACATTTTGCCCACTTTCTGCCATTTTTGTCAAAGTATCTATAATTGCTTCCTTAGAACTGTGATGAAGCAATACATTAGAACTAATAACTTTAGTAGGCTTTTTAAAAGTAACATATTGATTATACAGGTGAGCATCCGCTGTTTCAAAATCATAAACTCTTTCTTGATCCCTAGTTAGTCCCTGTTTTCCTTTGTTTGCAATGTTGTCCTTATCCCTAATATTCTGTTCCTTCAAGGTTTTTTTTTAATTTTGGCCTTCCGTGATTGTTCGTACAAACTTGCAATAACATTATCAGGATTAGCTGGGAAAATTCTTGAGTAATCTATTCTTTTAGATCTTTTCATATTTGCCTTACTCTGTCTGGGTTGAATGTTTGTACCCGGGAAGGTTTTTCTTTTAGATGGTCTATTAAAATAATTACGAGCCATGATAAGTATAGTTACCAAAATCAATAAAAAGCAAACTATAATAATATAAAAATTCAAAATATAAAAATGAAAGAAATAAGCTTCTTTTCTGAAGAAACAAAGAAATATTACAAGCTTAGAAAAATAGACGGAGACTTGCCTTGTTTGGAAATTTCTGGCATAAGAATGCATTGCGTAAATGAAGGAATAAGAAAAAGCACTATGGAAATGGTAAATGCAATATCGCCATTGAAAGGAACGATTTTAGACAGTTGTTTTGGTTTAGGATATACTGCAATGGAGATTGCAAAAAGCGAGGAAGTTGAAAAAGTCATATGTTTTGAAAAAGATAAAAATGTATTAGAGATTGCAAAAAAGAATGAATTTAGTAAAAAAGCCTTTGAGGATAAAAAAATTGAGATAATAAATAGGCCTATAGAAGAAGGAATAAAAGAATTTGATAATAATTTTTTTGATAGAATTTTACATGATCCTCCTTCATTTAGAATTGCAGGCGAATTATACAGCAAAAGATTATACTATGAATTTTATAGAGTCCTAAAAAATGAAGGTATTTTGTTTCATTATGTTGGTAGTCCGTATAAAAAGAGGGGTTTGGATATCACAAAAGGAATAATAAAAAGACTGAAAAAAGTTGGTTTTAAGAATATTGTTAAAAATGAGAAGGCTTTAGGAATTGTTGCAAAAAAATAATGAAAAAATTCTTTGAAATGGAATATTAAAAAGATATTATTTTAAAACTTTAGAAATATTTTTTTTGAAAAGGAAATAAGTATTTTGAAATTTAAAAAATATATAATACACAAACCTTAAGGAAGAGAATAATTATGGAGGAAAATAAAACAAAACTAAAAAATTATGAAAAAACAAAACCAGAAAGGGAACTCATAAGAGTTACTTATGTTTTGAGAGATATGGAATTACCTACAGAAGTTATGTTAACAAAAAAGAGTATGTTAAGATGGTTTGCTCTTGCTTTTGGATTAGTTGCACCAAACGATTCAAGAAATAAAATTATTGATATTTTAGATATTGTATTCAACAATTCTTTTAACAATGAAGCAATAGAAGCTGATCAAGTTTATGAAGAAATGAAAAGAAAGAATATCAAAGTTAGTAACAAGCTAGTAAGATATCATCTGAAAAATCTGTGTGATTTAGGATTATTAGAGAAAAGAGGGAAAAAATACTTTATTTGCAGTGCTGAAATTGGGAACAAAGATGATATTAAACTAGGGTATGAAGAAAAAGTTGCAACTAGAATAAAAAAAATAAACGATAAAATAGCACTAGCTCTTGAAAAACTTAAAGAAAAATATAAGAATTAGAAAACATAGAATAAAATTAAATTAATATTTATTATGTATAATGAGTTAAGGCCCAATTAAAACAAATAAAAAAAGAGAACCCATTATTAATTCTGTGTGTTAAGTTTTACTCCAACAAAAAATTTTTTTAAGTGTATATTAAAATTGTAATTGTTAATATTAGTACTGTATTGCAAGCTTCCAAAAACATTACTTAATCTTACTTTTTATTCTTGACTGATTTAAGTTTACTTTTAAGAAAAATATTTGTAACACTAGCTGCTTCATTTATTGTTTTTAATATAGACCTAGGCTTTGTTTTTGGTCTTATTGGCATTAAATAAGAGATACTTTCTAAAGTTTAAAAGGTTTTTGTTTTTAGTCTTTTAGTAAAAAGATATAAATAATATAAATAAAATTATCAAAATCTAAAGATGTGTTTGAAATGCTTAACAAATGCGCCATAGTTTGCTCAGAGGTAGATAAGGCAAGTATGATTGTAAGAAAGAAACTTATTGAAAATTTTGACTTTAAGGAAACTGAAGAAATTTTTGATAACAACATAGTTTTCAAAAATAACCAATTCAAACTATTTACAATAAAAGAAAATTTAGTTTTTGCCGATATTGTTAACAATTTGAATGAAGATATGATTATCTTTGCATCTAAACATTCTTCAAAAAATGGACCTAAGACTTTAACAGTTCACGCACCTGGTAATTGGGGGAAAGCTAATTTTGGCGGCAAAAATAGAACGTTGTCAAAAACATCTGCTAGTATAATAAGGAATTATATAAGGAACCTTAATCAAAAAGCAGATAAAAATGAATGCGAAGTAGTAATAGAGCAGACTCATCACGGTCCAACAGTAGATAAGTGTTCTGTTTTTATAGAGTTAGGCAGTAGAGAAGAACATTATGGTGATGAAAAAGCCGCAAATATTATAGCAGAAACAATAATAGAAAAAACTATAATTGAAAAAGAAATAAAAGCAGCAATAGGTATTGGTGGTATGCACTATAATAAAGAATTTACAAAGCTTATGCTAAGGACAAACTTTGCATTAGGGCATATGTGCCCCGAATACTCTTTAAATGAGTTGGATTTTGAGATGTTGGCCCAAGCATATGAAAAAACAGTAGAAAAAGTTGAGGCAATAGTAGTAGATTACAAAGCCATTGGTTGTGGAGAAAAAAAACAGAGTATCAAAAAATTAATTGATGATTTTGCGAAAGATAAAAATCTAGAAGTATACAGAGTAAGAAAAATTTTAGATGAATTAAAAACAAAATAATTTTAAAAAAAATGTCTATCTATAAAGTAAAGTTAACTTTTTAAATAATTTCTAAAACATCCAATTCTTTACACAATAAATTTAAACCCAAAATCGAGCTTAAACTTGGTTTTGTTCTGCCATTGTCAGAACTAACAAATTCTTTTATATAAGTGCCATGTTCTGCAACTAATACAACTCTTATAGATCTTTCATCTATTTTCTCAAAAGAAATTAAACTAATTTTTTTTCTTCTGACAACATCACTTCTTCTGGCAGAGACTCTTATAGGAGTCCTTTGGTAAATTACAAGCTCTCTATTTAGAATATTTTTTAGGTTATCTAATGAACTGTCTTCTATAGCCTTGTCGGATTCTGCGATTAAGCAATATTTTTTATCATGCTTACTATTCTTTATCTCAACAATCTTAGCTTTATCGCAATATTGTAAATCCACCAGCTCGAATTTATTTTCATTCGATCTGTTAATTTCTCTAACAATGTTCTGTAAATTAACATTTCTTTTTTTTGGCCCAATTAGTTCGACAACAAAAGGTCTGCCGTTCCCTAGCATTCTAACATCAATATCTTCTCTACCCGCACCATGAAAAACCAATCTTTCTGCCTCGAAACATGTTAATATTTCATCTCTTAATAGTTCCTCAATAGAAATATAGTTTAACTTACCCTTCATATTACACTTTAAGCAACCTCTGCCCTTACAATACGGACAATAGAATACAGTTTGTGAAATTTCTCTAGAGTACTTTTTATATCTACCAAAAAGATAAACGGGTCTTACGTATATTGAAAAATTTTTTTTATTAATATCTACTATTAAAGAAAGGTCAGGGTTGTTATAATTTACAGAAACTGAAAATAAGTTGCTAAGCTTTTTTGTTAAATTGTATTGTATCTTTCTTCTAAAATCCTTCTTTATATTTTCATCTATTCCCTTCTCAAAAGAGAAACCAACCATAAAAGAACTGAACTCATAATCTTTAAGCTTTTCAAAAATATATTCTGCAATATTATCTAAATTATTTTCATCTATTTTTTCAAAAGGAAGCTTAAATTTCAAATAAGACCCTTTATTCTTTGGTTATACCAAAAAGCAAGATTATCTTTTAAAATATAATCTGCTTTTTTAAGATCCTCTATATTTTTTGAGCCAGTCATAAACATTGCTATCTTCAATTCTTCAGCTAAATTATTGAATAATCTTTCTACACCTTTAAAACCTTGTTTTGACTGTGCTCTTAAAACAGGCAAAGCTAAACCACAAAGAGAAGCACCTAGAGCAAAACACTTAGCACATTCCAAACCATTCCTTATTCCGCCACTTGCAATTATTGGCCTTTTAAACACTGATCTAACCTCTAACAAGGATGCTGCAGTAGGTATGCCAAAATCTCTGAATATCTTTCCCAGAACAAAAGAATTTTTGTCTCTATAAGCGTCAACCATAATCCAAGAAGTTCCACCTGAACCTTGAATATCTATAGCACTTATCTTAGTTTTAGCAAGCTCGGAAGCAATTTCTCTACTTATGCCGTGGCCAACTTCCTTCACAACTATTGGATAAGGTAATTGATCTGCAAGCCTCTTTATCCTTTTCACCATGCCTCTAAAATCATGATCACCCTCTTTCTGGATTATTTCCTGAGCTGCATTTATATGAACACATAAAGCATTTGCTTCAACAGAATCAAGCATATTTTTTATTTCGTTTATTGAATACTTCTCTAATTGAGCAACACCTATATTCCCTAACAAAAAAATATCAGGTGCAACATCTCTTACAAAATAAGTTTCTGTCAGGGAATTGTCTTCTAACATTGCTCTTTGACTTCCTAATTGCATAGCTATGCCTAAAGCTTGACAAGCCTTTGCAATATCTTTGTTTATCTGCTCTGCTTTTTTTGTACCTCCTGTGATGGCAGAAACCATAAAAGGTAAATCAAAATCCTTCTCTAAAAAAGTTGTTTTTAAAGAAATTTCTTTTTTGCTAATTTCTGGCAAAGCTTTGTATATCAATTCAACATCTTCAAGCATTGTTGTTTTTTCCTTAAAATTAACATCTTTATTCAAACATATCTCTAAATGCTCTAATTTCCTTTTTTCTGTTTTCATAAAAGATCACAAAAATATCTTAGTACAATCTATTGTTTTATCCTCTAAAAGTGCTTTTAGATTTTCTTCACTTAGCTTAAATATATAACACTCGATACCTTTAAGGTTATTCGCTATTTCTGATAGTTTACCTTTCATTCCTTTTGTTACGTCTATTGCTAAAGATCCTGACACGTAATTTAAAACATCATCTATATTGTGATAAGTTATATTTCTTATTAACTTAGCATCTTTATATCTGTTAGGATCTTTATTATAAATTCCATCTACGTTTGTACCAAAAAAAACTTTAGTTGCTTTCAATTTTTTTGCTAGATAAGTTACTATAGTGTCACCACTTATGACAGAAGCACCTAAAGAAACATCAACCACCATATCTCCATAAAGGATAGGAACTATCTTTTTTGATAAAAGTTCTTTTATTATTTCTAAATCAAATTTTTCAATTTTCTTATTTTTTTGGATTATGCAAGCAGATGGTTGAATGGAAAACGCATCTATGTTGTGCTCAATAAAAGAATTAAGTACTATATTATTTAGGTCAGCAACAGATTTGTGTGTTCTAACAAAACCTCTTACTTGCTCTTCTGTTAAAACTCTATCCTCTATTTTATACTGCTTTACTAGTCTGTGCCCAAAAGGCCCAGCACCATGCACAACAATCAAACAAAAATTCTTTTTTTTCATAGAATGCGATATTGCTCTTGCCGTTTCAGCCAATACTTTTTGGTTTACTATGAACTCGTTTGAATGCTTTTCTGTTATAGAAGAACCACCTAATTTCAAAATGTAAATAGGATGCATAATGTGCATATTAAAATAAAGATTTGATGATTCTAATATATAATATTTCTCAAACAAATGAACATAAAACTCAGAAAATGTGAGAACATGAAAAGTTATACTAAAATTCTAGAATTTAACACTAAAAACAAAATAGAATTTATTAGAATAACAGAAATGGTAGAAGAAGCTATAAAAGAATCAAAAATAAAAGAAGGTTTGGTTTTAGTGAACCCAATGCATATAACTGCTGCAGTGATAGTAAACGACAATGAATCTGGTCTAATAAATGACTTCAAAAGAGTATTAGAAAAGCTTGTTCCTTATAACGATAAATACGAGCATAATACCTATGAAGACAATGCCGCAGCACATATCTGGAGACAACTTATGAGCCATCAAGTTGTTATGGCCATAACAAATGGAAAATTACACTTAGGACCATGGGAACAAATATTTTATGCAGAGTTTGATGGACAAAGAAGAAAAAAGGTTTTAATAAAAATAATTGGAGAATAAAATAAAGAGAGTTAATCGCCTAAAATTCTAACAACTCCTTTATTGGCATCAACCTCTAAAATAGCCCCATCTTTTATTTTTTCAATATCTATTTTATCTACACATGGAACCTCAGCTATAATAGCTCCCACCGCAACTATAGTTTCACACTCTTTGTTTACTATGGCCAAAGGAGCTTTACCATTTTTCTTTAATCTATATAAAACATAACTGCCAACAGTCGAACCTTTACCCTGCGGAAAAACTAATATCTTCCCAGAAATATTCTTTCCTTCTATATAATGTCCTTTTTCTGAAATATTTCCTGTTTCTGGGTCTACACCACCGTAAAATGAAATTGGATCCTTGCTAACTAACGCAACACCTCTAGCAAAACCTTTGCTAATAGTTCTCCCTTTTAATTCCAACGAACCACCTTAATAAATCAAAAAAAATTCATTCTATAGCTAACTTTATACATTCTTCTAAAGGTTTATACAAAACTTTAAAATTATTTTTTGATTTTGCATAATAAGCTGCCTTGGCTGAATTTGTTGCCATTGCCTTAAATCTTCCTTTTATTGGAGCAACGACCATACAACTATCAACTGCAAACTTTGCACCTGAATCTTCAATAGCTCTAACATAACCTGCTCTTTTTGAAATTTCATAAACAGATCTTGAAGTACAAATCCATAGCTCTTTTTTTACTTTTTTATTCTTTAATAAAGAGGCTATTGTAGCAACCTCTTCTAAAGAAGCATGCGGACAACCGAGGGAAATAAAATCGACATCACCAACATCGCTCATTAATTCTTTTTCTCTGAATATCTCGTCTTGGCTAACAACAATTTCATCTTTAGGGATATCTGTTTTGTTTGGTGTTATACCTTCAATATGAAACAAAGATGCCCCACCATAAGTTGCTAGAGAAGCACCAAATATTTTTAACTTATCTACAGAAGCTTCTTTGATTCCTGTTATGTAGCATACTTTATCTTTTATCTTTTGACCTATTATTTTACCTAAGATACCAAAATCAACATCATTTTTAATATCTGCCTCAACAATAATTTTTACTTTTGCCTGCCTATTTTCATCTAAATGATAACCATAATAAGGCGTCCTTCCAGTAATCGCCGCTGCCAATGCACTTGGACCGCCCTCTCTGTTTGTATACAAACCAATAACTGAATTTCCATAAATTACAGCAGAACTTTCACTCCAAGCAACATGTTGGCCAAAATGAGAAGTATTTCCAACAAAATAAGGTGTACAGGTACAAGTTGGGATAACACCAATATTTGAAAATATCTTAATTATCTTAAGTTGTTTCTCAGCAAAGTCATCACTTATTCCCAATTTTTTCCAATCTTCTAGATCCATGCCTGCTGGGTTAAGGGTTGTAATAACCCTAACTTTTGCATCTTTTGAAATTTCTTCTAAAAACTCAATGCCTGCATCTCCTAAATTATCATAACTAACACCTGCTATTTGTGCTGATACAATAGGAACCATTCTTTTTGCTTCATATATTTCACCTATAGCGACTAATATTTCCATGCTTTTCTGTACTGCGTAGCCATATTTTCCATTTAACATATCTTTTTCTTCTTTATTTAGTATCATAACAAACACTAAAATATTAATCTAAAAAGTATTTCAAATTTGTTTTAGGATACTCTGCTTTTTCAAAGTTTTTTCCTTTTACTAATAATGGCTTTGTTAGGTCAAAACCACATTTTGTAGTCAGAGAAGTCTTTGGGTCAGCGCTGGGATCTAAACTAGAACCCTTCTGATTTTTTAATATTATTAAATCACTGTCTGCTTGGAATCTTGTAGCCAAAGCCCACTCAATACAATTGGGATCATAAATATCTATATCGTCATCTACTACAAAAACATGTTTACAACTTTTATGACCTTCAAATGCCGCATATACTGTTTTTTTTCCATCATTCTCTTCTTTTTTATTTATCTTAACAACAGCATGCAACCAACTACAACCACCCGGTGTTAAACTAACATCTAAGCAATTTATTCCTGCATCTTTAACCTTCTTAAAAATTGTTGGCTCCCGAGGCATACCCATTAAAATTTTATGTTCTAGTCCCCCAGGTAATAATGCTTGCCATATAGCATCTCTTCTACAAGTTATCTTCTTTATTTCCAATACAGGTTCATCTCTCACAATATCGTATGTCTCTGTTAAATCCACAAACGGTCCTTCAGTATGTCTTTCATTTTCTCTTATTATGCCCTCTAAAACAAACTCACAATCTGCGGGAATTAATGCATCAAATGTTTTTGCTTTAACAACATTAAGTTCTTCCAAACTATTTGCAATACAAAGTTCGTTTTGACCTAGATTTACAGAAGTGGCAGCAGCCAACAAAACATTTGGAGAATTGCCAATACAAACCGCTACCGGCATATCTTTGTTCTTTTTTAAAAATATATCAAAATGTCTGCCTTCTACAACTCTAACACTAAATTTATTTTTTGATATTTGCATACATCGATGGAAATCAACATTCTGCCCATATTCTTTATCTGTAATTATACAAACTCCTGAACTTATATAGTTACCTCCGTCTTTTTCACAATGAAACAAAATTGGTAATTTATCTAAATCTATGGGTAATTCAACTTCTTGGCAAGGCGCATTTTTAACTAATTTTGGTTCAGATGGATTCTCAATTGCATAAAGCATCTTTTCTAAAAGCTCTTGAACTGAAACACCAAAATAATCCGCAATAAGTTGTTTGGTTGCAAAAATATTTGCTGAAACTTTGAAATTTGATTCTTTTATATTCTCAAATAAAACTGGTTTATCTTTAAGCTCATTTATTATTGCAGAGGCTTCTAAATTTTTTGACACTGGTTTTTTTATTCTTATGAGATTTCTTTTCTTTTCTAATTTTTTTATATAATCTCTAAAGCTCACTGCCCCACCTCGTAAATTCGTTGTTTTTTATTTCTAACAAATCTTTTATTTTACCTGTTATAAAACAAAACATATCTTCTATGCTTTTAGGCTTATGATAAAAAGCAGGACTCAAAGGCATAACTACTGCTCCTATTAAAGATAATTTATATAATTGCTCTAAAGCTGGTGTACTTAAAGGAGTTTCTCTCACACAAACAATTAACTTTTTCCTCATTTTTAAAATGTTGTCTGCTGCTCTTGATATTAAAGTATTGCAACTAGCATTTGCTATCTCAGAAGCTGTTTTTATAGAGCATGGTATTATAACCATTGCATCAACTAAAAAAGAACTTGATGCTATTGGTGCTGTCATATCTTTAGAATCATAAATTGCTTTAACAATCTTTTTTAGCTCTTTATAATTAATACCACATTCTTGCTTCATTATTTCTTTAGCCCAATCGCTAATTATTAAATAAACTTCAATATCTTTTATTTTGCTAATAGATCTCAGAAAATGATGCGCATAAACAACCCCAGAAGCTCCACTAATTGCTACTACTAATTTCAACGTTACCACCTATTTTTGTTATAATTGCTTCAAAACCTAATTCTTTAAAACATTCAACTATTTCATTAGCGTTCTTTTTGTCTTTCGGCAAAGCTATCATGCAACCACCACCACCAGAACCTACTAGTTTAGCACCCAAAGCGCCTGCTTCTAAAGCAGTTTCACAGAGTAATTCCAATTCCTTACAAGAAGCACCTACTTCTTTAAGTAAAGAGTGATTTTTGTTCATTAGAGAACCAAGCTTAATAAGATTTTTGTTTTTGAGACTCTCTTTTGCTTCAAGAACAATTTCTTTAACCTCATCAAAAATAGATTTTGCTCTTTCTGGGTTATCATCCAACCATTTTTTTACAGACATTACTACTTCTTTTGTATTTCCTTTTATGCCTGTATTACCTATAATTATATCAATCGAATAATCTATAGTAATTGGATCTATTTTATTATCTTCAAATCTTTCACCTCTTTCAAATAAAATAATTCCTCTATATGTAGCGACAGTATTATCTACACCAGAAGGATTCCCATGAGCAACTTTTTCGCCTTCATAAGAAGCTTTACAAATATCTTTATCACTTAACCCTAACATAAAAGTATTATTTATTGCTCTTGCTATAGCTACACTCAAAGCAGCGCTTGATCCTAAACCTGAAGCAACTGGAATATTTGTTTTTACATTAAAAAATAAACTTCTCTCTTTTATTCCAAGATTATTTAATATTGCATTGGTTATCTCTTTTGCTTTTTCGTTATTAAACACACCAGAAAGCTTTATATCTGTCAAAGATGGGTCAAAAATAAGATCCACATCTGTCTTTAAGTCTATAGAAGCCGCTATTGCTGGCAAACCATAAATTACAAAATGTTCCCCAAATAAAATTATTTTTCCGTAACCTATTCCTTTTGACATAAAAAACTATTCGACTATCTTAAATTTATAGCCATAAGCTATTGGACTTTCTTCATCTTTTTCAGATATTTTCCTAAAAACCATCTTGACTTTTGCACCTATCAAAACTTTATGATCTTCATTATCTACTATCTGAGCTAAAAGTCTTACTCCATTAATTAACTCAATAATTGCCAAGAAATAAGGTACTTCCTCTTCAAAACCTTCTGGTGCTGAAAAAACTTTAGTAAAAGAAATTATTTTTCCCTCTTTTGGCATAACTTCTTCAATTAAATGCCCCTTTCTTCTACAATTAGGACATATCTTTCTTGAAGGAAAGTAACTTCTTCCACAATTAGTACATTTATTACCTAGTAAATTATATCTCTCAGGAAATTTTCTCCATATCAAAGGTAAAGCATAATTTGACATTAAATCACCTTTTACCCTCAATAGCTTTAAAAACATGAATTACTACTGTAGCACCAGAGCCACCTACATTATGAGTTAAACCAAAACTTGCATCTTTTACTTGTCTTTTTCCAGCCGCTCCTCTTAGTTGTAAATACGCTTCAACTGCTTGAGCAACACCTGTAGCACCAACTGGATGCCCTTTACCTTTTAAACCACCACTTGGATTTATAGATATTTCTGAGTTTAATGCTGTTAAACCTTTCTCAGTTGCTTTTCCACCATAACCCTTCTCAAAAAATCCTAAGTCTTCAATAGCTAATATCTCTGCGATAGTAAAACAATCATGAACTTCAGCAAAACTTATATCTTTTGGTTTTAATCCTGTTTTTTCATAAATTTCTCTAGCTGCAATCTTTGTTGCTCTTAATTCTGTTAGAGATTTTCTATTTGCCAAAGCTAAGCTATCTGATGCTTGAGCAGAAGCTACTACTTCTACTGGCCTCTCGCAAATTTTTCTTGCCAAATTTGTTTCACATAATATTAAAGCAGCTGCACCATCTGTTATTGGAGAACAATCCAGTAATTTTAAAGGTGAAGCAACATAACCAGAATTTAATACATCTTCTACCGAAATCTCTTTTTGGAACTGGGCATATGGATTTAAACAAGCATTTTTATGATTTTTAACTGAAACCATAGCCAACTGATCTTCTGTTGTTCCATATTCCTCCATATGCCTTCTTGCCATTAAAGCATATAATGCTGGAAAAGTTGCTCCAAAAAATAATTCTGTTTCTTCATCTCCTGCTCCTCCTAAAGCTTGTGTTGCAATAGTTGTACTAACTTCTGTCATTTTTTCTACTCCGCCGACTGCAACAATATCATATGCCCCTGATGCAACTGCTAAATATGCATTTCTTAAAGCAACTCCTCCTGAAGCACACGCTGCTTCAACTCTTGTAGAAGGTATTGGATTTAAACCTAGTTGATCTGCAATGAGCGCACCAATGTGTTCTTGACCTATGAACATTCCAGATGCCATACAACCTCCATATAAAGCTTGAATTTGCTTACCTTCTATACCTGCATCTTGTAAAGCTTTTATTCCAGCTTCTACAACTAGTTCTCTAAAAGATCTCTCCCAATGTTCGCCAAATTTAGTAATACCAGCACCAATTATTGAAACACTTCTCATAAAATATCAACCCTTTATCTTTTTCCTATGTTTTATATAATTAATATAATCTATGTAAACTTTTGAGTTTATCATATCTTTTACTTTGTTTTTAGAATATCTATTTTTAATGTTGTCAGTGACTTTTAGAATAAATGCATCACTACCAGCTCCTGATCCATAACTAACCAATAAAATCATATTTTCTGGTTTTGATATATCAAGTACAGCTGCCAAACCAACTATAGAAGCACCAGAATAGGTATTACCTATAAACGGGGTTAACAACCCTGGTTCAACCTTTTTCTTTTCAAAATCCAAAATATCTGCAGCTCTCAATGGAAACTTACCATTTGGTTGATGAAAAACAACGTAATCAAAATCTTTTGAATGTAAATTATTTTTTTCCATTATTTTTTTTGCAGCACTTATCACATGTTTAAAATAAGCAGGTTCTCCAGTAAACCTCCCAGCATGAGATGGATAATCTGCTTTTGGTCTTCTCCAAAAATCAGGAGTATCTGTAGTATAAGAATATGTGTCTAAAATTTCTGCGATTACTTCTTCCTCATTTTTTCCTATAATAAATGCTGCTCCTCCTGAAGCGGCAGTAAATTCTAAAGCATCATTTGGTCTACTTTGGGCAGTATCTGCACCAATTGCCATTCCATATTCAATTAAGTCGGCTTTTACTAATCCATAGCATATCTGCATACCTGCAGTACCTGCTTTGCACGCAAATTGTAAATCAGCACACATAAGATCAGGACCTGCATTAATTGCATCACCAACTATTGAAGCTGTTGGTTTAACAGCATAAGGATGGCTTTCTGAACCCACGTACAAAGCACCTATTTTTTGTGCATCTATATTAAAATCATTTACTGCATTCTTGGCAGCCTCAACTGCAATTGTACATGCATCCTCATCAAAATCGGCAACTGCCTTTTCATATACATTTAAACTTTTAGATATATCATTGCCATCTTTACCCCATGCCTTTGCTATATCTTCTATCTTAATTCTATAGGGAGGAATATAAACTCCATAACCGACTATTCCTACTTTTGCCTTTAAACTCATTTTAACTCACTTATTATTTCTTTAGCTCTTGCTACACAAATATTGTTCTCTTTGACCATTATCTCAGCCACTTTATCAACCAAATCTTCACTAGCACCTGCAGTGATTGCAATATTCTTTGCATGAAGTCTCATATGACCTTTCTGTATTCCTTCTGTAGATAATGCCTTTAAAGCGGCAAAATTATTTGCTAAACCAACACAAGCCATAGACATTGCTAATTCTTTAGCAGAGCTTATATTAGCAATTTTTAAGCAAAGTTTTGCTAGCGGATTTGTTCTAACAGCTCCTCCAACAACACCCACAGCTAGAGGTATTTCTATTTCCCCTATTAAATTACCAGCATTGTCTTTGTAATATTTGGTTAAAGGAGAATACTTTCTTTTAAAAGCAGCATAACTGTGAGCTGAAGCTTCTATAGCTCTAAAATCTTGTCCTGTAGCAATAGCTAAAGCATCAATACCATTCATTATACCTTTATTATGAGTTGTACATCTAAACTGGTCTTTTTTAGCAAAATGATAAGCATCTAAAATCGCTTCAATTGTCTCTTCACCTATTTTTTCCTTTAACCAAACCGCTTTTGCTTTAGCTAGTCTTGCAACACAAAGATTACTAATTATCCTTGCCCTAACCTTACCACCACTGATTTTTTCCAGATCCTCTTTTAATGATTCACAGAAAGAATTTACTGCATTGGCTCCCATCGCATCTTTGACATCAACAATTAAATTTACAATAATGTGCTCGCCCCTATCTGTACTAATCTTCCTGATTTTTACGTCCTTTACGCCACCGCCAAGACTTACCAAAACAGAATCTTTAGAATTTGCTTTATTAATCAAATTCTTTTGGTTCTTTTTTATTTCTGATATTGTTTTTTTTATGTCCTTAACACCTACTATTTGAATCTGGCCAAACATAATACTGTCATCTGCCGAAGCCAAGAATCCTTCACTTAATTTTGCCGCATTAGAAGCTGCTGCAACTACACTCGGTTCTTCAATAACCATGGGCAGAATATAATTTTTTCCGTTTATAACAAAATGTGTAGCTATTCCTAAAGGCATAGAAAAAGTACCTATTATATTTTCTGACAAACATTCTGCTGTTTTTATAGACAAATTTGTTTCTTTAGCTAGCAGTGCTATTTCATCATCAGATAGTTTTGCATAATCTTTTAGCAACTTAATTCTTTCCTCATAGGTTTTCTCATAAAACTTTGAAAAGGGATCCATAATAACAAATAATTCTTCAAAGCCAAATATTTAAATGTTTCGTTATTCATCTAATCTTTTTTTGTTTATTGACGAATTTTACGGACAAAATTTATGACGAAGCAAAATTTCAGAGATATCTTTTTTAAATACAAGAAGAGCAAAAAATAAAATATGGGTGAAAAAATAAAAAGTGTTGGAATTACTGGAAGAAATAACAATGAACAAGCTATCGAAATTGCAAAAAAGGCCATAGATATTTTTCTAAAAAATAATATTGAAGTTTATTGTGATGATGATTTCCCTATTTATAAAAATATTTTGCCCTTGGCAGACTTTGGAATTAAAAAAAATATTGATATGGTTTTTTCCTTTGGTGGTGATGGAACATTACTAAAAACAGCAAGAGGGTTGAAAAAAGATATTCCGATTGCAGGGGTTAATTGTGGCAGATTGGGTTTTTTATTAGAAATAAAAGGAGATGAAATAGAAAAAGAATTAGACTTGATATTAAATGGAAATTATCACACACAAAAAAGAACAAGGCTTAGAGCAGAAGTAGATGGAAAAAAAATTTCTCCTGCATTAAATGAAGTTGCAGTTGTGCCAAAATTATCAGGGAGATTAATAAGATACGAGTTACATATAGATGATTGGTACAACAAAAAAGAAGGAAGCGACGGTGTAATAATTGCAACACCTACTGGTAGTACAGGGCATAGTTTAAGCGCTGGTGGTCCTATAGTTGTTGCCGAAGCAGAAGTTTTTATAATAACTCCCATAAATCCACTAGATTGGAGTGATCGGCCAATAGTTATTAGTGATAAAAACGTTGTTAGAATAGATAATTTTAAAGTTGGGTCTTTAGAAGTTATTGTTGACGGACAGGAAAGATATGGAGCTGAAGAGAAGATAGAGGTAAAAAAAGCAGAATCTGTGAGAATTGTTAGAACAAAAAGAGCATTTAATAAATTGGCAAAAATAAGAAGTTTTATATGCGAAGAATCTTAAAATTTACAGATATCCTTTTGCTTTTAGAAGCTCTGCGTTTAAAATTCCTCCGCCTGCTGCTCCTCGTATAGTATTATGACTTAAACCAACAAATCTATAATCAAAAACTTTACATTCTCTCAGTCTACCAACTGCAACAGCCATTCCTTTGTCCAACATTCTATCTTTCCTAGGTTGTGGTCTATTATCTTCATTAATATAAATTATAGGTTTTTCTGGTGCAAAAGGTAAATTTAGTTTTTGAGGTTCTGATTTAAAATTTTGCCAAATATTTAATATCTCTTCTTTAGCAGGTTTTTTTGATCTGAATTTTATGCTAACACATGCCATATGGCCATCAATAACAGGAACTCTGTTACAATGCGCAGAAATTTTTATTTTATCATAATAAACAAATTTGTTATCTTTTATTTCTCCTAATATTTTGAGAGGTTCTATTTCTGATTTCTCTTCCTCACCACTAATAAAAGGTATTATATTATCAATTATATCTAACGAAGCAACACCTGGATAACCTGCTCCAGAGACTGCTTGCATAGTAGTAAGTATAACTTCTGAAATATCATAACCATTTTTTATTAGAGCATATATCGGAGTTAAATAGCTTTGCAGAGAACAATTCGGCTTAACAACAATAAAACCTTTTTTCCAGCCTCTTCTTTTTCTTTGTATAGGTATTATATCAATATGGTTTGGATTTATCTCTGGGATTAACATTGGTACATCTTCAGTATGCCTGTGAGCAGAAGCATTAGATACTACAGGAATATCTAACGAAGCATATTTTTCTTCTAGTGACATTATTGCCTGTTTATCCATTTCTAAAGCAGAGAAAACAAAATTACACTGCCCTAGTGCCTTCTCTACAACATTTGCATCTTCAACAACCAAATCTGCAACATTCTTAGGAATATCTTTATTAATTAACCATCTCCCTTTAACCGCATCTTTGTATTTTTTGCCGGCAGAAGAAGGTGATGCGGCAACATAACTAACTTCAAACCATGGGTGGTTTTCAAGTAGAGATATGTATTGTTGACCTACTGCTCCTGTTGCACCAAGCACACCAACTTTTATTTTTGCCAAACAAATCACCTCAGAACCCAAAAAACAACTAACTTATAAACTCTTTATGTATAATACATACTGCTTTTTCTAGATCTTTATTTTTTACAACGAAGCTGATATTAATTTCAGAAGCTCCTTGAGAGATTAACTCAACATTTATTTTTTCTTTTCCTAGAGCAGAAAATATTCTGCCTGCAATACCTGGTGTTTCAATCATACCTTCCCCTACAACACCAATCAAAGAAAGACCATCTTTGAAAGAAATTTTACATTGTAGTGGTTCTTTTAATTGCTCTAAACATTCTATAGCCTTTTGTAGATTCTTTGGAGAAATACTAAAAGATATTGCAGTTTCACTAGTAGATATTAAATCCACAGAGATGTTATTTTCAGAAAGTTTTGCAAAGACAGCTGCAGCAAATCCTGGACTATTAGCCATAGCACTACTCGAAATGTTAACTATTGCAATATCTTTTTTAGTGGCAATTGATTTCACTATTTGCTTTGTTTTTAGTTCTCTTGAGCTAATTATAGTTCCTTTTTTGCCAGGATCAAAAATATTCTTTATCTCTGCGGATAAGCCTTTTTCTCTTAATGGTTCTATTGTTTTAGGATGTAATATTTTTGCACCTAAATAACCTAACTCCTCAGCTTCATCATAACTTAAAACATCTATTTGCTTTGCTTCTTTTACAACCTTAGGATCTGCGCTCATAAAACCAGACACGTCTTTCCATATCTCAAGCTTTGCATTAAATATTGCTGCTATAAACCCCGCACTGTAATCTGTACCTCCTCTCCCAAATGTCTTTACATCTCCTAATTCATCAATTCCATAATAACCAGGAAGCAAAACAACTTTTTTATTAAGCAATGGCAAAACCGTTTTGTTTAAACTATCTGCTGTTTTTTCCATATCCACTAAAGCATTTTCAAAATTACCTTTACAATAAATACCTGCTTTCTCTGCATCTATAAATTCAGCATCAATATTATTATCTAATAAAAAAGCCTCTAAGACTATTGGACTTATTCTTTCACCAAAACTCTGGATTAAATCTTTGCTTCTTGGGCTAACTTCTTTTAGATAATTTATCCCATAAAATATTTTCTCCAAAGTTGCAATCTTATCATCCAACGCGAACTCTGCTTTATCTCTAATTCTTTGGTTTTTTATGTAGGATAAATATTGTTTATGCATATCCTTAATCTTCTTTATAGAATCTAACATTTGTTCTTCGCTTATAATAGCTTTCTGTATGCTTTCTATTAAAAAATCAGTAACACCATAGAGGGCAGAAATTACTACTATACATTCCTCCTTGTTTTCTCTTTTCTTTTTTATAATATCAACAACCCTATAAAAACAATCAGCATCTTTCAGGATTCCGCCACCTATCTTTAAAACAACACAATTTTTCATGAATTAAGTTAATTATCAGAAATAGTTAAAAAACAAATTTTTTTGCGTTTTTCGTAAATAGATGTCTACTAAATATATTATGAAATTAGCTACGAAACCTTCTTTTCTCTGCTGCTTTGTAGAATTCTTCTCTTAAATGCTCTGGCAAATCATCTGCTGCCAATCTAACAGCCCTGGGAAAGCCATACCCATCTTCTAATAATTTATCTAACTTTTCTAGTGCTGAACTTATTGTTATTTTCATTGTTAATTTTTTAGTACTTTCTTTTTTCACATCCTTTCTGAGCCTAAGTTTATATCTAAAATCTTCGTTAGCCATAGATTAAATATAAATATAACTTTATTTAAACTTTATCAAAAAGCAAATTTGAAATTTTTTTGCTAATAATTCCCTTGGAAAAAATAACGTTCTAATTCTTTATTTATAAAATCTAAAGCCTTTTTATCTTTTTTTTCAAGCGCTACTTCCCTCACACGAAGCAAAAGCCGATCTTTATAATACCTCCCTAGATTCTTTGATGCTCTTCTATATGCAACCAAAATAGGTTTCCCTTCGTTGTGGTATTGTTTGAATTTCTCAAAAGCTTCTTTAACTACGTGTTCCCTAACCAACAATAAAAGATCTTTTTTATAGGAGGCATTCAAATCCTTAGAAGCTTTTTTATATGCTGTTAAAAAATCACAACCTTTCTTACGATATTCTTTGAAATTTTCAAATGCTAAATCAACTTTAGAAACTTTTTTCTCGAAGAGTGTTTCTCTTCCTAAAATTCTTTTTAAAATTCTTCTAAAAAATCCCATTCTTACCACACTTCTCTAGAATAACTTTTACAGCTTCAATTGCTGTCCTTGTTGCTTCAGCAATTGTTTTAGGTCCTGTAACACAATCACCGATTGCATAAACCCTATCTAAAGATGTCTTATAGTTCTGATCTACTAATATTCTACCATTATTTGTTTTAATGCCTTCTTTCTCTAACCATTCTACATCTAATTTTTGGCCTATTGCTAAAATAACCTTATCAAAGAATAATTCTATTTTTTTGTCAGTAGCTATCACCTTCTTTCTTCCCTTTTCTTCTTCGTTTAGTAATTTCATTTCAGAACAAATTATAGAAGACACTTTTTCTAAGCCTTTGTATTCCAAAGGACATTTTAAAAATTCAAATTTAACGCCTTCTCTTTTTGCTTCTTCAATTTCGTGCTTAAAAGCAGGCATCTCTTCTTCTGTTCTTCTGTATATTATAGTAACGTCTGCTCCTATTCTTTTAGCAACTCTGGCTGCGTCTATTGCTGAATTACCGCCACCAATTACAGCAACTTTGTCATTAGGAAAAATCATTTTTTTAATACCTAGCTTTTCATTCAACAAAAAATCTAGGGCATCTATAATATTTTCTTTTTCTTCACCCTGTATACCACTCTTTGCTCCTCTGCCTGCTCCTATTGCCAGAATAACATAATCATAATTTTGTAATAAATCTCTAACTGAGGTTATTCTTTTTCTTATAAAAACAACTCCTTTACGCTTAATTTCTTCAACTCTAGATCTCACAGAAGACAAAGGAATCCTATATTCTGGAATTCCGTAAGCCATCATACCTCCAAATTCTGTCAACTCATCAAAGACGGTTACTGAAAAACCTTTGTCAACTAAAAAGTTAGCTGCCGTCAAACCTGCTGGACCTGACCCAACAATAGCTATTCTAACCAAAGATAATCACTATTAAAAAAAGTTAAAAAGCATTTTTAAAATTATCAAAAAGATAATAAAAGAACTCCCATCTCTAAATATATCTGTTTTTTAAACTTTTTATTAATCTAAAATTGTTATAAATACTAAAAAAACACTTGTCTTCTAATTTGGAGGGTTAAATATGGCTAACAAATATGTATTTGCTTTTGGTGAATTGAAATTAAAGGGTAAAGAGGCAGCATATGTTTTAGGAAACAAAGGTGCACAATTAGCAGAAATGACTTCCTTAGGATTGCCTGTACCACCTGGATTCACAATAACAACTCATGCTTGTATGGAATTCTACAAAAATAACCAACAATGGCCAAAAGGCTTAGAGAAGGAGGTTAGAGAAAAATTGGCAGAATTAGAAAAGAAGATGGGCAAAAAATTAGGGGATCATGAAAATCCGTTATTTGTCTCTGTAAGAAGTGGTGCTTATGCAAGTATGCCTGGTATGATGGATACTGTACTTAACTTAGGTATGAATGATAAAAGTGTTTTAGCTTTTGCAAAACAAACAAAAAATGAAAGAGCTGCGTGGGATTCGTATAGGAGATTTATTCAAATGTTTGGAGATGTTGTTTTAGGAATAGATCATGATAAATTTGAAAAAATATTAGATGAACAGAAAAAAACAAAAGGAGTGAAATACGACAGCGAATTGGAAATAGATGATTTGAAGAAAATTGTAGCAAAATATAAAGAACTTGTATTAAAAGAAAAAGGCAAAGAATTCCCGCAAGACCCTTGGGAACAATTAAGAATGGCTATAAATGCTGTTTTTAATTCCTGGAATAATCCAAGAGCAATAGCATACAGAAGAATAAATAAGATTAGCGATGATGCAGGTACTGCAGTAAATATACAAAGTATGGTGTTTGGAAATATGGGTAATGATTCTGGCACAGGGGTTGGATTTACAAGAAACCCTTCGACAGGAGAAAAAGAACCATATGGAGAATTTTTAGTCAATGCACAAGGTGAAGATGTTGTAGCAGGTATAAGAACACCACAGCATATAAGCAAAATGAAAGAAATTTTACCAAAAGCATATGAGGAACTAGTAAAAATATACACAAAACTAGAAAAACATTACAAAGATATGCAAGATTTTGAATTTACTGTGGAAAAAGGAAAATTATATATGTTACAAACAAGAAGAGGAAAGAGAACTGCACAAGCTGCAGTAAAGATTGCTGTAGATATGGTTAAAGAGGGATTAATAACAAAAGAAGAAGCTATACTAAGAATAGAGCCAAATCAATTAAATCAACTTTTACATAAACAGTTAGATCCAATAGCTAAACAAAAAGAAGAAGTCTTAGCTAAAGGCCTTGCTGCTTCACCTGGTGCTGCAGTAGGAAAAGTGGTGTTAAACGCAAATAAAGCAAAAGAAATAGTAGAAAGGAACCCAGAAGAGAAATTAGTCTTAGTAAGAACAGAAACAAGCCCTGATGATATAGAAGGAATGCACGTTTCTCAAGGATTTTTGACAGCTAGAGGTGGTTTAACAAGTCATGCTGCTGTTGTTGCAAGAGGTATGGGAAAACCATGTGTAGCTGGCTGTGAAGATATAGTAGTATATGAAGATAAAGGATATATAGAAATTCCTACAAAGGGGATAAAAATAAAAGAAGGTGAATTTATAAGTATAGATGGTTCAACAGGTGAAATATTTAAAGGAAAGCTGCCTTTGATAGAACCTCAAGTGAAAGGAGAATTTAAAGAGTTAATGACATGGGTAGATTCATTTAGAAAGTTAGGAGTAAGGACAAACGCAGACACACCGCATGACGCTAAAGTGGCAAGAGAATTTGGAGCAGAAGGAATTGGTTTGTGCAGAACTGAGCATATGTTCTTTGAAGGTGAAAGAATAAAAGCAATGAGAGAGATGATTTTAGCAGATAACGTCGAAAGTAGAAGAAAAGCTTTAGCAAAATTATTGCCCTACCAAAAATCAGACTTTATAGGAATATTTGAGGCAATGAAAGGACTAGATGTTACAATAAGATTGTTAGACCCTCCATTACATGAATTCTTGCCAAAAGAAGATCAAGAAATAGAAGAACTTGCTAGAGAAATGGGATACAGCGTAGAAAAAGTAAAACAAATAAACGAATCTTTGAAGGAATTTAATCCAATGCTAGGTTTTAGAGGTTGTAGGTTGTTAATTGTTTATCCAGAAATAGCAGAAATGCAAGTTCAAGCAATAATAGAAGCTGCGATTGATTGTAAGAAGAGAAAAATAGATGCGAGGCCGGAGATAATGATACCTGTATTAGGACATGTAAATGAAATGAAGGTAATGAAAGAAATAATAGATAAAAAAGCTAAAGAGGTTATGGAAAAAGAAGGAGTACAAGTTAAATATAAAGTCGGTGTAATGATGGAGCTTCCAAGAGCCTGTATAACTGCAGATAAAATTGCAGAGTATGGAGAATTCTTCTCATTTGGTACTAATGACTTAACCCAAACTACTTTTGGATATTCAAGAGATGACGCCGGGAAATTCATAAAGTATTATTTAGACAAGAAAATACTGCTAGAAGATCCTTTCGAAGTTGTTGACCAAGAAGGTGTTGGAGAACTTATAAAAATGTCAGTAGAAAGAGGAAGAAAAACAAGAAAAGACTTAAAGATAGGGATATGCGGAGAACAAGGCGGAGAACCAAAAACAGTTGAATTCTGCCACAAAGTTGGTTTGAATTATGTGAGTTGTTCTCCTTATAGAGTGCCTATAGCAAGATTAGCTGCTGCACAAGCTGCTATAAAAGATAGCCAAGACAAGAAGAAAAGCAAAAAAAGTAAGAGAAATTAAAAAAACTTTGATAGTTTTTCGTTAAGGAGCTTAATAAAAAGCTCCTTATTCTCTTTTTTTATCTTGCAACCCGCGGCTATTTTATGCCCGCCTCCATCTGTAGCATCTGAAATCTCAGAACAAATCTCTTTTAATATTCTACCTAAATTTAATCCTTTGTCTATTAAATACTTTGTAGCCCTTGCAGAAACTTTAACAGAACCATCTTCATAATAAGCCATAGCTATTATTGGCTTATTTTCAGGAAGTAAAGAAGAACTATAAAGCATGCCAACAATAATACCTATCAATGAATCTCTCACAGAATTTTCTGCGTCAATAAAATAAAATTTTTCATATTCTACTAAACCTTTATCTTTTATGAATTTTAACCCCTCTCTTAATTCTTTTCTATGTTGTGTCAAAAGACTTATTGCTTTCGAATAAGATTCCTCTCTATCGCCCATGCAAACAGCTAATGCTAAATCGGCTTTAGAATGTCTGCCACAAGAATTACATAAAGTAGCAAATTCTTTAGCATCTCTTAAAGGTGAGTTACTACTCTCATTAAGTAATGTATAAACTTCACCAAAAAGTTCTTTTATTCTAAACTCAGGAAAATTTTTTTCAGTTAGGTAAACTATCAAAGAAGAAACAAAAGTCTTTTTTTCTTCTATTGTTAAATCGCTATAGGAACGCCATCTGCCATTATTTTTAAGTTCAATGCCTAGTTTATTTAAAAAACGAATACATGCTTTTTCATTGGCTGTTAAACCAGGTAAGATGGGGTTTGTTGAATATTCTAGAAATTGCACCAAGGGTCTTGAAACTCTACCATATAAACGCAAATCATTTGTGGCTTCTATAAGCTTACTATCTACAGCATCACTCAAAATTAACCTGTTTAATCCTTGTAATCTACCACTAAAATCTTGCATATCTCCTACTGAGCCAACAATAGCTAAAGAGGACAAATCTTTGTTTCTTATACTTATTTCTTTTGCTAAAAGGTAACTTAAACCAGATCCAGAAATATCAATATTTCCATCAATAGAAAAAAAATAAGGGTTAATATGTGAAGTTTCTAATTTTGAAACTGTTTGATGATGATCTAAAATTAAAAAATTAGAAAAATTATTTCTTATTAAATCTATCTGTCCAGAACCAAGATCTGCAAAAACAAAAGAGCCTTCCATTTTTTTTATTTCTTCGATGCTCTCTTTGTAAAGCTGTTTAATTATCTTCACATTAAAATCAATGTTACTTCTCTTACATGTTTTTGCTAATATCGCTGCAGCGCACAAACCATCTGCATCATAGTGAGAAATTATATTAACTTTTTCCTGTTCTAACAAAAAATCTCTTGCCTCTTTTAGCGCCGCAAAAAAATCTTTCGTCATAAATAGATAAGAAAGAATGTATTTTATATAAGATCTCTTTTCAGATTATAAATACTAAAATAAATTAATATTCTTTTCCAGACAAGTTTTTATTGATGAATTTTATTGAGATGCTGTTTGGGCGAAAAAATGAAAAAATAAGAAAATTAAACTTGATAGAAGCTGAGAAAATAGTTTATGAAAGAAAAAAAGAAGTTGAGAAAGAATTAACAGAAAAGGCCTACTTTAAAATTTCAGAAATAAAACATCTGATAGGAACTGTAGAGAGAGAATTAGAAGAAATAGAAAAAAGAAACTTGTTAGAAGAAGGAGAAAACAAATACTTTAGGAAAATTATATCTAGCTCACAGAAAAACATGACAAAGCAAATAAAAGCATTGTTGGAGAAAATAAAGCCAAAAATTTTTAATAGTGTTGAAGATATTCAAAGCTACTCAATGTTTTGTATAGAGACTATCCAAAGAGAAGTTATTTTCTATAGAAAAAATATCTCGTACACAAGTGTATTGTTGAAAGAAGAGGTTAAACTTGTCGGCAATACATTACAAGAAATAATCGAAGCTTGCCAAGAAATATATAATATATGTAGTGAACAAGAATACAAAAATATAAAAGCTGTTGAGACTATGATAAAAGAATATTATGAAAAAAATGAAAGACTTGAAAAAAAAGTCTTAGAGTTGGATGAGCTAGAAAACAAGGAAAAAAAGCTAGAAGAAGAAATCAATAATTTAAAAGTGGGAATTGACAAATTAAAAGAATCTGATAATTATAAAAAAATTATTGAGATCAAAAAAGAGCTAGAAAAGTTGTATGAGGAAAAAAACGAAATAAGCAGAAATTTTTATTCTCTCCTGACTAATTCAGAAAAAGCAATAAAGCGTTTTATAGTTATGGCTGAAAAAGGACTTTATATAATAAATAAAGAAGAAATAGAATTGTTAAAGGATTATTTAGAAGATATAGAACTTGCTTCGAAGAGAGACCCAAAAGCACAAAAGTTTAAAACTATTTTAGAAGAAATTAAAAAGGCAGTAGAAGAAGATAAAATAAATTTAAAAAAAGAGGAAAGAGAAAAAAGATTGAAGGCCCTACAGACCCTTATAGAATACGATTATTTTAACAATATTTTTTGGAGATTGAATGAAATTGAGAAGAAAAAAAATTTAATTAGTAAATCATTAGAAAACAACAAAATTTTATTAGAAATCGAAGAAAAGGAAGAATGCTTAAAAAACAAGCTAAAAGAGTATGAAGAATTAAAAAAAGAGATTAAAATAAAAGAAGAAAGCATTTCAAAAGATAGATTGACTTTAGATTATGATAAGAAATTGCTTAAAGAAAAAATCGAGGAATTAATTAAGATAGAAATAGAACTTTAATATTTATTCAAACAATTTTTTCAATTTTGCAGACTTTATTACAGAATTGACTTATGACATCAATTACACCTTTATATTCTGGCGACTTTGACATAAGCATAACAAACTTTGCATTAATTGCAGCTGATTTGCCAACGATAAAATGAACCAGTTTTTCTACTGATTTAGAATCATTATAAATTAATAAAGCTGAAACAGAATCTAAAATTATTATTATATTTTGCTTTACATGATCCTCAATTTTCATAGAAAGTTCTGTTAGATCCGAAGGAGAATCTAAATAAAATATATTATCTTTTTTTATTATATTTGAATTAGTTGTTTTGGAGATTAAATCCAAAAACAAAAATTTTGAGTAATCTACTTTATGTCTAACTAACTCTTGTTCTAAAATACAAAATGGGAAAGTAGATAAAACATACAATAAATTATAACCAGAAAATTTTTTTAATAATCCGTTTCTTACTAAAGAATAATCTTCTGGTTCGGTTAATATAAGCACAGAATAATTGTTTGCTTTGTAATCTAATTCTTTATCTAATAATAATTGAGCCCGCTTTTCTTTTGAAATCAATTCAGAAAGTTCTTCAATTATTATTTTTTGATTTGTTTTATCTGTCTCTTTTATACTTTTGCCCAAAAATCCCACCTTGAAATCTTAGAGCTCGTCAAAAAGTTCAGATTTATTTAACACAACAATACCATTATCTGTTATTTTTATGGGTTTAAGCTTCTCAGATATTTCTGTATTTCGCATCTTTAATATCCCAATACTTCTTATAAAATGATCTTTTATTTTTGTATGATAAAGTAAGATAACACCATCTGCAACATATTCTTCAAGTCCATACAAAGAAGTCATATTATCTAAAGATATTTCGTTGGTTATTATTGATGTACAACCCATTTTTTTTAGCATTTTACCTAAAGAGAGTATCCTTTTTCTAGCATCTAACTCTCTCTCAAAAAATAATCTAAATATTACTCCTGGGTCTATAACAACTCTCTTTGCATCTACTGCCTTTATATTATCTTCTACTGCATTCTTCAATCTTTCAAAATCATAAAGTTCTATAGTTAAAATTTTCAGCTTTCCTTCAGAGATTAATTCTCTAAAATCCCAACCAAACTTAAGTGCTCCATCTATAATAACCTCTTCGCTCTCTTCTAAACTAACATAAAGACCATTTTCGTTAAACTTTGTCGCTCCATAATGTAAAAACTGCCAACAAAAAACAGTTTTACCACTACCTGGATCGCCGCTTAAAACTACTAAATTTCCTTTTGGAATTCCACCACCAAGTAATTCATCTAACCCAGGAATTCCTGTTAGAGTTCTCTCTCCGTTTTTTCGTTTTTCTTGCAACATATAACAATAAAGATTTGGTTTTTATTTTTTAATAATATGTTTTAAACTAGAGCTGACATAACAAATAGAACTTTAGACTAATTCAGAATATTTTTTATTAATTTCTTCCCAATTAACTATCTTCCAAAAATTATCTATGAAGCTGGCTCTGTTGTTTTTGTAATCTAAATAATAAGCATGTTCCCAAACATCTAAAACCATTAATATATCAAAAGAAGGATATAAATTTACACTATGTTTTTCAATCTGAGCTACAAAAAGTTCTTGTGTTATAGGGCAAAAACACAATGCTGCCCAACCAGAGCCCTCAACAGAGAGAGCTGTTTTCGAAAACTCTGATTTGAACCTATCGTAATTTTTAAAAACTTTCAAAATTGCATTTTCAATCAAATCGTATGGTTTCTGCTCTTTTCCTTCTTTATTTGGGCACATGCTATCCCAAAAAATAGAATGTAATACGTGGCCACCAATGTTGAAGGATAATTCTTTAAGAATCGCTTTCATATCCAAGTCTGAACTATTTTCTCTTGCTTCGCGAAGTTTTGTTAACAAATTGTTTGCATTATTAACATATGCAGCATGATGCTTAGAATGATGCAACATTAACTGCTGCTCTGAGATAAAAGGTTCCAAATCCTTATAAGAATAGTTTAGCTTAGGCAAAGTATATGTTTTCATAATAACGGAGTATATGCAAAAAAAATAAATACTTTTGGCAATTTATAAAATAAGATGGTAATAAAAAACAGACCGAGAATTATAGATGCAGTAATGAGACTGTTTGGCGAAAAAAAAGAAGAAAGAGAAATAGAAAATATGCTTTCTGACGTTGGATTAACTAAAGAAGAGACAAAAGAAGTTATTAAAGAGGCAAAAGAGAGATACAAAGATGATCTGGTTGATAAAGAAACAAAACTGTTTGAAAAAAAGGAACCAGGTAATATTGAACAAAAAACTATAAAATTTAGAGAGGTACTACCCACACGAGTTAGTAACTTCGATAAGTTGATTACTAATGGTGGTTTAAAAAGAGGAGATACTATTTTGCTATCTGGTGGATGTGGTACTGGAAAAACTACTTTTAGTATGCAAAGTTTATACTATGGCGCTTTAAACAATGAGAAAGGTGTTTATATAACACTAGAAGAATCACCTGAAAAAATGAAGGAAAATCATTTACAGAATTTTGGTTGGGATTTAGAAGCTTTAGAAAGAGAAGGAAAGTTAGCAATAATAAAAATAGACCCTTTAACTATAGCAAGAGCTGTAGAAGCTATGCTAACGAAAGAAAGAGGAGGATTATATATAGATATAAAAGAGTTCGAACTGCCATTTAAATTAAATCTACCTTTCAAGCCAGACAGAGTAGTAATAGATTCACTTTCAGCACTTTCAATAGCATTTATGGAAAACGAACAGGCATACAGGCAATACCTAAGAAGTTTATTTGAGAGTTTAGAATCTTACAATTCAGTAAATATTGTCTTAGGAGAGACCGAACAAGAACCTGGAATATACAGTAGAAGTGGAATAGAGGAATTTTTGGCAGATGGTGTAGTCGTATTTTATAATATAAAAATGCATAATGTAAGACAAAAAGCCTTAGAAATCCTAAAGTTGAGAAGTTCAAATCACGAAAAAAGAATAGTTCCTTATAAAATAACACAAAATGGGGTTGAAATATTCATAGATGAAGAAATGTTTTCAGAATAAAAAACTGAGAAGTTTACTTAATCTTAAGGTATGGTGTTTTGGAAAAGGCAGATAAATTTGCTAAATACTCATTTCTTTAAAATCAGAATTTGTAATAATGCCTAAGCTCTTCATAGAGTATTCGGAAAATGTTAGAACTTCATCTACAAAAAGGCAAATATCTTTAACAGCTGAATTTTTTGAATCTGCTTCTAATACTGTCAACACACAATTTGCTCCTTTGTGCTTTATCTTACCAACTAAAGAATGAATAAACTTGCTAACAGTAGATTCTTTTTCATAAATTAACAAAGTTGATATAGAATCAAAAATCACTATTTCTGAATTAAACTTATTCATAGCTTCATTTATAGAAATGCTCAGCTCAACCAAAGATTCTGGTGAACTAACAAATATTGTTTTTTCATCATTTTTAATGTTTGTATTAGTAGTTTTACTTATTGCATCCACGAAATATATTTTTGAACAATCTACTGAATTTTCCTTAAAAATATCTAACAAATCTTGTGAAGATTGATTCAAAGATATATAACATAAATTTTTTTTTGTCTTTGCAAAGTCTGAAACTAAGGATGTTATTGATTTTAAGTATTCTTTGTCTGGTAAAAATATCAATATTGTTTTTTTATGTTTTAAAGTCTCTTTAGAACTCTGCATTGTCATAGATTATCTCTCCTTTTTTTTAAAATTCTTTCTTTTTCTTCAATGACGGCCAGTTTTGACTTATACTCTGCAAGTGTCTTATTGTATGTTGAATAAGGCATCACTGCTCTAACAAAATATTCTTTTTGAAGTTCTTCGACTAATTTATTTATTCTCTTTTTTTCTTCTTCTAAAAGCTTCTCTTCTATATGTATGCTTATTCTCTCATAAAAAAGATAAAATAATATGAAAATAATTAAGATAATAGAAATTATATATGCCCCATAAATTTTAATCAGACATAATATAGAACAACTCAGATGCAAATTTGAAGATAAATAGCTATTGTTACCAGCACTATCATATACAAGAATAGAAAAGGGAAAATTTCCTGACTTTGAAATACTCATAGAAAATTCAAAAAGATTATTACTTGTTCTTTTCATAAAAAAATTGCTGTCTGAAAAAGTTATGATTACAAAAGAATTATTGTCTAAGAAGTTTCCACTTTCATAACTTACGGAAACAAGAAAATATATTTTATCTGTTAACTCAAAAAATTTTTCTTTAGGTTCTAGCAGCTCAATATTTATTTTTGCTTTTTCTATATTTATGTCTATTGAGTCTTCCCCTCCAAAATAAAAATTGTTCTTTTTAGATTCAGCAGTAACTATGAGTTTCTTATTTCCTAATCTTTCATTAAATCTGAGATTTATATCTCTACTGTATATACCATCTCCCTTATTTAAGAGCTCTATTGGTTCAAAAAACCACAAAATAACATTAGCATCATCCACATTTCTTCCAGCATTAGTTACTTTTACTGTAACTTTCAAAGAAGATTCTCTAGAGTAACTGCCTAATATAGGACTTAGAAAAGTAATAACATAGTAAGACGACTCTCTTGATGGCAAAACTTTTATTTTTGATTTAACCTTCGATTTTTTTGATTGTATTGTGATTTCCCAATCACCATGAGGATATAAAAAAGAAATTCTTTTTTCATAGTTAAAACTGTTATTATGACAATCTATAAGCTCGTTAATAATGATTATATCGTATACACTTACTATTATCTCTATCGGACTATTATCATCACAAGCACCAGACAATTTAAGCACTTCACCTTTCGAATATTCGCCCTTATATGTATCTAAACTAAGAGAAAAAAGATTAGTGCACAATATAAAAAATAAAAATAAACTAAAGGTCTTTCTCATAACTGTAATCACCTAACTTGTCTTTCAAGTTTTTTAGTTCTGCTTTATAATCATTCAACAATTTATAGTATTTTTCTTTACTTAAGAGGCCATCCACAAAATAACTTTTTTGTAGATTGGTTATTTTCTTTATTAACTCTTTTTTTTGCTCAGTTAATTTTTGCCTCTTGTAATAGTAAATATACAAAGATAATATGAATAAAAAAAACAATATTAAAGTTAATAAATTAGCAATGCGGGTTTGTTTTTGATTAAAAAAGTATTGTTTTTCAAAATTGCCTTTGTTGCCAAAAGAATCTTCTATTGTTATATTAAGAATAATATTACAATCACTTGTGCACTTTTCAGATAACTTTATAATATTTTTACCAATTAACGAAAACTCTTTATTTTCATTATTGATCAAAACATTTATTTTTGGATTTTCAGGAATTATGTTATCAGGGTAAGAAAAAGAAAAGACAAAGTTTACTCTATCATTAGACAATCCTTCTTCTATTGGCCATATGTTTATTAAACCATCTGCTATTTTTAAATTCTTAGTAAACCTACCAAAGTAGTTAGTGTTCTCATCAGAAAAATACGAGATGATCTCAGCTTTTTCTAAGCTTCGAATATCGTAAGGTATCTTTAAACTAATAAAATAATTGCCATTATTATCTTTATCTAAGTTATAGTTTTTAGAATTAAAAAATAAAAAAACATCTGCATTTTTAACCAAAATGTTTTCATTATATACTTTCACTTTTATATCCAAATTCTCTCCTTTGTTTAAATCATCTTCTAACCCACTAACAACAATTCTCAAATCTTTATAAGAAACTGGCTCTTCTATTTCCAAAAACTTTTCAAAAATATATTTATTGCCAAATTTATCTTCTGAATTAACAAATATTTTAACATCTTTACAAGATAACAAACTTCTCAAAGAATATGAAAAAACAAAATTATCACTAAAAAAAATTTTTTCTTCTACTATATCATTATTACAATAAACGTTAACTATTGAATTTATGTCTGTGATCTTATTTTCAGATTTACAAGTTAGAGATAAAATCTCATCAGCACGAAATTTCTCTTTATTCACATTACAAACCATTTTTAATATCGGTATGATAACTAGATTAAAATTTATTCTCGCTTTATGATTATCTTTAACAGCCTCTATTAAAATTGGCAGAGTACCGTTGTAAAAGCTTGGAATTTTAAATTTAGTTGTATAAAAAGTTCCATTTTGTATGAAATTAAAATAATTGTTATTGATATAAGCTTTTACTTTTGCATTTTCTATATAGTTATTGCCTCTTTTTATAGAAACTACTAAATTAATGTCGCTGCCACTAGAGAAATAATCTCCTTGTTTTGGATTATTTAAGAATATATTAAAATCATTATCCGAGCAGTCTTCACAATTTTCTTCATTGACTTCGCATAATCCATTTCCGCAACAATTTAAGATCCTTCTGTCTTGCCAAATGTTGTTAAAACATATATAACTAAAACATTTTTTTTCATCGCTGGGCCTAACTGAATCACACTGACTGTAAATACACTTGCTAAAACAGGTATTTGGATAGATACAATAACCACCATTACAATCATAATCATTTTTGCATTTTATATTACAAGCTTCATTAATACAATAGGAGTAACAACTACCTGGGAATTCACATTTGTCAAAAGTAGAAGTGTTTCCATCATTACAATCATAATCATTTTTGCATTTTACACCACATTGTTTGTTCAAACAATAAGATTCACAACTATTTTGATTAACACATAAGTCTTCAGTATCTCCATTATTATCATCGCAATCTTTGTTAGATTTGCATGCAATCAGACTACATGCACTAAAAACTATCGCCGCAGTAGATTTTACGCCAGTAAGAAAATATTCTTTATTTGATGGTGTTTTAAAGATTTCTTTTGTATAAGACAAAGATGGTTCATCTAGATAGAAATCTAACTGGTCTATGGACTTTTTTTTATACTCTAAAACAAGCTTTAAGCTATGACCCTTATTTAGATGGTATCTCGTACCATTTGAACACAAAAAACCATTTTCGGTTGACCCCCATTCAGAACTATCTATTAGTACAGTTTTATTATAAAAGTCATAGATAAAAAATCTAAGATTCACGTCCTTTGGGAAATTTTTGACCCACAAGCATATTTTTCCATCGATAAAATAGTCAGAAGGAAAAGCTAATGAATACCACTTACCAAGTTCTCCCTGAAAATCAAACATAGTTGATATTAAAGTTTTTGAAGAACTCATATTGGGGGGGGTTGAAGTTAACATATAATTATAATTACCATCAACAAAAAGAGTAGTATCTTTCCCTCTTAACCAAAAAACATACTCAGAAGAAAATAGATCTGTAGATAACAAAACAATAAATATCAAAAAAAATAATTTTCTTTCTTTGCCTCTCATCTTTAAAACTATTGTTCTAGCAAATTAAAATCTTTTCCTGTCTTAACTTCGGGATATTTTTTTAATATACCCAAAACTTCGTTATAGAGTTTATAATAATTTTCTTTAGAATATGCTTCGAATCTTATAATAATCTTTGGTTGCGTATTGGAGGCCCTAAACAAAACCCATCCTTTCTCATTAAAAAATTTAACCCCGTCTATCTCAGATACTTTATACTTTTTTCCCACATCCTTCTTTATAGAATTAATAACTATAAACTTTTTATCATCTGGGCAATCAACCCTGATTTCTGGACTTGAATAATATTTTGGAAAATCCAACAGAATATCTGAAAAGTCTCTTTTTTCTTTGCTTAAGATCTCTACTAACTTGCAAGATGCAAAAATGGCGTCATCAAAAGGATAATAATTCTCATTTAAATATATATGTCCTGACATCTCTCCTGCTAAAGGACTATTCAGTTCACGCATCTTTGCCTTTATTAAGGAATGCCCTGACTTCCACTCAATAGGCACACCACCTAACTCAACAATTACGTCATGAACTGCCTTAGAGCATTTTGTATCATATATAACAATAGAACTTTTTTTTCTTTTTAGCAAATCCCGAGCAAAAACTAAAAGTAGTGTCTCGCCATATATAAGATTGCCCTTATTATCAACAGCCCCTATTCTATCACCATCCCCATCTAAACCTATACCTAAAGCATAATTTGAATTTTTAACTTCTTTTATGAGATCATTCATAGCTTCAGGAACTGTTGGATCTGGGATATGATTTGGGAAATTGCCATCAGATTTACAATAAAGACATTTTAACTTGCAACCTATTTTTTTTAACAATTTTGGAGCAACAAAAGAAGTAGTACCGTTGCCACAATCTAATACCAAACTTATTTTTCTCTTAAGTTCAAACCTTTTAGAAAGATCTGTTATGTATATTTTATTAGCATCTTTATTAAATATTCTTCCTTTTTTATTTGAACTTTCGTATTTTTTTTCCTTCATTATTTGCTTTATCTGTTGAATCTCTTCGCCATAGACAGGTTTTGCCTCTTCTCTGCACAGTTTAAAACCATTAAACTCTTTTGGATTATGTGATGCGCTTATCTCTACACCTGCATCAGCATTGAACTTAAATATAGAATAATACAACACAGGCGTTGGAGTGATATTAATGTTTATTACATCGCATCCTGAATCTAAAAGTCCTCTTAGGAAATATTTAGATATTCTCTTACCCGAAATTCTATTATCTCTACCAACAACAACTCTCTTTCCTTTTAATTTCAGATAAGAACAAAAAGCTCTTGCTAAACTATAACAGAATTCATTAGTTAATTCTTGCTCAGCAATCCCCCTAATATCATACTCTCTAAAAACATGTTCTGGAAACATACTTATTGATAAGAATATTAAAACTATTATTAAATTTTTGTTGCTCTAATAAGAGTTATGATAGTAATAGGAATAACTGGCCAGATAGCTTCTGGCAAAACAAGCTTTGCAAAAGAACTTGGTAAATATTTGACTAATAACGAAACAATAGATTGTGATAAACTAGTGGAAAGTATTTACAAAAAGGAAAAAATTAGAAAAAAAGTAGTCAATGTTTTTAAGAATGTTCTAAACAAAGATGGATCAATAAATAAAAAAAAACTAGCAAAACTTGTCTTCAAGAATTATGAAAATGTTAACAAAATAAATAAAATTATCCATCCTGAAGTAAAAAAAGAAATTAAAAAAATAATGAAGCAAAACAAAAAATTTTTTATAATTGACGCTCCTTTGCTTTTTGAGTCTGGATTGGACAAAATTTGTGATATTGTAATATTTGTTTATTGTCCTATAGAGATCAGAATAAATAGGGTAAGAAAAATGAGTAAAAAAGAACTTATGAAAAGGGAGAGTTATCTAATTGAAGAAAACAAAAAAATGAGAAATTGTGATTTGGTAGTTAATAACATAAAAAGGAACGAAATGAAAAAACATAGTTTTTTTATATGTAAAAGTATAATTAATTTGTTTGATTAAACATGAAAAAAGCTATATACCCAGGAACTTTTGATCCTATAACCTATGGACATATTGATGTGATAAAAAGAGCACTAAACATATTTGACGAATTAGTGGTTGCGGTTGCTTCAAGACCTAATAAAAAAACTCTTTTTAATATAGATGAAAGGTTAGAATTAGTAAAACAAAGTATAAAAGAACTAAAAAAAGTAAAAGTAAAAAAATTAGATGGTCTGTTAGTTGATTTCGCTAAAAGGGAAAAATGTAGATTTATAATAAAAGGTTTAAGAGAATTAAGCGATTTCCAAAATGAGTTTCAACAAGCAATAGTAAACAGAAAATTATCCCCTAATATGGAAACGGTTCTCATAATTACAGATCCAGAATATTTTTACTTTAGCTCAAGCATTGCAAAAGAAATTGCTTTTCTTGGAGGAGATGTAAGTTTGTTTGTTACTCCTGTAGTTGAAAAGGCACTAAAGAAAAAATATGCTGACATTAATATAATTAAATAGTTACTATTATTCGTAAGGAAATAAAAAATATCCAAAAAAAGTTTTTAATACATTTTATGTTGTTAATTTACAAAAAACAAATATTTAAATATTCAATTAAAGATTAAAATAGTAAGTAGTAAAGGAGGTTTTATAAATGGCAAAGGGACAATCTGCATTAGAATACTTGATGACATATGGTTGGGCCTTAATAGTAATAGTGGTAATAATAGCAGCTTTATTCTTGTTAATAGGCAATCCAACGTCAGGAACTTCAACATGTACTGTAGGTGGTAAATTACAATATTCTACACAAAATCTTGTTGGAACTGATTATAATATTGTTCTAATAAATGGTACCGGTATTAACTTACAAGAAGGTAGTTACTCAGTAACTGTAAATGGCATAAACGCAACTGCAACAGGAGCATGGAACGCAGGAACGGCAAAACTTTTTAGTGCAAGTGGAGTAACCAGAGGACCTAATAATCAGATTACTGTAACTGCTTCATATACAGATGCCGCAGGCACACACACTGAAACAAAAATTTGTACGCTACAATAATAACTAAAATTTTCTTTTTTTTCTCTTATTTTTTTATTTATCTGTGGACTTATTCTAGATTTTGCTTACTTTATTTATTTCTGTTTTTTGCAAAAATACCTAAAGAAAATATTAAAGTGCAATGCCTGATAAAACAATCTGAAACTGTAAGTTACAACAAAAGTCCACCAAAGAAATGATGCAACACACTTCTAACTAAGAAGAAAAGAATATAAGAAATAGCTAAGATCAGAGGGAAATATATCAAACCGCTTTTTTCACTTCCTTTATTAATAACACCTAGTGTTAAGGCAGAAAACAAAGAGATTGCAAACAAAGATATTATTGAAAAATTAAAAACAAATTCAGGGGATATTGTTTTACTCTGACCAAAAGTCATTACAGTTCTGACGACTGACAAATTTTGAGGCATCGCAACATTAGAAAATTTAGGCATGTTTATATCTGACAGTTGCGCGCTCATGGCCTCAACTATGAAACTACTCATGCCAAAAAGAATTGGAGCTCCTAAAGAAGATGTGATAAATATTAATAAGACATAAGTAGAGATGTTTGCGTTAATCTCTTCTTTTATAGACATCTGCTCTTTCAAATCATCTGCAAGTTGCATAAGAAGATCTGCTAACTGCCCGCCCGATCTCACGCCATTAGAAATCAACCAAAAAGTTCTATCTAAAGTTTTTGATTTAATTCTTTCAGACATGGATGCTATTGCTTTATCCAAAGGCATGCCAGACATTACTTTCAAAGATGTTTTTTTTAACTCTACTCCTAAAGGTCCGAATTCAGGTCTTGCTGAAACTAACATTGCTCTTTCTGTAGTCAGCCCTGCTTTTATGTTTGAAGCAATAAGTTGTAATGAATCTGGTAAAACCTTTTCTGAGAACTTTCCTTTAGATTCAGCTATGTTGCTTATCCATACATAACTACCAAAAAAGAACATAATAAAAACACAAACAAAAGATAATAGAAAGTCAATATTAAAAAAGACTTTAAGATTGAATGCTATGCCAAGACTTAAACACAAACCATATAAAAACAAAAAACCGATTAATTTACTCTCGCTTATATTTATATCTAAATATTCAATCTCTTTTCTAAACATCTCAACTATTGGTTTTGGTAATAAAGCTGCTATTCTTTGGTAAACCATATTACTCAGCCAAAAGTGTTGGTCTACTAGATTTTATTATTCCAAGATACATGAATTGTGATATTACAATAACACCAAAAAAAACCCAAAATATAAACTCATTTATTCCGAGTTGTGGAAAAGATGATAAAATTACTAAAAAAGTGAGACCTAACGCAGGGATTATCACGCCCAACATCATATATATCAAGGATAATACTCTTAGTCTATTTCCATAATTTCTTATTTGATTCCTTTGTTCTTTTGTTAAAAAGTCAATAGAGCTATTGATAACATCGCTAATATCAGAGCCTGCCTTTAATCCATTAACTATTTGCCAGATGGATCTTCTAAAAAATATAGAAGGGTTTTTTGAAGCTATTTCCTCTAATGCATCTTCTTGCGCATATCCTGTATTTATTTTTTCTAGGGCTTTAGAAAACTCTTTTGAGACCTCGCCAAAGTTACCTTTGGATATTGTAACTAAAGCATCATAAAGACTGACGCCTCCTCTTATTTCAACCAGCATTGCTCTCAAAGCAAAAACGAGATTCCTCTCTATATCTCTTGTTTTTCTTAACAATGTTATTTTAGGAAATGTTGTCAATTGTATTATAATTAAAAAAGTAAATAAAAGCGAAAGAGTTAAAGAAAAGATGATGGCATTTATTGTAAAATATTTTAAAGAAATTAAACAAAATAATACAAACAAAAACACAAAGTAGAAGACACTTATAAGAAATATTATAGAACCGTAGTCTTCTTTCTCTATATCAATATCCGCTTGTTTTAGATCAACTTCCAGATAAGGAAAACATTTTGCTACCGAATACCCGATGCCTTTTGTATTTTTTGCTAATTTTAGTAGCACTGGCAACGGTAAAGGACTAAAAGGTATATGAATATCTTTCATAAATATCACTTATTTTAACCAGTCAGGGATTTTGTTATTTTTTACATATTTGTAGACTTCATCTTCATCAGAATAGTAATTGGCTACTACTAATCCTACTTTTTGGATACTAGATATGTTATTCTTAACCATCCACTCTAAAATTTCTTTTTTCTTTTTAATATCTTTTTCAATCTCATCTTTTGTAAAACCTGTATGCAAAGACAGCTCATCATACAACCTAATACTTTCATTTTGTTGTTCTATGCTATCAGTAGATGGTTTCCATCTAAATATTGTGTTAGCTTTTATAAAATCTTCAGCACCTCTCTTCTCTGGAACAAATTCTGCAACCTCCAAAACTCTTCTTAACCCTAAACGCCTATTTCTAAACATTACTATATTTAGATGTACTGATTCCAACATAGACGATGGTATACTTATAGGTGGATTTGTTAACCTACTTATGGTTTCATCTGCAGTGTTTGCGTGGAGAGTAGTATAAACACTATGACCAGTATGCATCGCCTCAAACATAACTTCAGCCTCTTTTTGTCTTCTTATCTCTCCAATTATTATCCTATCTGGTCTCATTCTCAACGAATTTACTAGTAGATCCAACATCGTTACCGCACCTTTACCTTCTGCATTTGGTTCTCTTGTACTCATTGGTACCCAATGCATAAAATTAGGCAAAGTTATTTCTCTTGTATCTTCTATAGAAATTACTCTATGGTTAGGTTGAATAAAAGGAATACATACATTTAAGAAAGAAGTTTTTCCACTTGCAGTACCACCACTTAGAATTATGTTGAGTTCGTACTGCATTGCTAACCATATTAGCGCCATGAGTTCATAACTTGCTGTTTTGTTCTTTATAAAGTCAGTAACTGTCCATGGTTCCCTTCTAAAACGCCTAATTGTTATTGTGTTACCAAGACCGGAAATTGGAAATAATGTTGCATTAGCTCTATCGCCGCTTGGTAAATGAGCGTCTAACAATGGCGAGAGAATAGTAATTTGTTTCCCAACTCTTCTAGCTATGATCGTAGAATAGTTGTAAACATCTGCTTCATTTTTAACAAATAAATTTGTTTTTAACCAACCAAACTCTTTGTGATAAATCCAAATAGGTTCTTTAGAAGAGTTTATTGCAATTTCTTCTGCATTTGGATCATCAAGTAGAAATTCGATATTGCCTAAACCAAGCATTTCATTTATTGTATAATAAACTAAAAATAGTTTATCATTATTTGGCAAATTACCTAATTTCTCTTCAATTATTCCATAAGCTTCGTGTTTAAATTTTTCTCTTATTTCTGCAATAAATTTTTGGTCAGCTAACATCTCTGGCTTTAACTGAATTTTATTTATTAATATATCTTTTAGATTGTCAATTAGTGCCCTAGTGCCTAAACCAAACTCAGGTATGTCTAAGAAATATGTTTTTATAAAGTCGCCTTCTTTAAACAAAATTTTTACATTTAATTTTAACTCACCTGATTCTATGAAATATTCTTTTATCAAAAGTTCACTCATGTTCTTTCACTTCTGTCTTTTATTATTAATAAAGGATCACCAATTGGCAAATAATTAATAATTACAACCCCCTCGTCTTCTAAAATTTCTGCATAATCTAAAACTTTTTTCTTGTCAATATTCAATACTTTAGAAATCTCGCCTGTACTGGCTTTTTTCTTTTCCGACAAGTAAGATACAATTTTATCTAAGTCAGTAATTATTCTATGTTTTTGTAGTTCAACTATTATTCCTTTTATTTTTTCTTTTTCATGAATTGGACCATATTTTTCTATCTCCCTGTATGATGGTTTGCTGTAAATTTCCTTAGCTTTATGTTCTATTTCTAATAAAGAGACTAATTTGTTGAAAGATTCAACAAAACTTTTTGTATCTAATGAATTTAACTCCTTTTCAATTTCGTTAGGAGGGATATTTTTTTGTTTAACCAAAAATTCCAACTTTTGTTCTAATTCTTTAAGTTTGTTTTCATCTATTTTCCCTTTTGCTTTCTCTTCTAGTATTTTATCTATCAGTTTTTTATCATATTTATTTTCTAAATTCTCACTCGTAGTTTGCTGTGCACTTGATTTAAATTTTCCTACGTCTGTAACTAGACTAACCGGAACAGATTGGGTTACTTTTGTTGGTCCTATAGAATTACTATCATACACCACTGTTGGATTTTGATTTGTAATAAGTAGAGCACCTTGTATAAAATTGCTTATTTTGTTAGTAGAATTCTTTTGCTTTTCTAATTCTTTTTTCTTTAGTTGTAATAAATATTCTCTCTCTTTGTATTCTAACATTTTTTGTCTAAACTCTGAATCTGTTATGTGTCTCTTTAGATACTCTTTTTCCAAATTTTTCATTAAAGAAGAAACATTTTCTAATTCAGAAGTTATATTTTTAGATTCATCATTTATCTCCCTGTATACTACTTGTATTATTTCATTTGCTTTTTGAGGTTCAATTCTTTTATCTTGAATTGCCTTTTCAAGCTCTTTTATTTTTTTATTTAGTTTATTCACTTTCCTTTTCCAACTATCTAATTGTTTTAATAACTTTTTATTTATTCTTCTTCTATACCTCCTTCTTTTTGCAACTGCTTTTTGTTTATCAGATTGTTCGCATGCAGGACTAACTTCTTCTAAAGTTTCCTTTTTGCCTCTAGCTATTTCCTCTTTTTTAATACCAAATAATGATAGAAGTCTCTCTATTATGCTATCTGCCATAATGATATCTATGCATAAATATCTTTTCTTTTATATATTATTTTTCATGTAAAAAAACAAACAACAAAAAACAGATATTTTTAAATAATCTTTTTTCAAATGGCATTCATATGAAAAGAAGAATAAGAGAAGGTCATCCTCTAGAAGATACAGAAGAAATGAAATTGTGGAGAAAACAATTTGAAAAGATGACTCTAAAAGAGCATGATGAAAAGTTAAGACAATTAGGCTTAGAGGAAGAAGATATTGAAGAGTTTAATAGAGAGTTTTCAGATTTAGATAAAAAAAGAAAAGATAAGTAACTTCTGCTAATTAAATTTGTGTTATTATTTTATTTGTCATTCAAAACAACAAAAATAAAGTAAATTTCAATCAGACATTTTTGTGTAATAAAACATAGTTTTTGCTTGGAAGTAAAGAGCTAATGCTGCAATGCCTGCTAAAAATGAAACAAAATAGAAATAAAAAGCATAATAAGGATCTTTCTGATGAATTAGAAAGCCTTGAACAAAGGACCAAACAAAAAGAGAAGATAAAATTACCCCGACAACAAAAAAGAATACTGCTTTTAGAAAAAGTAGTTTTGTTTTTTCCATAATATTCATCACATCAAACTAATATAAAAACTTTCATTGATCAATATATTTATGTTCAGAGCTGTTTTTTTTGATTTAGATAATACTTTAATAGATTTTATGAGAATGAAAAGTCAGAGTTGCGAAGCTGCTATATTGGCTATGGTTGACGCGGGGTTAGAAATAGATAAAAAAAGAGCTAAAGATGAACTTTATTCTTTGTTTCAACAATATGGTATGGAAGACCCTTTAATATTTCAAAGATTGATAGAAAGATTAACAGGAGAAATCAATTATAGAGTTTTGGCAAGTGCAATAAATGCTTATAGAAAAACACAAATAGGGCTTGTTATTCCCTATCCTGGAACAAGGAGAACACTTGTAGGCCTAAAAGAAAGAGGTCTTAAGTTAGGTGTCGTTTCAGATGCTCCTAAGTTGAAAGCATGGTTAAGATTAACTGAGATGAACATAGCTGAGTTCTTTGATTTTGTTATTGCATTAGAGGACACAGGAGTAACAAAACCAAACAAAAAACCTTTCGAAATGGCTCTTAAAATATCTGAGATTGAAGCAGATAAAATTCTCTTTGTAGGAGATAACCCCGAAAGAGATATAAAGGGAGCCAAATCAGCAGGCATGAAAACTGCATTGGCTAAATATGGACAATATGTAAAAAGCAAACATATAAAAGCAGACTATGAACTAAAGAGAATAATCGACATATTAAAAATAATTGACGAAAATATAAGCGACTAAAAATAAATTTTTAAAAACAATTTTTAATTAATAAAAATAGGGGTTTGGTAAAATGCCATTATTGAAAGATTTGCAATTTAATAGATTTGGAAGTGTTTTTAGAAGAAAGCAAAAATGTCTTTTTTGCGGCAAGGAAATCATTGGCGGCGGGAATAATTTATACTCTAAAAGGTTTTGCTCAGATAATTGTATGACAAATTATTTGAAGTAAATAATATGACTAAAGAAGACAGAGAATATGCTAGATTAAAAAAAACAATAATAAAAAAAATAAGAGCTTTATTTGCCAAAACAAAAGCAAAAGGGGTTGTACTAGGTATCAGTGGGGGTCTTGACTCTACGGTAACTGCATACTTGTTAGTGGAAGCATTAGGAAGAAAAAAAGTAGTAGCTCTAATAATGCCGGAGAAAAATGTAACCAGTACAGAAAATATAAAAGATGCAAAAAACATTGCAAAAAAATTAGGTATTAAATATTATACAATATACATTAACAGATTAACAAAGTTATTTAGCAATCTTCCGTGGAAACAAACAAAAATAGCAAAAGCAAATCTAAAAGCAAGGTTAAGGATGGTGATTTTATATAACTTTGCTAATTCTAATAATTGCTTGGTAGCAGGAACATCTAACAAAAGTGAGTTATTGCTAGGTTACTTCACCAAATATGGGGATGGTGCTTCTGACTTTTTGCCTATTGGGAGATTACTTAAAACAGAAGTTAAGAAAATGGCAGAAATGATGCAAATACCCGAAAGAATAATTAGAAAGAAACCTACTGCAGAATTGTGGAAGGGCCAAACAGATGAAAAAGAACTTGGATTTAGCTATGAAGAGATAGACAAAGCAATAATTAAAATTAATAGTAATAAAAAGTTGAGTTTAAAAGAAAAGAAAATAAGAGATATAATAGAAAAAAATAGGCACAAAAGACTACCTATTTTGATTTAAAAAAGCTTAGCACAAACACTGGCCAAAAAATTAAAATATTTTTTCTATTTTCAAATAGCTTAAATATATGCACACTAAAATAAACCACGTTAAAAACAAAACAATTGCCCCCCAAAGGCCACCTATATTCCAAATTACCCAAGAAGTAAATATTGTAACACAAATCAAACTATACCCGAAAGCAATAAACAAATACCACAAAGTTTTTGCTACAATAGATTTCTCTACGCTGGGTAAAACAAATAATATGTTTTTTATTGTTAAAAGCAATACTAAAAACAATAAAAACCAATTGGAAAGTAATAAAAGTAATTGAACAAAAGATGTCATTTAATTTAAATAATACAATAACATATATATTATTTTTTATGGAAAAGGAAAATGTTAACAATGAACAAATGACGAATAATGTCCAACAAAGCGAAAAAAATGAAAACTATAATAGCATAAACAATTGGGAAGATATAAAAAGCACAACAGAAGGTATTTTGAAAAACAAAAATTTAGATTATCTAGCAAAAGAAAAAGGCGATTACACGGTTACAAACAAAAACGAACATGAATTGAACTCAATAGATGAAAAAAACGAAGAAAAAATAAAAAGAATGGAAGAAGAATTAATTGTAGCGGGATATTCAAAAAGAACGAGAGAAGCTTATGTTACTTATGTAAAAGCTTTTTTAGGATACACAAAAAAGTTAGCAGAAGATGTTGAGAGAACAGATATTATAAAATTTTTAGCAGAGTTAAAAGAAAATAAGAAAGCATCAAACAATACTATGTCTTTAGCTTTATCTTCTTTAAGATTTTTTTTTAACAAGATAGTAAAAAAAGAAATATTCGGAGATATAAAAAACCCCAAAAAAGCAAAAAAAATACCTTCTGTTTTATCAATAGATGAAGTAAAAAAACTAATAAAAGCTGCTAAAGTTGGTAGAGATAGATTAATAATAGAATTTCTATATTCTAGCGGTGTAAGAGTGAGTGAAGCTGTAAGTATGAAATTGGTTGATCTAAACCTAGATGAGAGAATAGGAAAAGTTTGCGGGGGGAAAGGCAACAAAGACAGAACAATAATATTATCAGAAAAGTGGGTCTCTGAACTTAAAAAATATTTAAAAAAAAGGAAAACAAACAGTGAATATGTTTTCTCAAAAAAGAATGGCAAACCACTATCTGTTGACACTGTACAAAGAATAGTAAGAGAAGCAGCAAAAAAGGCAAACATACCAAAAAAAATTACGCCACATACCTTAAGACACTCTTTTGCAACACATTTATTGGATAGCGGAGAAAATATAAGAAAAATTCAAGAGCTTTTAGGACACAGCAATCTGAACACAACACAAATATATACGAAAGTTTCGATAGAAGGTCTAAAAAAAGTTAAATCACCTTTGGATCAATTGTAATTATTTAAAAGAGATAACTAGGCACCACACTTCCGCTATTAAAAAAGTATGTCTTGGCGAATTATTGCAAACATAATATAAATATTTTTTAGAAATATTGATAATAGCATTTCAGTTTTTTATAAAATTTCAAAAAACTTAAAAACCCTTTTAAAACTTTTGCAAAAACAAACACAAACAAAATATTTAAATACTAGTGAATACTTTAGTAAGTAAAAGGAAATTATGTTTAAGCGAGGTGAGTTTAAATGTCTATGAGATTATCTAAACTATTTGGAATGGATGTATATACTACAGACGGAGAATATAAGGGAAAAGTATATGATATTGTGATAAATTTAGAAAAAGGTAAACTAGAAACAATAACCACAGAACCTCTGAAAGCAAAGACAAAACAAGAGGCAAAAAAAATACTAAGTGAAAAAAGCATACCATATAGAAATGTCAAGTCTGCTAAAGATATAGTAGTAGTACTCGGTAAAAATATGCCTGTCCAAAGAGAAGAACAGTAATTATTTGACCTGTTATTAAACTACAAAACTAAAAAGCACATATTATTAATAGTTCTATTGCATTATGTATATCAGTAATACATAATAAAGTGCTTACAAATATTATTTTTAATAGCGGAATTGTGGGGTGTTAGTATAAGTTTGGAAGGATATTTTATAAAATATCAATTCATTTTACCTGATAATACTAAACACTCTTCATATTCTTATCAAAAGCTTTTTAGAGCAATATATGGATATACTCAAAATGTTACAAAAAGTGGTGGTAAAACATATAGATATTTTAGAAAAGGTGTTCTCTCAGACGTTCCTTATATAAAGGCTGGTAAAAACAGTGTTATAATACCACCTTATGCACTTAATAAATTTTTAAATTTTTTAAAAAGTGGCAACAATCCCGCACATTGCTGGAAAACAAAAGGTAGTTGGAAAGCACAATTTTACATGGACGAAAAAAAACTAACTGATGAAGAAGTAGCCAAAGCCTTAGATGATCTTTTAGATAGGCTTACAATAGATACTAAAGAAGGATCTGTAAAACTTTCAGATGTTCTTTCTCAACTATCTTTTAAAAAGGAGTTTTCTAAAGAGTTAGGTAATTTAGTTTTGAACGAATCACAAAAAATAATAAATTTAGATTGGTTTAAAGAGTGTTATATGAAGAGTTCGAAATTACAAAAATTTTATGATGATTATAAAAAAGCTAGGTTGGTATAATATTTTTTTCTAAATCAACTTCTCGTTCTACTCGTTCTGTTTTTAATTTTATTAAAATTTCTTTTTTTCTCCATTTTCTTATTCCCCCCACATCTATAGTTTCAAATAATCCACTATCTGTGAGAGCTTTCAAATAAGGATATAAGCTCTTTTCATGTTTATACTCTATGCCAAAAAGTTCTTTTATTCTTCTCATAATTTCTTTCATTGATACCCATTCTTCAAAACCAATTGTTTTTGATAGATGCCATGCTTGGGTGTTTTCTCTAAATTGTAAATAATCCCATATTGATACAAAGTTATCTACTTCGCACATCACTTTTTTTTCTTCATAAATTTTTTTTTCTTTGTTTTTCTTTATGATTGAGAATATTATTTTTTTTATTTCTTCTATTATTTTCATGCTATTATAATTATTGCAGTAATTGCTTTATATATTTATCGTATTTACGAGTAATTACTATAATTTTTTCATAAACTAAAAGAGCTAAAAATTTACAATAAGTAAGAGTTTTTTTAATATATTTTTTATTACTTTTGATTTGTTTTCTAGACGGATTGCTATTTTGTGAGTGTTTTCGTGGAACTGATTTAATTTTTTTTAATATAGTTCTTTCTTAAAGTGATATTTGTTTCTCTATTATGTATACTAAAAAAATTACTATGTTTTTTATTATTTTTAAAACAATAGTTGTCAGTTCTTTGAGATATTGATGCAAATCACAAAATAAATTATTTTTTATCAACAGTTGTTAGTTTTTTATTCTTAACTCTTTTGTTATGTTCGTCCTTTATTTGTGTAAAATTAGATAGCGGGGGAAGGATTTGAACCTCCGACCTTCGGGTTATGAGCCCGACGGGCACTCCTGGCTGCCCTACCCCGCTTTTTTTTCGTTTTTTGTCAATTTTGTTATTAATTTTGTTATTATTTGATTTATATTATTATAAATATATAAATAATTAAATACAAATATATTATATAAATAATTTAATTTTTTTTAACAAACTCTTTTTGTCCTATTTTGTGTGTTTTTTATCTTTTTGTAATACAACTTTTATTGTTTTTATTTCTTTCTCAAACAAATCTATCCTCTTTTTGAGATAGTCTTCCACTTTTTTTTTGTTGACAAAATTCATCTGTTTACTGCAAACAGGACATTTAAACGAATATTCTGCAGCTACTTCAAAAGGTACTTCATTACAAAAGTTTTTGCAGGCAAAGTAATCATACTCTTTGGTTTCTTTCAATTTATTTTTTAATCTTTCCAATTCTTTTTCATGTTCATCTATAATCAACTCAGCTAATCTATTAGTGTCTATGAACCAAGTATAGTGATACCATCCACTTTTTACATCTTTTTTTCTATCGTATCTCATAATACCTAAATAATGAAGTTTATTTAATAGGGTTCTTACCTCAGTTATTTTTATTTTGATTCTTTTTTGTAAATATTCGTCTTTAACGCCTTCTTTTTTGTTTTCGCAGATTTCGCATATCTTTACTGCTGAATCGCCAGCTATTTTTGACAGATATTCTTTTACAATTTGTAATTTTGTTATTTTTATCTTCATTAAGACACATATACTTTTTCTATTTAAACATTTTTTAAACAATTGTATTTACTTTTATCTTCTTTTTATTTTCAGATGGGATTATTTTAATCTTTGCATTAGAGAATTCTTTTTCTATTTGTTTTCCTCTAAATAATCTATCCAAAAAAATAGCCAACGCAGCAATCTCTGAATGTGGCTGGTTAGTTATAGAGATGTTAAAATTAGCTAGGTTATAAATTTCTCCAGGAACTTTTTGTGATCCTACAAAAACAGCTATCTTTTTATTCTTCCTTATTTTTTTTATTTTTTTATCTATGCTAACACCATACATCGTCAAATGCACAATTTTGTATCCATCTTCCTTTAGCTTGTTACATAACGTTTTCCAATTGTTACAAAAAGATATTTTGAATTGCCCACCCCATTTTTGTACTACTTTATGTATATTTTTTTCTAATTTATCATCTCTTTCGCTACATATAACGATTTTTTTTGCTCCAAAAGCCCTTGCAACTAGTGCACAATGAGTAGTTGTTCTCTTATCTCTTTCCGGTCTATGGCCATATCTTATGACTACTACGTCTTTCATATATAAACTTTATTAATAAGGTTGGTTAAATTCTTTTTTATGATAGATATTAAAATAATAAGAAATAATCCTGCATTAGTAAGAAATAATTTAGAAAAGAGGAACGACAGCAGGATTTTAGAAATTTTTGACGATGTTGTTTCTCTAGATCAAAAATATAGGGATCTTTTACAAAGATATGAAAGTTTAAGGGCACAGAAGAATAAATTAATAGAAAAAGTAGATGTTTTGAAGAGACAGGGAAAAGATATATCTTCGCTCATCTCAGAAACAAAAAAATTAAATAATCAGATAAAAGAATACGATGAGGAAGTTTCTTTTTTAGAGGAAGAACTAAGAAAAAAATTAATGCTCTTACCAAATTTAATCCATGATTCTGTTCCTATTGGCAAAGACGATTCTGAAAACGTTGTAGTTAAGGAATGGGGGATAAAAAAAGAACCAAAGTTTGAGATAAAACACCATGGTCAATTAGCTGCGTCTTTGGGTATTGCAGATTTTGAGAGAGCTGTAAAAATTTCTTGTTCGGGTTTTTATTTTTTAAAGGGAGATTTAGCAATGTTAGATTTAGCTTTGCAAATATATGCCATTAAGAAGCTTGTTAGTAAGGGATATACTTTAGTAGAGCCTCCTTTCATGATGAACAGAAAAGCATATGAAGGAGTTACAGATCTTAAAGATTTTGAAGATGTTATGTACAAAATAGAAGGTGAAGATCTTTATTTAATAGCAACCTCTGAGCATCCTATGGCAGCGATGTACCTAGATGAGATAATAGATGAAGATGATCTGCCGATAAAATTGGCAGGTGTTTCTGCGTGTTTTAGAAAAGAAGTTGGAAAACATGGATTAGATGAGAGAGGTCTTTTTAGAGTTCACCAATTTAATAAAATTGAACAGTTTATTTTTTGTATGCCTGAAGATAGTTGGAGTTATCATGAAGAACTTAGAAGAAACGCTGAAGAGTTATTGGAAGATCTGGAAATACCTTACAACGTTACAAATATATGTACTGGTGACTTAGGGAGTGTTGCAGCAAAAAAATATGATATTAATGGGTGGTCTCCTCGAGAAAAAAAATATATAGAATTAATGTCATGTTCTAACTGCACATCTTATCAATCTGCAAGATTGAAAATAAGATATAAAAGGAAAAATGGAGAAAAGGACTATCTGCATACTCTTAACAGTACCATGGTTGCCACAACAAGAACCCTAAGAATAATAATTGAGAACTATCAAACTGATGACGGAGTTATTAAAATTCCTAAAGTCTTAAGGCCGTTTTTTGGAAAAGAAGAAATAGAGCCGCTAAATTAAACTTTAGTATTCTAAGTTGAGATAAAAACATTTTTGTTGGCAAAGCTTTTAGAAATTAAGAAGTATTACTAAATAAAAAATCTTACAAAGATCATTATTCCTTGAAAAGTTTTAAAACATATTTTAAAACATTATTTATAGAATCTAATTATAAACTCTTTTATGTTGGGCCCATAGCTCAGCTTGGTAGAGCACCTGGCTCTTAACTTCAAGGGGGTACCAGGGCGTCGAGGGTTCAAATCCCTCTGGGCTCGTAAAAATCATTATTAAATATTTAACCTTTCTATTTTACTTATGCATAAAAAAGAATTTGCAGAGCAAGAGGAAGTTCTGCCATGGGTTGAGAAATATAGACCTAAAAGTTTAAGTGAGATAATAGGGCATGAGGAAATAATAAAGAGATTAAAAAGTTATGTTGATAATAAAAACGTTCCTAATTTGCTTTTCACCGGTCCTGCCGGCGTTGGTAAAACTTCCGCAGCAGTTGCTTTAGCTAGAGAATTATTTCCAAAAAATTTTAATCTTAATTTTATTGAATTAAATGCTTCTGATGATAGAGGTATTGATGTAGTAAGAAACACAATTAAAGATTTTGCAAGGACACTATCTTTTGACAGTGCTTTTAAGATAATTTTTTTAGATGAGAGTGATGCTTTAACTAATGATGCACAACAAGCTTTAAGAAGAACTATGGAAAGATATACAAAAACATGTAGATTTATATTAAGTGCAAATTACAGCAGTAGAATTATAGAGCCAATACAAAGCAGATGTGTTGTTTTTAGGTTTAAACCACTTTCTGCTAGAGATATTGAAAAGAAGATAAAGGAAATTTGTAAAGAAGAAAATGTATCCATCACAGAAAGTGGATTAGAAGCCCTTATATATGTTAGTGAAGGTGATTTGAGAAAAGCAATTAATGTTCTACAAGCTGCTTCTTCTATAGATAAGCATGTCAGTGAAAAAAACATATTTTCCGTATCTAGCAGGGCAAAGCCAGAAGAGGTAAGGCAAATGATAAATTTAGCTATTGAGGGAAAGTTTTTAGATTCTAGAGATAAATTAAATATTCTACTATATGAATATGGAATGAGCGGAGAAGATATCGTGTTGCAAATATATAGAGAGATATTGTCTATGAAAGAGCTAGATGATAAACAAAAGATTAAATTAATTGAGTTGATAGCAGAATATAGTTTCAGAATTGCAGAGGGCGCAAATGAGAGGATTCAAATAGAAGCACTATTAGCAGCAATGATCAATAATAAATAATTTGAGTGTTTTTTGATGCTATTAAAAACTCCAACACTCTTTATCAATTTTAAAACTTACAAAGAAGCTACAGGTCAAAATGCACTAAAACTTGCAAAAATTTGTCAGGACGTTTCAATAGAGTTAGATGTCTGTATTGCAGTAGTTGCTCAAAGTGTGGACATAAGATTAATTACAAATAATTTAAAGATACCTGTGTTTGCTCAGCATATAGACCCTATTGTTTACGGCCATTATACTGGTCATATTTTACCAGAATCTGTGAAAGAGGCAGGAGCAGTTGGGACTATTTTAAATCATGCAGAAAATAAAAAAAGTTTTGAATTTATAAAAAAAGCTTCGTTAAGAGCAAAAGAAGCAGGATTGTTGTTAATGCTATGTGCAGCTAGTGTTAATGAGGCAAAAAAGCTTGTAAGATTAAATCCTGATTTTATAGCAATTGAATTACCAGAGCTTATAGGGGGTAACGTTTCAATAAGTGAAGCAGAACCAAGACTTATAACCAATACAATCTCAACAATAAAAAAAATAAATAAAAGAGTAAAAGTTATTGCCGGGGCAGGTATAAAAACAAGAGATGATGTCAGAAAAGCTTTAGAGTTAGGTTCTGACGGAGTTTTTGTTTCTTCAGGAATAGTAAAAGTAAAAAATCACAAAGAGGCAATTTATGAGTTGGCGTCTGCTTTTAAATCATTTAAATAAAAATTGCAATATTTTTTTATTTTGCAGATCTTACAATTAGGTCTTAAAGGTTTGCAAATTCTTTGACCAAATTTTACAAACAACTCATTTATTTTAATCCAATGTTTTTTGTCAATTTTATTTTTTAGTTCTTTTTCCGTTTGTTCAGGTTTTTTTGTTTTAACTACCCCAATCCTATTCGATATCCTATGAACATGAGTATCTACTGCAATTGTTGGTTTTTTGAAACATAATGATAGAACAATATTTGCTGTTTTTCTACCTACACCTGGCAAGGTTATTAATTCTTTAAAGTTGGAAGGGACTTTAGAATTGTATTTTTTTACTATTATCTCAGCCAACTTTTTTATATTTTTAGCTTTTGTTTTGTAAAATCCAACAGGATATATTTGTTTTTCAATATCTTCAGTTTTTGCTTTAGCTAATTCTCTAAAGCTTTTGTATTTTGAAAATAATTTTTTAGAAACTTTAAAAGTAGTTTCATCTTTGGTTCTTGCAGATAAAACGGTTGTGATTATTGTCTTGTATTTAGAAGAGAATGAAACTACTGGCTTTGTTTTTCCTATTTGCTTTTCGATTATTCTAATTATTCTATTTATTTTTTCCTTCATATTTTTTTATTTAACTTTTATTGCTTGTGTTGGGCAACTAACCTCACAAGCCTTACATTGAACACATTTTTCAGGATGTGCTACTTCAGGTTTATCTTTCATAATAAAAACTTGCATAGGGCATACATTTACACAAGTGCCACATTTTATGCATTTAGAATAGTCTATATAAGGTTTCACTGCCATAAGGGATCCTCCAAATTATTTTTAAATAAGAAAATATTCTCTCATAGTCTTATTAAATATTTCTGATTTCGCAATTACTAATATATTTTTTCATAATTTTTTGAAATTCAATTAACTTTTCTTTTGCGTACGGTGTTTTGTTTTTGTAATTAGGATCAATACAGTTCTCATTAGGTATAAATTGTTGGATTGCAAATTTTTTAGCTCCAGCTATCCATTTTCCTATTTCTTCAATATCATTTTCTGTAACTATTTCTGGGACAACAGTAGTTCTAAACTCATAGTCAACATCATTCTTCTTTAGAATCTTAATACTCTTATCAATCTCTTTTATGTCTACATCTACATTAGTAGCCAAAGAGTATTTTTCTTTTGATGATTTTATGTCCATTGCTATGTAATCAACTAATTTTTCTTCTATCAGTTTTTTTATAACTTTAGAATTTGATCCATTAGTATCTAATTTTATAGGGAGTTGTGTTTCTTTTTTAATTTTTTCAAAAAAAATTGGCAGATCTTCATATATTGTTGGTTCCCCACCACTAATTACTACTCCTTCAATAAACTTTAATCTTTTTTTTAAGAATTCAATTGCTTCATCTTCTCTGATAGTTTTTAGTTTTTCAGGGTATAGAACCAAATCTTTGTTTTGACAAAAAGGGCATCTGAAGTTACAACCGCCAACAAAAAATTCACTTGCTATTTTATTAGGGTAATCTATTAGGGTGATTTTTTGGATACCTTTTATTAGTACGGTCATAAAAATTATTTTATTAATGTTTGTTACTTAGCCAATTGTTTTTTCTTTAAATATGTACTATTCAAAGAAACGTTTTCTGAGTATGGTTTTCTTTCTTTAAATTCTTCTTTTTTTCCGTCATTCCAGTTTTGTATTGGTCTGTAATACCCCACTATCCTGCTAAATATTTCAGTTTCTTTGCCGCATACATGATCATTTATTTTGTTCGGACAAAGTTCATGTTTCCCTTTTATATAACCGTGTTCTGGGCATATGCTAAAAGTTGGTGTAATTGTGTAATATGGTAATTTGTAATTATTAGCAATTGTTCTAACAAGTTTTTTACATACATCTCCAGAACTCAAAGCTTCTCCAATGAAACCATGTAATACTGTTCCACCAGTGTATCTTGTTTGTAATTCATCTTGGTGTTCTAAAACTTCAAATATATCTTCACTATAGTTAACAGGTAGATGTGTTGAATTAGTATAGTAAGGTACGTCTTTTCCTGCTGTTATTATATTTGGAAATCTCTTTTTATCTATTCTTGCCAACCTGTAAGAAGTCCCTTCTGCAGGTGTTGCTTCTAAATTATATATGTGTCCTGTTTCTTCTTGGTACTCAACCAATTTTTCTCTCATAAAATCTAAAACTTCTATAGCGAATTCTTTTCCTTCATTATTTGCTATTGTTTTCCCTAAGAAGTTTAAGCATGCTTCGTTCATCCCTACTAGACCAATAGTTGAAAAATGATTATTTAGATGACCTAAGTATCTTTTTGTATATGGTAACAATCCATTATCCATATGTTTTGTGACTTCCTTTCTCTTTATTTCTAAAGATTCTTTGGCCAAATACATTAGTTTTTCTAATCTTTCAAAGAACTCTTCTTTTGTTTTTGATAAATACCCCAACCTTGGCATATTTATAGTTACTACACCAACACTACCTGTTGATTCGCCACTCCCAAACAAACCACCTGTTTTACTTCTAAGTTGTCTAAGGTCCAACTGTAATCTGCAACACATACTTCTTACGTCACTTGGTCTTAAACTACTATTTACAAAGTTTTGAAAATAAGGCGTTCCATATTTTGCAGCCATGTCAAATAGCAAATCTGCATTTTCAGAGTCCCATTCAAAATCTTTGGTTATATTATAAGTAGGAATTGGGAAAGTAAAAACCCTTCCATTCATGTCTCCTTCCATCATAATTTCAATAAAAGCTCTATTTATCATATCCATTTCATCTTGGAAGTCAGCATAAGTTTCGTTTAATAAATTCCCTCCATAAATAACCTTTTTCTCTTTCATATCTTCCGGTACAGTCCAATCAAAAGTTAGGTTTGTGAAAGGTACTTGGTTGCCCCATCTACTTGTAGAATTAACTGCAAATATAAATTCTTGCATACTTTGTTTTACTCTTTCGTAATTAAGATTATCTTTTGCAACTAATGGAGCTAAATAAGTATCAAATGAATTAAATGCCTGAGCTCCAGCCCATTCATTCTGTAATGTTCCAAAGAAGTTTACTATCTGGCCTAAAGCTGCGTTGAAATGTTTTGCTGGTTTTGCTGCTATTCTACCACTAACTCCATTAAAACCTTCACTAAGCAACTGTCCTAATGACCAACCTGCACAATAAGCACAATATGTTCCTGTTCCCAAATCATGTATATGAAAGTCGCCATTCCTATGAGCTTCCGAAACTTCTTTTGGGTAAACATAATTGAGAGTATATTCTGCTATTACTGCTCCACTTATATGTGCTTGGAGTCCTGATAAAGAATAAGAAGCATTGCTGTTTTCAGTTACTCTCCAATCATACTTTAAAACATAACTATTTATTATACCATCAACTTTACCTAAAAATGCTTTTGAATCTCTTAATTCAGATCTTTTTTGTCTATAAAGGATATATGCTTTTGCTGTTTTGGCATGGCCGCTTTCTATTAGCTCTTTTTCAACATAGTCTTGTATTTGTTCAACTGTAGGATTATTTTTTCCAAAATCTTTTTTTAATCTTTCATATACCCTTATAGCTATCTCATTAGCTAAATTTCTGTCTTCACCACCTACCGCACGTGCTGCTTTAAATATTGCCTCTGCTATTTTTTCTATCCTGAAAGGTGCAAGCCTACCATCTCTTTTCACAACAAATTCAAAATATTCTTTTGTCATTTTCCCACCTTGCAAAAATAATTAAATAACAAAACTATTATTTATTTGTTTTCTGATCTTTGTTTTTTGTAGTTATTTATTGCATCTTTTAGTGCGTCAATTGCTAAAAAAGAACAATGTATTTTTATTGGCGGGACTTCTCCAAGCTGTGCTAAAATGTCTTTATTATCTATTTTTTCTGCCTCTTCTAAAGATTTGCCTTTAACTAATTGTGTCAATACTGAAGCATTTGCTATTGCCACAACGCAGCCAAATGTTTTCATTTTTATATCTTTAATATATTCTTTGTTATCTTTTTTTTCTATTTTTAAGTATATCTCCATAACATCTCCACAAACCGGATTACCGGCTTTGCCAATTGCATCCGGATTTTTCATTTCACCCATATTCTTTGGTTTTGTAAATTCTTTCATTATTCTTTCATTATACATACATTCACATCCTCAAAGATTAACTTATTGCACTTATTTTTCTTAATTTTTCTACATTCTTTTCTATTCTTTCTATAGCATAATCTATTTCTTCTTTTGTGTTATCTTTACCTAATGTTAATCTTAACGAACCGTGTGCTTCTTCGTGTTTTCTTCCTATAGCTAAAAGTACGTGACTTGGTTCTAAAGACTTAGAGGAACAGGCACTACCTGTTGATGCCATTATTCTATCTTTACTTAAAAGAGTTACTAAAGATTCACCTTCAACTCCTCTAAATATAATATTTATATTATTACTTAACCTCTTTGTAGGGTGACCATTAAGTAGACTGTTCTCTATCTCTGAAAGTTTTTTTATTGCATAATCTCTAAGCCTTTTCATTCTTTCGTTGTGTTTTTCCATATTTTTATGTGTTATTTCTGAGGCTTTTGCAAAGCCAACAGCAAGTGCAACATTTTCAGTACCAGCTCTTAAATTTTTTTCATGTGGTCCACCAGTAATTATACTTTTTATTTTAGTTCCTTTTCTTATATATAGTGCCCCAATTCCTTTAGGTCCATATATTTTATGAGCACTTAGAGATAGCAAATCTACTGGAGTTTTATTTACATCAATTTTTAGTTTGCCAAAAGTTTGTACAGCATCGCTATGAAAATAAACATTTTTTTCTTTACATACTTCTGCTATTTCTCCTATTGGTTCAATTGTACCAATTTCATTGTTTGCATGCATAACAGAAACCAAAATAGTCTCTTTTGTTATTTGTTTTTTAATTTCCTCAACATCTACCAAGCCAAAGCTATCTACAGGTAAATATGTTACTTTAAATCCTTCTTTTTCAAGATCTTCAGCCGTGTTCAGTATAGCGTGATGTTCTATAGAAGAAACAATAATATGTCTGCCTTTTTCTTTGTTTGCATATGCAATTCCTCTTAATGCCAAATTATCTGATTCTGTGCCTCCAGAGGTAAAGATAATTTCTTCTGTAGAAGCATTTATTAAATTCGCTATTCTTTCTCTTGCATTTTCTAAAGCTAGTCTTGCTTCTTGACCTAATTTATGTAAAGATGAAGCATTGCCATACTTTTTACTAAAAAAAGGCAACATTTCTTTCAATACTTCTTTGTCAACAGGCGTTGTAGCCGCATGATCCAAATAAATAATTTTTTTCATCATAATCACTTGCAAAAATAACAATATTCATTATTCTTCTTGTGATGTTTGCATAACAAACCTTTTTTTCTTATACATTTACAAACAAAACAGAAACAACCAACAAAATCTGTTCTAGAAATATTTTTTTTGTTTATTAGATTGTCAGCAAGTTTATATATTTCTTCTCTTGTTTCTTTATCAAATTTAATCTCAACACCTCTTTTTTTACTACAGTATTGACTTACTGCTGCTCTTGTCAAACCCAAAAATTTAGATACTTCAGATGCTTTCATCTTCTTCTTATTTATTAAATAATAACAAATTTCTTTCCTTATTGCAGGCAATACTTTTTTAACAACAATTTCACAAGGACAAAAATACATATCTCTCACATAGTTAACATGTGTTAACAAATATTTATAAATGTTTTTACATTTATTCTGTTGTATTTTTAACAAGAAAATAATTGTGTCAGAAGAAATATATTTAATTACATTTGTTTATTAAATGTTTTGTGATTTAACTAGTATATTTTCTTGATTTTTTAAAGGTGGGTTGATGAAAGAAAAAGTAAAAAATTCCAATGGTTTTTCAAAACTTGAATCAAATGCTTACTTGATAATATTAATTTGTCTTGCTCTCGTTATAGGTTTTTTAGGGGGGTATTTTTTATTGTCTGCTCAAAAACCAACTGAAAAGTATATTAAACAAAAAACTCTGAATTACATCAAAAATAACATCTTACCAAGCCAATACATAGTTAAGATTATAGATTCTAATAAAATTTCTGATACTTTGTATGCTCTTGTGGTTGGAATTTATGATACGAATAACTCTCTTCTTGGCGCACAAGTTTTGTATGCAACGAGTGAAGGAAAGTATATGATATTCGGCAATATTTTAGATATGGACAAACCTTTACCAAAGTCGCAGCCTCCAAATCAAAATGCTGAGGCACAAACAAAAGAAATTCCTAAAACAAATAAGCCAAAAATAGAATTATTTGTTATGAGTCACTGTCCTTATGGAATTCAAATGGAAAAAGCAATCTTGCCTGTTTTAAACATTCTTAAAGACAAGATTGATTTTGAATTAAAGTTTGTTGACTATGCGATGCATGGGGAAGTTGAGGTTAGAGAGCAGGTTAGACAGTATTGCATACAAAAGGAACAAAAAGATAAGTTTTTAGAATATCTTGCATGTTTTGTTGATTCACAAAACAGCGATAAGTGCTTAGAAAGTTCAGAAATAGACAAACAAACCTTAGAAAAATGTATAGAAAAAACAGACAATGATTATAATATATCTAAGAATTTAAACGATAAGAGTAGTTATTTATCAGGAAGATTCCCTATTTTCTTAATTTATAAGACAGACAATGAAAAATATAATGTTCAAGGCTCTCCGACTTTAATAATAAATGGTGTTGCCGTTAATCCACAAAGAACTCCACAAGCGATTCTAACAGAAATTTGTAAAGCATTTATTCAAAAGCCAAACGAATGTGAGTATAAATTCACAAATAACAGCACACCTGCAGTTGCAGGGAGTTGTGGTTGATATAAATAATATTAATCAAAAAATTAAGGTGATGTAATGACGGAGCAGAAAGTTAAAGTATATTCTACACCTACTTGTCCATATTGTATATTAGCAAAAGAATTTCTCAAAGAGAAAAAAATAGCTTTTGAGGATGTGGATGTTTCTAAAGATAGAAATGCAGCACTAGAAATGATAAGAAAGAGTGGACAAACAGGAGTTCCTGTAATAGAGATAAATGGAAAAATTATAGTAGGTTTTAACAAAGAGGCAATATTGGAAGCATTAGGAAAATAAACTTTTTTGATTTATATTCTATTTAATCTTATGAAGGATCTTATTATAATAGGTGCAGGGCCAGCAGGAATAACTGCAGCAATATATGCTGCAAGAAAAAAGATGGATTTCCTAATAATTTCTAAAGATTATGGGGGCCAAATGTCTTTGGCTGGAGAGGTTGATAATTACCCAGCTATAAGAAATATCGCAGGCATAAATCTATCCGCATTATTCAGAGATCACCTTTATTCTTATGGATCGAATATTTTGTTTGAGGAAGTTACAAATATAGAACAAGAAAAAGATTTTTTTTCAGTTATAACAAAAAATAATTCTTACAATTGTAAAGCAATTATAATTGCTACAGGCAAAAAGCCAAAAGAGTTAGATGCAAAGAATGCTGATAAGTTTAGAGGTAAAGGTGTTTCTTATTGTGCAACTTGCGATGCACCTTTATTTTTTGATAGTAAAGTAGCTATAGTTGGGGCGGGCAATTCTGCCATGGATGCAACTTTGCAACTTAGTAAATATGCTTCCAAAATATATTTGATAGTCAGAGGAGAAAAACCAAAAGCAGATAAATATCTTTTTGATAAAGTGATTAAACTAAGCAACGTCGAAATAATGTACAAAACGAAAGTTAAAGAGGTTATCGGAGAAGATTTTGTCAATAGTATTAAAATTGATAGAGATGGTAAAGAATATTTTTTAGAGGTTAACGGCGTTTTCTCTGAGATAGGTTGGATTCCAAATTCTTCATTTGTTCCTTTTTTAAAAAAGAATGAAATTGGAGAGATAATTGTAGACACTTATTGTAAAACATCTCAGGAAGGCATCTTTGCTGCAGGGGACGTAACAAATATAGAAGCAAAGCAAATAATCGTTGCTGCAGGTCAAGGAGCAGTCGCAACGATTTCCGCATTTAATTATCTTAATAAAAAGTAAGTGTTAAAGACTATGAGCCGGGGCGGATTCGAACCGCCGACCTATACCGTGTAAGGGTATCGTCATAGCCTCTAGACCACCGGCTCGCATCTAAGAAGTTGTCTAATTATAAAAAAACTATTCTAAGTAAAAATATAAATACTGTTTGCTTATTATAAAATTAGGTGAGATTAATGAAAAGGGTAGTGTATTTTAGGTTGGGTAGCAGAGAAATTCATATGCCAAGACTAATAGGTGCTTTTATTTTATTTGCTTCTTTGTTGATGTTTATAAAAGCAAGTGCAGATACTTTTAATAGTTGGGATGTATTAAAAAATTATGAAAAGTGTATAAATAATATTGATTCTGCTTTACCTATAGATTTACAATCCTCAGAGGCAGACAAATGTAAACAATATCTAAAAGACAACACAGGATTGTCTTTACCACCTTACCAAGCCAAACCCACAGTTAGACAATTTTGGAGTGCGCTACTTGCTCCAATAGCTGCACTTTTGTTTTGGTTGGCAGTTTTATTGGTTGGTTTGGTATTATATAGAACAGGAGACATCATACTACCAATAGAAGAAACAGTTAAAGAATTACCTGAAAGTACTCAAAAAACAAAAAAAGAAATGAAGAGGAAGGGTAAATAACCCCTTTCTCTTTTAGTCTAAAACAATTATTTTTATCCCTTCTGGTTTATCGAAATTTGCTTTCTTAATTCCTACTATATATGCAATATTTTTTTGTTTTGCTAAGTCCAAAAGTCTTTTTGTTATTATACCATCAAACACAATAGCATATGCTTCATTAGTTTTGTTTAAAGAATCGATAATGTTTCTAACATCCGTAGACAATATTTCTTCTAAATTCCTATTCAAAATCTTTGCTTTCATTTTTCCTTTTACTGAAGCCATTATCTTTCTAAATGTTTCAATTTCATTTTTGTCAAATTCTTCCTCACTTTTTATATTACTTTCTTTAGCAGTACAATATTCCTCTGCTCTTCTATGAATTAATCTTCTACCTTGCGGTAAATTATCTTTAAATCTGGGGTTTCTATGTCTAGAAAATGTTTTAATTATCTTTTTATGCTCATTATGTTTATCAAAGGTTGGTTTTTTATTTTGGTTCAAATCACCAACAAACACTTTCTTTTTTAGAGATTGCAATATTTCTTTCCTAGTTAACTCTTCAACTTCTTTACCTTCCGGAGCTTTTGCAAGATAATCTACACTTGCTAATTGCATAAATTTTTTTGCGTTTAGCTCACCACCTCTATCTCCATCTACGAATAGAGTTGTTTCTTTTTGTTTTGTGAGTTCTATCACATCTTGACTTATTTTTGATCCACCCATTTCTATCACATTTTTAATATTGTTCCTTAATAAGTTTATTACATCAGCTCTTCCTTCAACAACAATTATTTCTTCACTTTTCTCAATATCGGGACCGCAAGTTAAATTATCTTTACCATAACTAGAAAGTAATAATTCTCTAGCAGATTCTTTTATCTCATCCGCGATTTCATTAACATTAACGCTCTGATCTTTTTTAAATTTCTCTAATAACGATTTAGCTCTTTCTTTTATTTGTTGTCTCTTTTCTTCTCTTATATCTATGATTTCCAAAACTTCGAATTTTGAGTCACAAGGCCCGACCTTTTCTACAGATTCTACTGCAGCAGCCAAGAGAGATGTTTCTGGGAGGTTCATAGAACTAGGTATTATTAGTTCTCCATATGTTTTTCCAAATTCTGATTTGTAATTAGCTTCTATTCTACCAATTTTTCCAGATTGTTGAAGTTCTTTTAAGTCCATATCTTCGCCTAAAAGCCCTTCACTTTGGCCAAATACAGCGCCTATTATATCTTCTTTTTCTACAACTCCATCAATATCAAATTTTATTTTTATTAGATATTTCACTGATGTTAAGTATGTTTTAGCCATTTTACCACCTTCTTAAGAGAATTAGAGATTTTTAGATTTTGTCAAAATCTTTTGTAATTATTGTTTGTCATTTGACTTTCTCTTTAAGATGTTCTAAATAAATTATTTTAATTTTTGAATTTTTATAAAAATAAAAAATTCTAAAATCTTTAAATAATTATTATTTCTTAACTTATAATTAAAATACTAATTTTAATGGATTAAACCATCAAACCTCTAATCCTCTTTTATAACAACTTATAAAAAAGAAATTTATATAATATTAATGTTGATCTTTGATGGCCAGGTATGCCAAAGGTGCGAATGCTGAAAGAGAACTATTGAAAATATTTCATAATATGGGATTTGCAGTTATGCGAGCTGCAGGTTCTGGAAAGACAGCTTTGCCTAGTCCAGATTTAGTTGTAATAAAGAAGAATGTTATTTTCGCTATAGAAGCGAAAGCTTGGGCGGGAGACTATTTGAGCATATCTGTAGATCAAATGTCAGAGTTAATAGATTGGTGTAAAAATGCAAGCGCACATTTAATAATTGCTTGGAAAATATCTCATAAAGGTTGGCGTTTGATTGATTTAAATAGCTTTCGCGTTACTGACAAGTTTTATATGATTTCTGAAAAAGAAGCAATAGATAAAGGTGCCCTCCCCGAAGATATTTTTAAATTAATCGAGGATGATTCTAATGGATAAAAAAATGTCTTTTTATTTAGGCCTATCTTTAGTAAGTCTAGTTGGGATTTTGGTGTTATTTGCCTCCTTTTTTATTTTCTTATATTTAGTTAGGAGAGGCAATGACTTTGTTGGTCAGATTACAATAATTAGTTTTTTTGTTATGTTAGGATTTTATTTATTCTCATTAGTGGGTAAGATATTGAAAGGTGGGAATATTGTATAATTACAAGCAACAAGTTCTAAAGATTATTGATGAAGCAGACATTGTATTTGAAGTTGTAGATGCAAGATTTCCTTTAGAAACTTCTAACAATTACATAGAAAAATATGCTTTGAGTAAAGGTAAACAACTTTTAATTTTGGCTAATAAAGAAGATTTAATATCCGTTGAATATAAAAGACAAATATTAAAACAGATGAACAATAAAAAAATTGTATTTTTGTCAGCCAAACTAAGAAGTGGTTTTATCAAACTTAGACGTATAATAGGGAAACTATCAAAAGGCAAAAAAGTCAAAATAGCAATCTTCGGTTATCCAAACACAGGTAAGAGCAGCATAATAAATGTACTTAAAGGGAGGCACTCAGCACCAACTTCGCCAGAATCAGGGTTTACAAGAGGTCAACAGTATATTAAGATATCAAAAAATATATTGCTTATCGACTCACCTGGGATCCTAGAGTATACTAATGTTCCTGAAGAGCAACTAGCTCTAATAAATGCGAAGAGCGTTGACCATGTTAGAGATATAGAAGGTTGTGCCACTTATCTTCTTTCTTTTATATCTAAAGTTAATAAAAATGCTCTAGAAGAGTTCTATAAAATAAAATTTGAGAGTGTTGATAGTTTTTTGGAGAATTTAGCTTCGGAAAAAAAATTTTTTACTAAAGGAAATAACTTAGATATTGCAAGAGCTTCTAGGTTGGTTCTCTCTGATTGGCAAAAAGGAAAAATAAAGATTTTTTGATTTTTTTGAATATATAAAGAGTACAATTTATAAAACAGAAAAAGTTTATATCATTAATACTATGGTCGAAAAAAGAGCAAAATTAATATTTTATTTTTCGGCAATATATTTTATTTTCATTGCAATTTTAATATACCTATCTGTTTTTAATACAGGTTTATCTTTTAAAGAGAAGTTTAACGAAAGCACTTTTTCAAAAGATATTTATTTATTTAATGAATCTAAAAAGACAATAAAAAACATAACTATTAGTTATATATTGGATAAAAACAAAGTTAAGATTGCCGACATAAAAACTCTTAAACCGGGAGAATATTTCTTAATAGACTACAACTTTCCGCAGTTAAAAGAGATTCTATTAGTTGCGGAAGCCCCTTTTTATCAGTCTGTGGTTAAACATATAGTTGTTGGTGGCCAAAAGACAGGTTTGGATTACAAAGTTATCTCTCCACTAAAAGTTTTCTTAGATACACCTTTTGAGTTAACTTTTGAGATTTGTAATTTTTCTAATAATATGAAAGAAGTGATTGTTGAGGAACAACATTCTATGTCATTTTTCAAAGAGGGAAATATAAAGAAATCTTTGAATATAGATTCAAATTCTTGTGAGAAAATAAAATACATTCTAACTCCTGTCGCCGAAGGAAAAACTACAATATATTTTAATACGAATGTTTATGGTATTATTGAAACAAATAGCTTTGATATAGAGGTGGAAAAATAATGAATAAAAAAGTAACTGACGAGAGCATAATAGAGATAATAAGAAAAATGGTTGCCGAAGGAGAGCCAGAAGAAAAAATAGTGCAACAACTTAAGGATCTTGGGGTTGAACCAGATAAAGCAAAAAGATTAGTACTACTGGGTCAGGCAGATACTTTTGCGTTGTTAAGAGGCGAAATAGTAAAAATAGTTAATGCTGAGTTAGAAAAACAAAAACCTGCTATGCTTTCTTATCTAAATGAGGAATCAAAAAAAATTTCAAAAAAGATGGAAGAAGATATAACTAAGGCCGTTATAAGAGATGTAAAACAATACGAAGAAGAACTTATGGGTCAAAGCAAACATTTTCAGGATCAAATTAATGATAATGTTAAAAAATTGAGTGAACTTAGCGACAGAGTCAGAGACAAACTGAATGAGTTAGGAGTTGCTGTAAAACAAGTTCAAGTAGACTTAGATGAGTTGAAACTTAAAGGAGTTTCCACAAGAAATAGATTCGTAACATTTTTGTTACTATTTTTTGGAATAGCCTTTTGTGTAGCAGATTTTTATTTCTTTTATAGTTTAATTTCTTCCGACATAACTGTGGATGGAATAATATTAACAGTAGTTTTTGCAATGATTGGAATTACAATGCTTTTTGTTTCTACAATTCTATAAACTACCTCTTTTAACGTTAAGAACACCCCTAACTTCATATATTTTTTTTATTGCATCAATAAGTTGATTGAGTCCTTTTACAGATATTGTAAAATAACAATATGCTTTACCTTTCTTTGTTTTTGCATCAATGGATTCAACATTTATTTTACTATTAGAAAATACATTCAAAATATCTTTAAGTAAGCCTATTCTATCCTCAGCTATAACGCTAATTTCTGACACATAATTTTTGCTTTCTTTTCCCCACCTAACATTAACTATATTTTTTTCTTTTATCATTTTTTTTGCTTCTGGGCAATCTTTAATATGAACCGATATTTTTCTTTTAGTAGTAGCAAAAGCAATTATATCATCTCCTGGCAATGGGTTACAACATTTCGCGAGTTTTATTTTCTTGTCTTCTATGTCGATATTTTTAAGTATGTTCTTTTTTGACTCATCTTTTGTAATTTTCTCTTTGATGTGTAAAAAAGATCTTATTTTTTGTTTTGCTTTATCTGTTTTGACAATATTTAGCCAATGGCTTTTTGGTTTTTCATTTGGGGATGTAATTATTTCTACAACGTCAGCATTATCTAAAACATATTCTAAAGGGACAATTTTTCCATTTACTCTTGCTTTTGAGCATTTGTTACCTAGTTCAGTATGTATTGCGTAAGCAAAGTCTAAAACGGTAGAGCCAGCTGGTAGTTCTATAACATCTCTTTTTGGTGTAAAAACAAATATCGTGTTTGTTCCAAACATAGAATCTTTATTTTCCGGACTTTCCTTTTTCCATTCAATGATCTCTCTCAACCAAGAGAATCTCTCATCATAACTAGCTTCTGGTATGGCTTTGTACCTCCAATGAGCAGCAATTCCAAATTCTGCTACATTATCCATCTCTTTAGTTTTTATTTGTAGTTCTATACCATCTTTATTTTTTCCTTTTAGGACGACATGTATTGCTTGGTAGCCGTTATCTTTTGGCTTTGCTATATAGTCATCAAACTCGCTTGCGATTGTTTCTCCAAGTGTATTCACGATACCTAATATTTTATAACAATTTTCTGTGGTGTCAGTTATTACTCTAAGTGCGCAAATATCATAAAGTTCTTCAAATTTTTTATTCTTTCTAGTCATTTTATTATATGTTGAATAAGCTGTTTTTGTTCTATATTTTATTTCTATTGGAATATTATTCTTTTTAATTTCACTTTCAAGTTTTTTTCTTATGCTTTCAACAAATTCTTTCTGTTCTTTTTCTCTCTCAATTATCTTATTCTGTATTTCTTTATATTTTTCTGGGTTAGTTTGTTTGAATAAAAGGTCTTGCATTTGAGAGGTTATCCTCCATATGCCTAATTTATTAGATATTGGCAAATATATTTGGCTAATTTCTTTTATAACTCTCTCTCTTAAATCTTCATCGTATTTATCAAAATTCTTTAGTATTCCTAATCTATCAGAAATTTCTAATAATATGAGTCTTATATCCTTTGTTAGAGCAACAACAAGTCTTTTTGTTTTCTCTATATCGCTACTTTTTATATTTGCGCTTATCTTAAACTTTTTTCTTTGAATTATTATCTTTACAATTTCTTCATTAAATTGCTTTTTAAGTTCTTCTTCAGAATAGCCATAGTCTAAGACGTTATGTAAAAGCCCCGCTATAACCACGTTTTTGTCTAATTCTATATTGGCCAAAATTTCAGAAACTAACAGGTTATGCTCTAAATCCAATCCCTTACTGCTTAAGTTTTGCAAAATAGAAAAAGCCTTTCGTATCTCTTTTTCACTTTCTGGATATTTCTTTATTAGTTGTTCTATAATATTGCTCATAATTCTAAATAATATCCTTTACAATAAAATTTAATAAAGGGTTTTTATATGGGGAAGGCGGGATTTGAACCCGCGACACCACGGTTTCTGCTTTTTAGAAGCTTCAGCCGTGTGCTCTCCCAGGCTGAGCTACTTTTGCGTTCCAATTATATTCTTATTTTTAAAATAAAATAATTGAAACCCCGCAGAACTCAGCCTTAAAATAAATATTCAATAATATACCTTTAAAAATTTACTTAATAAGACAACCAATTTAATAGTTTTTTCTTTTTTATTAATATTTTATGATTGAGATAGATTTTGTGATAAGAGATTTGGAAATCTTATATTCAAAAGAAAAAAGTATTAAAAAAAGAATTTTTTTGGAGCAAGCAATAGAGGCGCTTAAGAAATATGACAAGCTAAAAAAAGAAGAAAAGGATTTTTAGTCCTTCTCTTTAACACTTTCTTTAACATCTTCTATGCCTCTTTCCGTAACTCTATACACTGCTTCGCCATCTGGTAAACAAGGAGAATCAACCAATTTAGCAATTCTTAGATCGTCTTTCCCTTTTCTCAAATATATTCTTGTTTTAGAAGCATGCCCCACTATTTCACCACCTATTGGTGCAGTAGGATCACCAAACAAAACATCAGGTCTTTGCATAACTTGATTTGTTACAAGTACTACTAAATTATTTAGCTCTGCAATTTTTTGTAAAGTATGCATGTGTTTGTTTAATCTTTGTTGTCTTTCTGCAATCGTGCCCCTCCCTATGAATTCTGCCCTAAAATGCGAAGTCAAAGAATCCACAATAAGAAGTTTTATATTTTTTTCCCTAATTATTTCCTCACTTTTCTCTGCAAGTAAAACTTGATGATCTGAATTATATGCTCTTGCAACATATATATTCTTTAAAACTTGTTTTGGCTCTAGTCCAAATCTCTTTGCTATTGCTTCTATTCTTTCAGGTCTAAAAGAATTTTCAGTATCTATCCACAGACAATTTCCTTCAAGGCCACCATTTTGTTTTGGTAATTGTACAGTAACTGCAGTTTGGAAGCACCATTGTGTCTTAGATGAAGCAAATTTGCCATAAAGTTCTGTTATACTCATTGTTTCTATTCCACCACCTATTAACTCATCTAGGGCTTTGCTGCCTGTCGTAAGTCTTCCTACGTTTTTTCTTTTTTCAGCTAATACATCTGCGCTTTCAAAGCCCATTTGTAATGCATCTCTTGCTGCCCTTATTATCTTCATTGCAGTAGCTTCTCCTAACTCAGCTACTTCCATTAGTTCAGCAGGAGTTGCAACAGCAATACTTTCTAAAGTTCTATATCCTGCTTTCATTAATTTATCAGCGGATTGGGGTCCTACTCCAGGTAAATCTTCTATTTCTCTAATTTCTTTCGCCATAATAACACCTCTAAGCAGCTAAGCTTTTCTGGCAGAGCGTTTGGCTTACGTTGCCAATTGCTTACTGCTCTAAAATAAATGTATTCTATTGTTTTTTAAATTATAAGTCAGTTTTTTGCCGGTGCTAAAAATGTTGAGAAACATTTATTTTGTCTTATTTTATATTATTTTTATGCTTTCCAAAAAAATTTTTGTGTTTTTATTTTTTTTATATTTCATTAACTTCTATTTTAGTCAAGATATTGAATATTGTGATGGCGAAATAAATATAACTAAAGAAGGATTTTCTGAGATTAAACTGCTTATATTATTAGATAGTACTAAACAAGATTTTTTTTACATAGAAAACTTTGGCTGTAATAACATTCTAACTTATGACAGCAAGGGAGATTTGAATTATTTTACTCATAATAAAGAAATTATTATTAAATTAAGAGAAAAAAAACCAGACTATTCTCTCTCTTTTTTTTGTAATAGTTTAGAGTTAACAAAAAAATATAAGGAGTGGTATTTTGACTTTAATATTCCCTTCAATTGTGATGTTAAAGTTAACCTACCAGAAGATTCTTATATCATTAAAGCAGAAGCTATAATTTTTAGTAAGGATAACAGAATATCTCTATTATTTAAAGATACAAACAGTATAAAATTTTCTTATTCTTTTGAGAAATTAAATAAAACAGATAAAATTAATTTTTCCAACATAGTTATTTTGTTAATATTCTTATTGCTATTCTTATTTTTCATTGTTTTCGTAATTTATTTTAAACCATTTATTTCTCGTGAAAGTAAAGAATCTTCTAAAAATAACTCTTTAGAGAGTAAACAAAAAGAGTTAGATAATTATAAGAAATATCTTTCAGACAGAGAGTTCTTGATAGTAAAAATGCTTTTTGAAAGAGGTCCCCTAACTCAAAGAAAAATACAAATCGAAGTTGGTTTACCTAAGAGTACTCTTTCTAGAACTTTAAAAAAGTTAGAAAATAAGGGTATTGTTAAATCTTATTCTCTAGGGAATACTAAAAAAATTGAGTTATTGAAATAATGTTCCACTTTGTTCCACAAAAAATATATATTTTGTTCCACCAAGAACTTGTTTATAGTTTTGCGGAGGTGGTTTCATTGAAAAAATATCTTAACTTTATTTTTGTTGTTGTTATATTGTTTTTATCCTTAACAGCATACTCTTCTCAGTTAGAGCAGAAATTTTTAGATGATGACCAAAATGCACCCCAGAAATCTTTGCAAGATAATACAAACATAAGCGATAATCAAGATATGCAAAGTTTCAGAATTAAAAATAGATTAGAAGAAAATGAAGTTTGTGTCCAAAGGGTTGCTTATGCAGTTAATATTAAGGGGCAGTGTAAGCAATTTTCAACTCCATGTGATATTCCTTTTGGTTGGGTCGAAGTGAATTCTTGTGATGATGCAAATGTACAAGTGGTTGATAGGGAGAAGATAAAAGAAAGAATAAAAGAAATAGTTGAGGAAAAAGTAGAAGAAATAAAAACTAACAGACAAAATATCAAAGAGAAAATTAAAGAAAGAACAGATTTTTTCAAGGAAGCAAAGAATCTAACAAAAGATATTAATTCAGAGACGGTATTTAGCCTCTCATTAGGTGAATCCAAAGATTTTAATGGATTCTCTTTAAAATTAGAAGACGTATATAGTGATTGCAATGATGAGAATTGTTTTGAAGGTAAAGCAGTTGCAATATTATCCGTTCTCAAAGATGAAGGAGTATTTGATACTCTAGTTTTAGAAAATAACAGAAGGGAATTTTTTGGTACTTTAGCATTAAAGCTTTTGAATGTTAAAGAGGAAACTGCTAAGATACAAGTGTTACCAATAAAAAGAGGTTTTTTGATAGGTTCTGAAAGCAGTGCTATAAGAGTAAGTATAAATTCTGAGAAAATTTTAGAGGAGGATGATTCAAATACACTCAACGAAATATCGGATTTAAATATCAGAAACATAAAAAGAATCAAAATGAAAGCTGGCAGGGGAGATTATTTAGTAGAGCTTGAAGATGGAGCCAGACCTTTTTTGCATAAGCTGAGACAAACACATATGCAACAGATATTAGCAAAACTAAAATACAAAGATATGTTTTTTGACTTAAATATAACAAAGGACGAGGATGGACAGATAATTATAAAAACGCCAAGAGGCGATATAATCATAGATAAAGAAATAGAACTAGATGAAAACAGTTTATATATAATAATGCCCAAACAGAAAAAAAGATTAGCAGTTTTGCCACAAGATGCTTCAGAAATAGCAAAACTAAGAGCAAATTTCTATAAAGTAGACATAATAAAACTGGATACTAATAGTGACGAACCAGTCTATAAAATAAAAGGCATGCAGCGAGGTAAGATATTTGGCATTTTTAGTACTGATTACGATGTTGAAGGTACTTTAGACATTGAAACGGGTGAAATAAAAAATACAAAAAAACCATGGTGGACTATTTTTGTGTTTGGAGTTGAGAAGCAGGATTCTCAATAATCCTGCTCTTCCAACCCAGATGTACTTCTATTTTTTTGTTATTATTTCTTGTATAAGCAGACTCAATCTTTATAAGGCTGCCTTCTCTTATTTTCTTTATTTCTTCTGTAGCATCATTCCAAGCTATTGCTCTAATTTTTTCATCTCCATTTATATCTGTTAACTCTAAAACAACATATTTTCCTTCTCTAAAATCCTTTTTAAATTTTTTTTCTTCGAGTATTTTGTTTACTTTACAGTATATATCTATATCTTCTTCATTCTCTTTTATTTCACTTATCTTTCTAACATCAGAATCAATTTTTTGAAACTCAATATTAGAATCAATATTATTAATAAGCTCGATCTCCCCATTGTTATTTAAAACGCTTAAATTTGTTGCTGTTATTAACCAATTTCTCTCTATTTTTTCTTCTTCAATTTTTTTGGCTAAATCATTCCAGAGTTTGAGTTTTATTTCTTTTTTTCCATCAGTTAATATAATATTTGTTAACAAATATTCTTTCCCATTTTTATTTATCTTTTTTATTGGAAATATCTTTTTTATTTTAGCTTTTATATTTATTTTTTGCATCCCTTCTCTTAATTCAGAAATTTTGCGGTAATCAAATTCTTTAATGTCTATACCATACCTTTTTGCTATCAGTACTAATGCCCCATCTTCATTCAAAAGTCCAAAATATTTTTTTATCTCATCTTCTATCTGTTTTTCTATATCTTTTTTGTTAATATTTTTATCTTTAGCTATTTTTTCTATAATTTTTTCTTTTTCCATCATACTTTATAGAGGCATAGCAAGCATTAAATACTTTTTTTGATCTTATTTAATCAATGTTTGAGGAGATATTGCATAATGTTTTTGTAATATACTCTCCGAATGAGGGTGCTAATTGTTATCTGCTTATAGGAAAAAAGAATATATTAATAGACAGTAGTTTAAGTATAAATGAGGATTATTTAATTAATTGTATTAAAGATGTTGGTCTAAAGACAAATGAGATCTCTATGGTTCTATTTACTCATGGGCATATAGATCACATCGCTTTGCATTATCTTTTCAATAATGCAACATTCTATATGAGTAGCTATGATGCAGAGAAAGTAAATAGGAAAGATGTTTCTTTCTGTTGTTCTTCATTCTTTTCAGATTACTCTTTTCCAAAGATAAAGAATTTTCTTGCTGATGAACAAATTATAAAGATAGAGCCCTTTGAATTACAAGTAATTTCCACACCTGGTCACACCAAAGGTAGTATTTGTTTTTATGAAAAAAATAAGAAAATGTTATTTTCTGGGGACACAATTTTCAATGGAGCAATAGGAAGATTTGATTTGCCATCTTCAAGTAAAAAAGAGTTACACTCTTCATTAGTTAAGCTTTCTAATTTTAAAATATCTTTTTTGTTACCAGGCCATGGGATTATGCTAAAAGGAGATGACGCTAATAACAGTAATCTTAACTACTTGTTAAACTCTTTTGAGAAAAACATAGATTTTTATGATGTTTAAATTTTTAAAAATATACCAATAATTAGTTTTAATAAGTGATTTTTTTGAAAGGAGTTTATAATAAAATATTATCAAGCATAAAAGAGGTTGGTTGTTGTATTTTTTTGGTTATAGATCCTCCTAATCAAAGTCCAGAAGAAGCAGGAAAAATAGCGAAGATTGCCGAAGATAATGGTGTAAAAGCAGTAGCAGTTGGTGGTTCTGTAGGGGCGCAAGGAGAATTATTAGACAAAACAATTTTAGAAATAAAAAACAATTCTTCTTTACCTGTAATTTTGTTTCCTGGCAATATTGCAACTTTAAGTAAGTATGCAGATGCAATATATTTCATGTATATGATGAATTCTCTTGATCCATATTATATTACTGGTGCTCAAATAGCATCGGCAATGCCTATAAAGAAAATTGGATTGGAAGTCATCCCTACTTGCTATACTATAATTGAGCCAGGTAGGGCTGTTGGTTTTATTGGTAGGGCCCAAAAAGTACCTAGAGATTTACCGTATCTAGGTGCAATAAGTTGTTTGGCAGGTCAGTACATGGGTGCAAAGTTAGCAATATTAGAGAGTGGTGGTGGTGCGGAGAGCCCTGCTCCCGTAGAAATGATAAAACAAACAAAGCAAGTAATAGATATTCCTTTAATTGTAGCAGGCGGGGTAAGAAATGATAAATTTGCTTATGAGTGTGCAAAGGCAGGGGCAGATATTTTACATATTGGTACAGTAGTAGAGGAGAGTTCTAAGGATTTTAAGAAAATTGATGAAAAAATTTCAAAAATAGTAAGATCAGCAGAGAAAGGAGCTAAAGAAAGATAATATTTACTCCTCATTTTCAAGTTCTTTTATAGTATCTTTTATTGCCCTTTCTAGAGAATATTTTTGTTTGTACCCTAAACTTTTAATTTTTTCTATATTATAACATCTATTTTTTGATAATCTTTTTACTAATTCTGGCTGTATAAAACCTTTTGTTTTTATAGGTAATAAAAACATTGCCAAATAATAATTTATGTGTCTTGGTTTATCTTTTATATTAAACTCTTCAGATATTTTTACATAAAACTCTTCTAGTGTTGGTATTTCTTCATCAGCAACATTATATATTTCACCAATCTCACCCCTCTCTAACAAAAAGACAATTGCATCTGCAGCATTTTTAACGTATATTGTTTGAAATTTGTTTTTTCCATCTCCAATAATAGGAAATCTTTCTTTTACTGAATCTATTACAAATTTCCAGAATTTATTTGGCCCAAATATTAAAGCCAATCTTGCTATAACAACAGGCACTGCTTCTTGGTAAGATATCACCAATTTTTCAGCTTCTGTTTTGCTTTTTTCATATGTTGTTATAGGATTGTATGGATAGTTCTCATCAGCACAGCCTTCAAAATTGCCTAAAACACCGACACTACTAGCAAATATTAATTTTTTTATTTTATTCTTTGCTGAAGCTTCTAAAATATTCCTTGTTCCATCAATATTTACTTTAAAAATATCTTTGTCCTTTTCATCTATTTTAGCAGCCAAATGAATTACATAATTTGCTTTGCTAACTACTTTCTCTAGAGAGTTTCTGTCTAATACATCACATCCTAAATTTCTGTCATACTCTATAACTTCGTAATCCTTTTCTTTTAGTATTTTACAAACTTCTTTGCCTAGAAAACCATTACTACCTGTAACTAAAACTCTTTCTTTCATATTCACTCTTTATATTAATAATTAACATATTAATAATTATTAATATGAATTTTTTAGAGGTAGATGCATCGTCGGGCGGCCAAGTTCTAAGAACTTCTTTAGCTTACTCTATAATATTAAATAAGCCAATTATTGTAAAAAATATAAGATCATCAAGGAACAACCCAGGCTTAAAAAAACAGCATTTAGCATGCTTAAAACTTTTAAAAAAGATGTGTAATGCAAAAATAAAAGGTGCTTTTTTAGGTTCTAAGAGAATTTCTTTTCTACCAAAAAGTTTTAATGGTGGTGTTTATGCAATAAATATAGGTTCTGCTGGCAGCATATCTTTGTTGCTCCAATCGATTATGCTTCCATCTCTTTTAAAGGATGTTAAGATCAGTATAGAAGGTGGGACAGATGTGCCTTTTAGCCCATCATTCATTTATTTAGATAAGGTTTTTTTACCTATTATTAGGAAATTTGGTGCTTCTTATAGCTTTGAGTTAATAAGAAGGGGTTATTTTCCAGTTGGAAAAGGCAAAATAATCTTTAAGTCAAAATCGATAAGAAGCATGAAACCAATCAAGATAGAGCAGAGAGGTGCTTTAGAGAAAATTTCTTTTTATTCGCATTGTGCTTCTTTTTATAAAGAAGTTGCATTAAATCAAATAAGTTCTGCAAAAAAATTAATCTGTGAAAACATCAATCAAGATTTTCTTTTAGAAGAGTTTGTTGATTGTGCTGAAATGTCAGAAACTAAAGGTAGCGGTTTAGATATAATCGCAACTTTCAAAAATTCAATAATTGGTGTTAATGCATTAAATAAAGATGGTAAAGATGCTGTGGCTATTGGCAACGAGGCAGCAAATAAATTTTTAGAAGAATTTAAATCCCTTTCTCCATTTGACAAAAATATGCCAGATCAACTAATACCTTATGTTGTTTTGGCAAAAGGAAATAGCAAAATAGTTTTTAAGAAAGTTACAGATCATTTAATAAACTCTATAAAAACAGCGGAGCTTTTTTTTGATGTTAATTTTAGTTTAAGCGAATTCAAACAAGATGATAATGATCTGTTTTCTTTAACTGTTGAGGGTGTTGGTTTTGAGTTTAATTGACAAAGATATTTTTATAGAAGCTTTTAGAAATATAAGAAGACAGAGAATTATAGGTTATCTAACTTTGTTAGGAATAATAATTGGAATTGCATCAGTTGTTGGCTTAATTTCTATTATGCAAGGTTTCAACTTATCTGTCGAAGAGAGATTTGAAACTATGGGGAGTACTACTATAGTAGTTATGCCAGGATCTAGTTTTGCAGACAGTTTCTTTGCTAAGCTAGAAGAGGATGATGCAAAAGTTTTAGAGTCAATAAGAGGAGTTGATTATGCAACACCTTTGTACTTCACTACAAAAACAATACTTTTTGATAACGAGAAGAAATCTCTCTTATTGATAGGTATAGATCCAGAAAAACAAGAAAATTTTGGTAGAGTAGGTTTATTAGGACTAGCTGAAGGTAGAAAATTAAATAGTAATGAAAGAGGCGGAATATTAATAGGAAGTACACTTGCTAAAGACGTATTTAAAAAAGATATCAAAATTAAACAAAATTTATATTTGAATGGTCACTCGTTAACAGTAGTTGGAATTATAAAGCCACAAGGGTTGTCTTATGGAAGTTTTTTTGACTCTTCTGTTATAATTAATTATAAATATTTAAAAGAAATAATTAATGAACCTTTAACTCCTTTCAGAATATTTGTAAAGGTATTCGATAAAGATGAGGTAGAAAGAGTAAAGAATGAAATTGAAGAGGTCCTGAAAAAAAAGCATGGAAAAAAAGATTTCTCTGTATTAAGTCAGCAACAGATTAGGGAGAGAGCTACATCTGTTTTAGCTGTTATAAATATTGTTCTAATAGGTATTGCTGCGATTTCATTAGTTGTTGGAGGGTTGGGAATAATGAACACTATGTTTATGGCAATAACAGAAAGAACAAAAGAGATTGGTATAATGAAATCAGTAGGTGCAAAGAATTCTTTTATTTTGTTTCTTTTTTTAACAGAATCTTCAATGATAGGGTTTATAGGAGGAGTAATAGGAGTTATCTTAGGTTTTTCATTTTCTTTTGTTGTTCACAATCTTGCTAAATTAATAGGATTGAATTTAGAATATTATGTAAGTATTGAATTGATTCTAGGAGCACTCGTCTTTTCCATACTTGTTGGTGCCTTATCAGGTCTATTGCCTTCGTTGAGAGCATCTAGATTAGATCCAATTGAGGCATTGAGAGAATTTTAGCTTTTTGGTTTCGCAATAACTAAATAATCTTTATCAACAGGTATTGCAATTTTACTAGTATTTTTTAATAGACATAAATTTATTTTTTTTCCATTTCTAATTTTCTTCTTTGATAAAAATATTAATATCTCATCGAAAAGTCTTTTTTTTACTATATATTCAAAAAGAGTTCCTCCACATTCTATTAGTAGCACATTAACTCCCATCTTATTTAGAATTCTAAGAATTTTGATTAAATTAAGCTTATTATCTTTGCACTCAACACCTATGATAATTGCTTTTTCTTTTATTTTTTGCTTTTTTTCTTTGATTATTTTTTCTTTTGATTTATCATAAAATATTATTGCTTCTTTCCCTAAAACTTTTGCATTTTCTCTTATTCTTAATTCTGGATCTAAAATAATTCTAAACGGTTTTTTTCCTAACTGGGGTTTAGGGATTAGTCTTGGATTATCTTTTTCTACTGTGCTTATACCCACAACTATTGCGTCAACAAAATTTCTTAAATAGTAAGCAATATCTCTAGATCTTTTGCTACTTATAGGTTTTCTTTTGCCGTCACCATAAGTAAAAATTCCTTCTCTGTTTATCGCTATCTTACAAATTACATAAGGCAAACCTCTCTTAAAAGATTTTATAAAAGGAGCATTTATATTTTCTGCTTCTTTTTTACACAGTCCTAATTTAACTTTTATGCCAGCTTTTTTTAATTCTTTTATACCTTTGCCATTTACTTTTGGATTTGGATCTTTCATTGCAACAAAAACTTCTTTTATCCCAGCTTTTATGATTGCTTTTGTGCATGGAGGTGTTTTTCCATAATGACAGCAAGGTTCTAGATTAACATACAATGATGCGCCCTTTGCTCTCATTTTAAGTTTTTTTAGAGCATCAATTTCAGCATGATCTTTTCCAAACTCTTTATGAAATCCTTCTGAAATTATTTTTTTGTTCCTTGCAATAACGCAGCCTACTTTTGGGTTCGGACTTGTTTTATTGAAAGCTTTTTTAGACAGTTCAATTGCTCTAAGCATAAAAATTTTGTTGTTCATATTCCCACAATCATTTTTATCATATTTGTGTATTCAGGGAATAAAAAGACAAAGATAACAGCTAAGAAAATGAATGGTGCAAAGGGGGGCATATTTTTATACACTAGAATTTCTTTTATTCTTGCTTCTTTAAGTTTTTTGATTTCTTCGTCTGTTAAGATACCCTTTGCTATAAATTTATTTTTATAAATCACATCTTTTACTTTTTTGTCTAAAAATTCATAGGCAACAACTTCATCTTCTTCTAATTCATCTAGTTTAACTTTCTTTAAGAAAAATTCCTTTTTTATGCCATGTTCAAACAAAATAAATAAGAAACAAAATAAACCTATGATTAAAATCGATATTATGTAGATAAAATTAATATCAATAATAAAAATTAGCAGCAGAGAATATATTACAACCAACATCAGGAAAAGCATGGCATTTAACATATTCTTTTTAATATCATTTAAATTTACACCTTTCATAATGTACTTTAAAGAGTAATATGCTGAAATTACAAATAATGCAATTATTGATCCAATAAGTAATAGATCTAGAATTAAAATTCTGTTTTTGTGTAATGGCAATAATAAAGATATTGCAACAAAGAGTTTTATATCTCCACCTCCAATCTTGCCGCTAAGATATATAACATATCCAACTAAAAAGATGAATATTGCTAACAAAAAGGCAATATATTTCTGTTCAATAATACATAATAAAGCACCTACAATTATTGCTGCAAAATTCACCTCATCAGGAATCTCTCTTTTTTTCAGATCAAAATAGCTTGCTAATGCAGTCGTTACGATTAATAAAAAAATTCTTATAGATTCGAACATTTTAAACCCCAATTATCTTATCTTTAATTTTTTTCTTTTCATAAGGCCAAATTTTTTCATAATATCATCAAGTTTTTCTGGTCTTAATGATTTTTCATTGAATCTTTTAAATTTATCAAACATCTTTTCCATCATCTTGTATTGTTTTATTAGTTCCCTAACTTCAGCTTCTGTTGTACCAGAACCTTTTGCAATTCTTTGTATTCTACTTTTATTTAGTATATCAGGATTTTTTCTCTCAGCCTTTGTCATTGAATCTATTATATAACCAAACTTGTTCAATTTTTCTTCACTAACTTCTACTAATTCTTTTGGAATTTGTTGAGATAAACCAACCATCTCTAAAACTTTTCCAAGAGGTCCTATCTTTCTTGCAGCTTTTAGTTGTTTATAAAAAGTTTCGAGATTGAACTCTTTTACATCAATTTCTTCTATATTTATTTCATCTTTTATCTCTTCTGCTTTTTCTATTAAAGCTTTTAAGTCTCCATAACCCAAAACTCTGCTTAGATATCTTTGAGCATCAAATTCTTGAATATCATCTATTTTTTCTCCCGTACCTATAAAATAAACTTTTGCATTTGTTGCATGACAGGCTGCTAAAGCTCCACCACCTTTGGCAGAACCATCTGTTTTTGTTATGATTACTCCATCTATTCCCACAATTTCATGAAAAGCAGATGCTTGTTTTTTTGCAATTTGTCCCAAATCAGCACTCATCACAAGCCATTTACAAACAGGTTTAAAGTTTTCGCTTATTTTTTTTATTTCTTCTGCTAAATCATCATCTAATGCACTTCTCCCAGCAGAATCTAATATTGTTACATCGTATTTTTCACTTTCTAAATAAGCTTGCTTTGCGATTTTTGATGAATCTTTTTGTTCCTTGTCACCATAAAATGCAACATTTATTTTCTCAGCCAGTTGTTTTAATTGTTCATAGGCAGCGGGCCTAGCAGTATCAGCTGAAACTAATAAAACTTTTTTTCCTCTTTTAGAAAACCATTTTGCCAATTTTGCAGTAGTAGTCGTTTTTCCTGAGCCATACAAACCAATTAAAAGAATTCTTTTAGTATTTTCTGGCAAAGTATAATTTCCGCCTAATAGCTCAACTAATAGGTCATATGTATTTTTTATAATATATTCTTTTTTTGTGAGCCCTTTTGGAGGCTCTTTTTTAGACATTTCTTCTATTTTTTTACTTATATCATAAACTAAATTTATTTCTACATCTGCAGAGATAAGTGCTTTTTGTATTTCTCTTACCATCTCTTTTATAGCAGCATCATCTACAAATATTTTGCCTTTTAATTTTTCTATTGCAGATCTTATTTTCTCTCCAAAAGACATTTTCTCATTTAATTAAGATTAGAAAACTAATATAACCATAACTAATACTTTTTAGTATTTTTTTTCTAATACTTCCCTAAATTCTTTTTCGTCTTCTCCATTAATTGTTTATATTTTTCTATTTTTTCCTTTTATGTTTGCTTCTCTAAATTTTTAATTAAATTTTAAAGTTTTATTATTTCTCATCCCTCTAAATACTATTCTTCTATGTTTGTTACTAATTTTTTTATAAATTTTTTGTTGTTTCAGGATATTTTTTTATGTTATTTTATTTATTTTACTTGTCAGCATCTTTTTGTTCTATTATTATTTAGTTTTTGTTTGTTTAATTTATCAGAGTAAATCTTCTACCGAATATATTGGTAAAAAAGCAGTCTTTTTGGCATTTATCAACTATTTGTCTTTTTTTTATAAAATAAAAATATTAGAGGTAATTATTTTTTTGCACTTTCTATCTTGTATCTGTAAAAGTTTACTGTAGCAATAATGTTGAAGGTTGTTGCTTGTAGTATCCATATTATCAAAAGAATCATTCCTATAATAAGCAAAAGGAAGTTTTGTATGCCTAAAAAGATAATTATGCCTATTAATACACCTGGTATTAATGTAAGCAATCCAGTACCTATTATATAAGCTGCATTTTTGAGAAGGTCTTTAAAGCCTAGAGAAAATGCTTTAGTTATTACCTCTGCAATATTGATATCTTCAAATAAAGACAAAGTCGCTAGAAGCCAAGCTATTGGTGTTATAACAACAGAGATTATCAAAGCTATAATAAATACTACTATTAATGGCAAAATTAGAGATTGTAGTGTTTGAGTAGTGAAACCAAATGTTGCAACAGATCCTATTATTGTGCCTATGCCAGCTAAAATCAAAATTATTGCAATTACAGCACTAATTATTGCTAAAAACAAATTTGCTAAAACAAAAGTTACATATCTTTGCACAGCTCTATTTATTTCAAACTTGTTTTTTTCATATGCAATATTTGCACCAACAATATACGTCACTGCAATACCGAAGAACATTGTTAAAAGCGAAAGTATAGGACCTACAATTGGCACAAGAGCAAGCACAATACTTATTAGATAAATAATTGCAAATATCCCTACTACCTTTATTATATTAATAGGAGATAAGCTTTTTTTATAAGATTCAACTAATATTTCCGTAATTTCTTTCATTTAACCACTAATGAAGAACTCTTATGTTAGATAAATAATAAGGTATATTTAAAGATTTCTGTTTTTTATTATTTTTTGATTGAAAAATCGTTTAAATTATCTTATAAATAGGATAAAGAAAAATATTATGCATACTAATGTACTTTCTTATCGAGCTTATAAAAATTATATTTTGCCAAAGGTGTGAATATAAGAATTAGAATTAGTCCTACTAATAATAGTGCAGCACTAGAAGTAAGTAAAATAAACATAATTATGCTTTTATAATTAGCAAGGCCCAAAATTAAAAAAACCATTGCTAAAATTATAGGCAGATATGCAATAATATAATAAATGAAGATATATATTAGTTTTGATAAGTATTTTTCTTTCCCTCTTCTTATTGCTTCTAATATAGTTTCTTTTACATTTAGATTTTCATATACCGCAATGGGTAATAGAAGCCATATTATTGGGCTTAACAAGAAGATGATGATTGAGCTTATCAGGAGGGCAGTTAACAAGAAAATAATAAATTTTAATAATAGATCAATATTGTTCAGTACAAGACTTATTAAATTTTCTATACTAACGTCTTTAATAACTCCTATTTTCCCATAAAAATCAATAGCAAAAATTGACATAACTATTGTTAATATTAATAAAAAAATTAGAAAGATTAAAAAATTCTCAAAAAGATATACTAAAAACAAAGTGTATTTTTTTCCCCAACTATTTTTTATAGCTTCTTCTATACTTACCTTTTTGTTTTCCATTATAGATTTTGCAACTAATAATAAAGAGCCTTGAGATATACTAGTAATAAATATGTCAATCAAATATCTTACTAAGTAAATAAGCACAATCAAAATAATTGCCCCATAGGTAATTTTCTCTGATATCGAACCTTTTATAAGTGGGTTAGATATTATATTAGATATGTAAGCAATAATAAAACTAATAAAACCAAATGCAATAACTATAATTAAAATATAAATAATTGCATAGATATTGAAACTCTTTTTGTAAGCTTCAATTAACGGATTGATAAAATCATTTTTTTCTTCAGTTTCTATACTTTTTTCTTTAGCTTGTTCATATCGTTGCTCTTGTTTTATGACAACATCTTCTTTCTTTTTTGTTTTTTGTATTTCTATTTTTTTTGAAGCCTTACTTTTCTTCTCTTTTGGCATATTAATGTTATCATGTTTACATTTTTAAATTTTTGTTTAACATGTTCTTTTAATTTTTTTAAGTTTTCATGTTGATTTATTCTAACAAGCTTTTTTCTAAAATATTTTTAACTTCTTTTATAACATCTTCTTTTGGTTTAGAACCATCGATTATTATAATATTTTCATCTTCCATTAGCGCTTTTAACTTTAGAAAATTTTCTCTAACTTTTTTCAAGAACTCTTCTTTTTCAAAAAGTTCTTTTTTGTCTCTATTTTTATCTAAATTTATCCTTTTTATTGCATCTTTAGGATCAATATCTAGGATTATTACAACGTTTGGTTTAGTAAATTCTTCATTTTGTTTTATGAGTTCTTCCATGCTCATTCCTTGAGCGGACTGATATGCAATTGTACTATATATATATCTATCACAGAGAACTATCTTAGAATCTTTTAAGGCTGGTAATATCTCTTTCTTAACATGTTCTTTTCTGTCTTTCAAATAGAGTTCTGTTATTAACTCTTTGTTTTGATATTCATTTTTCTGCTTTCTTAAGATTTCTTTTATTTTATGTCCAAATATTGAATTTGAAGGTTCTTTAGTTATAAAAATTTTATTTCTGTTTATTCCTAAAGATATTAAGAAATCTTTTATTCCTTTTATCACAGTGCTTTTTCCACAACCATCTATGCCATCTACTACTACAAAAAAACCCCTTTCCATATTTAACTATTGTAGAATTATTTTTTATAAAAGATTCTAAAGTTTCTTTATCATATACTTTCCAAAATCTCTTCTTTTAAAACTTTTTTATCCAATTATTCTATATAAAATTCTTTTTTAGATAAAGGCAGTTTAAGCAACCGTGGTGTAGTGGCAGCATAGGAGCCTTCCATTTCTAAGAAGAAAGCTCCCGACCCGGGTTCAAATCCCGGCGGTTGCAATTAAAATTAAATAAGAATATTTTTATTATTTTATAAAGAAAGAGAAAATTTGTAACTTGTATTTTTTAATGCATTTGGTGTTTTAATGTTTGCTAAAAAGTATTTTTTTGTTTTGTTTTTGTTTATCTTTTGTTTTTTTGTTAAATCCCCAACTATTTATGGTAATATAATAATTAGTGATCAAAACACAGATTGTAACTTTAAATTTGATTTTCTAGTTTCTTATGATAGTAACAGAGAGTTGATAAATATTGTTGTTAGTGACTTGGATCACAAATTTAAGGAGATTTATGTTTCAGTTGAAGAACCCAACAGTGCATTTGGTAGAGGTTATAGTGAACATGATAAAAACAGTTTAGAATATTCTTTCTCTGTTGAAGGAAACGATGATGGCAACTATACAATTAAACTAAAATTTAAAGATTATTTAGACAACGTTTGTTTTGTCGAAAAAAGTTTCTTATTAGATAGAACAAAACCTATCATAAACTTTGTTAACAAAAATACAGATATTAATACTAACCTTTTCAGAATCTCTGCAGAAGTATTTGATAAGTACTCAGGTGTAAAAGATGTTAAATTTTTTATAAATAATAAATATTTTAAAGAAGAATTAAATCCTTTGCAAAAAGAAGATTCTGTTTACTATTACGATTTAAATTTGTCTAAGTATGCCCCAGGATCTTATACAGTAACTGTATTTGCTTATGATAATCAAAATAACAAGGCAGAGGCATCTTTAAGTTTTTCAATATTGGATAAAAAAGAAAATATAGAAAATGCTGAATTTTTGGCCAAAGTTGTAGAGGAAAAAATAATTCAGCTAAAGAAGGATTTGCTTATCGCTAAGCAATATGGTATGGATGTTTTGAGTTTAGAAGATTTTGTAAGACAAAGTGAAGAACTATACTCGAGCTCAATAAAATACATTGTTACTGGGCAATATAGAAATGCAGTTCTTAACTTAAAAAAATTGCTAACTGATTTAAATAACTTAAAAGATTCCTTTTATGTAGAATATTTAAGTAAACCCACGCCTATTTTATCAGATAAGTCTCTTTTTAGTAAAAATCTAAAAAGTTATCTAAATGAAAAGCAAATAGCCGAAGCAGAATCTTTTTTTGATAAGTATCTGCCAGAAAGATTTTTTTATTTTGCTGCCGTAAAGTTAAATAATAATATTAATTATATCACTGTTTTCGAGATAAGAGTTAAAAAGCATGTTGTTGAGAATGTCTATGGGTATGAATATATACCGAAGGAAATTATCAACAGATTAGGTAAACCAAAGGAAAAACCAATAACAGAAGATCCGTTTATTGTTCCTTTACAATTTATTTATGAAGATTCAAATTATTTTTATGCTTTCTACGTTTTAAATTATCCAACCGAGCAAGATCTTACTGTATTAGGTAATTTACAAGAAAGATTTATCGTCCCACCTATAATTTATGACGATAACTCAACATATCTAAAAAATTTAGATTTTTTTAATATAAGCACATATATAGCTCCAACACTTTTTACAATTTTTGTTGTAGGTATAATTTTATTTATTTATTATTATAATGTCAAGAGAGAAATCACACAAAAGAGAAAAGAAAAATACACACAAAAGAGAAAAGAAAAATAGAAGACCAATCTGATTAAGAGGTATCTGTGATATGGAAAGTAAAGAGTTTTTTTGGGCCGATAAAGTTGCTGATGACGTTTTAAAAAGAAATAAGAAAGAATTTGTTTGTCAAGGAATGTGGACACCGAGTGGGTTTTTTCATATAGGTAATGCAAGGTCTGAATTATTTACCCCTTATGCTGTTTATAGAGTTTTAAAAGATAGAGGTTTAAAAGTTAGGCAAAATTTTATTATAGATGATTTTGATGGTATAAGGAAAATACCTGAAGGATTAGGTATAAAAGAGAAAGATTATCCTAACTATTTAGAAAAACCATGTTATCTTGCTCCGAGCCCTGTAGAAGGTTATAAAAGTTGGGCCGATTTTTTTGTTTCAGAAGCAGTTTCTTCTTTTGAGTCATTTGGTTTGGAAGTTAATATTATTTCTGCATATGAAAGTTACAAAGCAGGAAAATTCGACGATATAATAAGATTCTCTTTAGAGAATTCAAAAAAAATAGTAGACGTTTGGAAGAGAGTAGCAGGTGCTTCTAAAGAAGAAAATTTTGTACCTCTGCAAATTGTTTGTTCTAAATGCAATGGTCTATTATCAACTCAGATAGTATCTTGGGATTCGAATGATGAGAAAGTATTATATAAATGTAAATGTGGTAACGAAGATTCAGTAGAACCATATAGAGGAAATGCAAAATTGCATTGGCGTGTTCATTGGGTTGCTCATTGGATAGTTCATGAAGTAGATTTTGAGTCTGGTGGTAAAGATCATTTTTCTAAAGGTGGTTCTGTAGATGTTGGCAGAGCTTTAATGAGAGAAGTTTTTAGGAAAGAGCCACCAATACAATTTCCTACAGAATTTATTTTGCTGTATGGAAGAAAAATTTCCGGTTCAAAAGGAAATGTAATTAGTTTAAAGCAATGGAATGAAGTTGCTTTGCCAGAAGTTTTTAGATTTATGAATTTTAGCTACAAACCCCAGTCTTCTATAGAATTTAGTTTGTCAGATAATAATTTTATTTTGCTTATGGAAAGATATGAAAGAGCAGAAAGGTTGTATTATGGATTAGAAAAAGAGGATAAAGAGAGATTGGAGACAAAACTTGAGAGAGCATATTATTTTTCACAGATAAAGAAACAAAGAGATAAAATTAACTTTCAACTGCCTTATAGTTTTGCAGTACAACTTTGTCAGTTAATAGATTATAAAAATGATTTTAATAAGATAGTATCAGTGCTAAAACAAACAGGACATATTTTTGGTGAATTAACACAAGAAGATAAAGATTTAATTTTTGAAATTTTACAAAGAGCAAATAATTGGTTGGTCAATTACGCTCCAGAATCTTATAAAATTTCTTTTGTTGATGTTCCGGATAAAAGTAAATTAAATTTAGACGAAAAAACAAAAGAAGCAATAAAAGAAATATCTGATTTAATGGAAAATTGTAATAATGCTGATGAAGTTCAAACTTTAATATATGAGATTGCTAAAAAGCATAGTTTAGAGTTACAAAAAGTGTTTAAATTGATTTATCTTTCTATAATAGGTAAAGAAAAAGGCCCAAAAGCAGGTACTTTGATAATGGCAATAGGTAAAGAAAAAGTTTCTGATAGGTTAAGGTCTTTGTTATGAAAGAAAAAATAGATATAGAAAAACTGCTAGTAAAAGAGGCACGTTTGATAGATAGAGAAATAGAGAAAGTTTTACCAAAAGAGCCACACAAAAAATGGTTGGATTTTATAGCATCTAAGCCAGAGTTTTGTTATGATCTTGAAAGTTTGAGAGATTCAATTACAATCCCTTTGTGGGATTTTTTGAGTAGAGGAGGCAAAAGATGGAGGCCTTTTCTTTTATTACTAAGTTGTGAAGCTGTTGGTGGTAATCCTAAGGATTTTTTATCTTTTACAATTTTGCCAGAGTTAGCGCACAACGGCTCAATAATAGTAGATGATATTGAGGACAATTCTACAATTAGAAGAGGTAAACCAACATTGCATCTTATCTATGGACAAGATATAGCAATAAACGCAGGCAATTCTATTTATTTTTTACCATTAAAAATAATAGAGGATGCAATCGATAAAAAGTTGATAGACAAAGATAAGGCAGTTGAGATTTATATGGTTTATACTGAAGAAATGATAAGATTATCTTTAGGTCAGGCAATGGACATACTCTGGCATAGAAAAAAAATTTCAAATATAACAGAAGAACAATATTTGCAGATGTGCACTTATAAAACAGGTTCTCTAGCTAAAATGTCTGCAAAGATAGGTGCTATATTAGGCGATGCATCTAGAGAACAAATAGTTGCTTTAGGTAATTTTGCTGCTTCAATAGGTGTTGCTTTTCAGATCCAAGACGATATCTTAAATATAAAGCCTTCTGAAAAATGGGGTAAAGAATTTGGTGATGATATAAGTGAGGGTAAAAAGACTTTGATGGTAATATATACTTTAAAAAATACAGAAGAGAAGAAGGCTAATAAGCTATTAGAAATTTTAAATATGCATACAAAAGATAAAAGACTAATTAGCGAAGCAGTTTCTATAATAGATGAATGTGGTGCTATAGAATACGCAAAAAACAAAGCTAAAGAGATTGTGAAAAATTCTTGGCAAAAAGTAGATGCATGTTTGGAAGAAAGCAAAGCAAAACATAAGTTGGAAGCATTTGCAAACTTTTTAGTTGATAGAAACATTTAATTTTAAATCTTCGTGTATTCCTCTTCTATCTTGTGCACAATTAGACCTTTGTTTGTTATTTCAATAGGATGTAAATCTTCAGAATGTTTTGTGGCTCTCATTTTTCTTATATGTAATGTTCTATTTGATTGTGTGCCTATGCCCATATAATGTAAAACTATTACTCCATCTACTACAAATTCTTCTACTCCATACTTACTATATCTCTTGCTTTCTTCTTCGGTTTCTGATGTTAAAACTGATGTTACGCCAATTCTCATAAGTAAATAACTTAGTTTTAATACTGCTTTTCTTATTTCATTTTCGTTGTCATAATTAAAACCTAAAGCAGGTATTGAGTCAATAGCAATTCTCTTAGCACCTATCCTTTTTGAAACTCTCATTATTTCTAATAGAAGTTTATCTAAATCAAAGCCACTGGCTGGCATCGCGTATTGCTCTTCGGAAGGAATTCCTATTTTTGCAATACTTGCATCAATCATTTGAATCATATTTTCATCTTCTAATTTCTTTATGTCCCACCCAAATCTTAGCATATCTTGCCTTATTAATTCAGGTCTTTCATCTAAGGTTATATATATCCCAGGTTCTGAATATTTTTTCGCGCCTTGATAAATATATTGCATACAGAAGATAGTTTTTCCGGTACCACATCCTCCTGAAACTAAAATTGATCTATCTCTTGGAAATCCACCTTCTATTAATTCATCCAATCCTGGGATTCCTGTTGGTACTCTTTCCACGTCACTCACCAAATCAATAAATATTGTAACTTATATTTATAATTTAAGCTTCTTATATAGTAATTTTTATGAAGATTTTCCAAAAGATTGCTTTAGAGAGAATTTATAGACTTTTTGAATTGGCAGATATTGAGTTTGAAAAACATCCAGAAAGAAGTAGAAGATATGTTGAATTGGCAAGAGAGATAAGTAAGAAAAATAAAGTTAAGATTCCTAAAGAGCTTAAAAAAATGTTTTGCAAAAAGTGCGGCGCTTTTTTAAAAGAAGGAGTTAATTGTGCAAAATATTTTGATGGAAACTTAGTTAGAATTGTTTGTGGAGAGTGTGGTTTTTCAAAAGCCTTTGCTAGGTGATTTACAATGTTTATTTCTATAGTTGTTGCTGCTTTAAATGAAGAGAAATATATCCGAAATATTCTAAGAAGTTTAAAGAATCAGAGGACAAAACACAAATATGAGATAATTGTTTGCGATGGTTATAGTGAAGATAAAACGGCAAAGATAGCTAAAGAAGAAGGAGTAAAAGTAGTGTTTCAAAGAAAAAGATCTGCTGCTTGGGAGAGGCAAACTGGAGCAAAATATGCAAAAGGAGAGATAATCGCTTTTGTGGATGCAGATTGTAAAGTTCCTGAAGATTGGGTTGATAATATTGTTAAAGAATTCCAAAAAGACAAAGGTTTAGTTTTAGTTTACGGTTCCGTTTATTTTTCTGATTCTGGCAAATTTTATGAAATACTTAGTAAAAATATTATGTGTTTTTTCTTATATTTGTGTTCGTTTTTTGGTGTAGACAATGTAATAGGTTCTAACATGGCTGTTAGAAAAAAAGTTTTTTTTAAAATAGGAGGATTTAATACAAATTTGATTACTGCTGAGGATTTAGATTTGGCAAAGAGGATAAAAAAGCAAGGAAAAATTAAGTTTTGTTCTAACCTTGCAGTAGATGTTTCCTCTAGAAGAATAAAAAAGTGGGGTTTCTTTAAATATATTGTTTTTCACACATATAATGCAATTAAATTTCATATTAGTGGAAAATCTATTAAAGAGTATGAAGTAGTGAGATAAATAAAGGGTTCTCTATGAAGATTGCTGTTTTTACTGATAGCTATTTACCTCAAATAAATGGTGTCGTTACTCAAATAGAAAATATATGTGAAGGAATGAAAAAAAGTAACTTCTTAATTATAGCCCCATCTCCTACCAAAGAGTTTTTTAGATATTCAAGAGATAACAAAGAAGTTTTGCTCTTGCCTTCTTTTTCTTTGCCAACTTATAAAGAGTATAGAGTTTTTTTTGGATTTTCAAAAGAGGTTGAGGAAGCTTTGCTTAATTTTAATCCAGATATAATTCACATTCATACTCCTTTTGGAGTTGGTTGGTTAGGTTTAAGTTTAGCTAAGAAACACAAGATTCCTTTCTTAGCAACATATCATACGCATATCCCTGATTTTTTAGTCTATTTACCAATACCTATTTTTAAGAGAAGCAAATTAGCAAAAATTCTAAGTTGGCATTATTTAAGAAGTTTTTATAATAACTGCCAGTTTGTTACTACACCTACAGTTGCGATGAAAAAATTGTTAAGTGAGAATGGCGTAAACTCAGAAATTTTACCGAATGCAATAAATTTTAAACTATTTAGTAAATATAAAAAAAGAAAATTTTCTGGTAATAAGTTAAAATTAATTTATTTTGGTAGAGTAGGTTTTGAAAAAAATATTGATGTATTAATAAAAGCGGCTGAGTTATTAGCTAAGAAGAACAAGAATTTTTCTCTTTCAATCGTTGGTTCAGGGCCTGCTCTAGATAGTTTAGTCTCTTTAGTAAAAAGTGCAAATCTTGAGAAATATATCAAGTTCTATAAACCTATGAAGGGTAAAAACTTAGCTAGATTTGTAGCAAAACATGATGTTTTTGTTACTGCATCAACAATAGAAACACAAGGTTTAACTATTATAGAATCCATGGCTGCAGGTTTGTGTTGCGTTGGAGCTAACTATTTAGCAATCCCTGATTCTATAAAAGATAATTATAACGGATATCTATTTGAACCTTTTAATTATGTTCAGCTTGCTGAAAAACTAGAACTTTGTTTTGATAGAAATAATTTAAAGAGGCTTTCAAAGGGTTCTTATGCGTTTGCCAAAGCATTTTCTATAGAAAACGTTGCAAAAATCACCAAATCTTTTTATGAAATGATAATTGAAAAAAATTCATGTGCCAGTGGCACAGCAAAAAAGTAATTTTTTAAATCTTAGCTAACTCATTTATTTTATAAACTTCTATTTTTTATAGAAGTTTGTGCCTTAAGGGCATTTGAACAAATGCTCTGAAAAGAGCGAGGTGTTTTGATGAGTATCCTTAGCATACCTGCAGATTTGCTTATTAAAAAAGTAGCAGAAAAATTAAAATTAAAAATAGCTAAACCAGCGTGGGCAGATTATGTTAAGACAAGTTGTAGTAAAGAAAGAGCACCAGATAATAGAGATTGGATATACGTAAGAATGGGTTCTATTTTATATAGGCTTTATGTTGATGGTCCTCAGGGAGTTGGTTCTCTTAGAACATACTACGGTAGTAAGAAAAGAAGAGGTAGAGCAAGGCCTCATCATAGGAGAGCAAGCGGTAAGGTTATAAGGTTCTGCTTACAAGCATTAGAAAAGGAGGGCCTTGTTGAGAAAGCAAAACCTAAAGGTAGAAAGATAAGTCCAAAAGGTATATCTTTTTTAGAGAAGGTTGTAAAAGAAGCAAAAAGCGGAACTAAAGCTGAAGAGAGTAATAATTCTAATTTAGACAAAAATTCCACTAGAAGAGATATAAATTTGGCCGGTGAAGGTTAGGAGTTGTTATTTAATATTTTATGGTTGGTTTTGTATGGAAAATGAAAATAATGCAAATAATATAAGGGAACAATATCTTAAAATGATCCAACAACAACTAGCTGAGAAAAAAGCAGAGGAAGAATTAGATAATACTATTAGAAGTTTAGTTGAAGATGCTGCAAGAGAAAGATTAGCAAATATAAAGTTGGTCAATAAAGAATTATATCTTAAGGCAGCTCAGGCGATAATATACCTTTATAATACTAGGAGATTAACTTCTAAGATTACAGATAATCAACTTAAAGAGTTGCTTTCAAAACTAAACCCTAAAAGAGAGATAAAGATAAGGAGGAAGTGAGATGGCCAAAAATAAAGAAGCATCTTTCAAAGAATTTTTAATATCAAAGAGAAAATCAATATCTCCAGGTTTAATAAACGTTCCTGTTTGGATAATGCAAAAAGCACAAAAGAGGATATATTCAAAAAAAGCAAAAAGGCACTGGAGGAATATTGATATTGGTAAACAATATTTAAAACTTAAGAAGGCTAAGAGAAAATTTAAAAGTGGTTGGAGTCCTAGGAAGTTTAAAAGAAAATACTTGGGTGAGTGAGTATAATGAAAACAGAGAAATCAGAGTATATCATTCCATTAAAAGATTTGTATAAAAAAAGTTGGACAAAGAGGAGATTGAGAGTAATTAAAGTAATCAAAGACTTTGTTTATAAACACACAAAAAATAAAAATATAGTCATAAGTAATGAGGTCAATGAGTTCATAAATAAACATAGTGAAAACTTTCCCAGAAAAGTAAGTGCTATCTTGTTTAATAAGGATAATAAGATTTTTGTTTATTTAAAAGGGGGAAAACAATTAGAAGAAGATTTGGCAAAAGAGAAAAAGAAAAAGGAGGAAATAAAAGAAGCTAAAGTGGATGAAAAGCAGAAAGAAGAAAAGAAGGATGAAAAGGACAAAGAGAAAGAAGAGAAGGAGAAAAAATTATTAGAGGAAAAGAGACAGAAAGAATCATTTGCAGCAAAAGTAGAAATGAAATAGTGGTTTGATGTTAATTGATAAACTTACAATAAAGAGCAGTCCTTTTATAGGAGTTTTTTCTGCGGTTACTGACAGTATAGCTTTAGTGCCAAAAGATATTTCTAAAAAAGAGTTAAAAAAAATTGAGACTTTTGATGTAGAAATAATAAAAGCAACTGTTGCGGATAGCAGCTTATTTGGTGTTATGTTAAGAGGTATTGGAAATAAATTCGTGGCACCTGATCTAATGAGTAATGAGGAATTAGATTTCTTCAGATCAAAGGGTATTGAAATATTAACCTTGGGCAATAAAGCATATGGGAATCTCATAGCTTTGAACAATAGTGGAGGCATTGCTAGTAATATTATAACAAAAAAAGAGTTTGATGAAATAAAGAATTTTTTTGGCTTAAAAAAATTTTTACATCAAAGCTTCAGTTGTACAGACTTAGTAGGTTCTTCTTTGGTTGTTAGTGAGAAAGGTTTTATTGTTAATCCCAATATAGATAACAAAGAGTTTCAAATTTTGAAGAGATTGTTCAATGTGAATGGTCAACCATGTACTGCTAATTATGGTGATGTTTTTGTGGCAAATGATATTTTAGCGAATAGCAACGCTGTTTTTGTTGGAAGCTATACTACACCAAAAGAAATAATTAGGATTAATGATGCTTTTGGAGGTGCAGAGAAATGAATTTTGAGATTAAAGGTTATTTTATTAAAAATGGTCAAAAGCACAAGTTCTCTAGAATAGTAGATGCAAAAAGCGAAAAGCTAGCCGAAGAGAAGATAAAATGTTTGTTTGGTTCTGAGCATAAGTTGAACAGAAGGCATATTATAATAGAAGGAATAAATAAATTAGGTGATAATGATGGTTAAGAAAGAAAACGAAAAAAAAGAAATACAATTGAGTTTTGAACAAGTTATAGCAATGTATGAAAACGAAAAGAGAAAGTTATCTATGTTAGAATCAAAAGTCGGTGCTTTAAGGTCTGTGTCTGAAGAGATTTCTGTTGTAGAACAATGTTTGGATGAAATTGAAAAGGTTAATTCACCAATATATGTTTCTTTAGGTGCAGGCATATATGTTAAAGCAAAAATAGAAGATTCTAACAAGTTTTTGTTTGGTTTACCTGCAGGTGTCTTTGAAGAAATCTCAAAAGAAGATGCTAAAAAGATCTTAAACACAAAAAATGAAGAGATTAAAAAAGAGCTTGAAAAAACACAAAAAGAATTTATGCAAATTTCTCAGAATTTAGCAAGCTTGAATCAAGTCATCAGTAAAGTTATAAAATCTAAGAAGCAGTAGTAGCTATGTTTGAATTTTTAAAGAAAAAAATATCAAATTTTAAAGAAAAATTAAAAGAAAAGATATTTTCTAAAGAGAAAGAGTTGTCAGAGTCAGAGCTACAAAGGCAAATTACTAAAGAAGATCTTTTATTTGAAGAACAAAAAATAGTTACTTCAGATTTGCAAAATAAATTGGATGAAACAGGGTTGCAAAAGGAAGAAATTACTAAACAGCCCGTAAAAATCTTTGTAAAAGATGAGTTTAGAGAGAGCGAAAAAGCAAAAGAGACAACTGATAAAGAGCAAAAGTTTGAGAAATTAAAGGTTGAAGATAAGAGAGAAATAAAAGCAAAAGTATCTTTAGAGACTAGAGTTAAAAGTATAATATCTAGCAAAATAAAGATCTCTGAGAAAGATATAGAAGATTTGCTTTTGGATTTAGAATTATCTTTGCTTGAAGCTGACGTAGAGCAAAATACTGCTTCAGAGATAGTTAATAGTTTAAAAAAGGATTTGGTCGGTAAAGAAGTTGACAAAAACACAGATATTTCTGAATTTTTAAAGAATGAGATAAAAAAATGTTTATTTAATATAATGGATGTTAAAAAACCAAATATTTTTAATGAAGCTTCAAATCAGAAGCCTTACGTTATATTATTTTTGGGTCCAAACGGTGCGGGAAAAACAACAACTATTGCTAAATTAACAAATCTTTTCATGAAAAGAGGCAAAAGGGTTATTTGGGCGGCTTCAGATACTTTTAGAGCAGCTTCTATAGAGCAGTTAGAAGAGCATGCAAAGAAACTTAATATAAGATTAATAAAACACAACTATGGTTCTGATCCTGCTGCGGTTGCTTATGATGCAATAGAGGCAGCTAAATCTCATGGTATAGATATAGTTATGATAGATTCTGCTGGAAGACAAGAAACTAACAAAAATCTCATCGAAGAATTAAAGAAGATAATCAGAGTTTCAAAGCCGAATTTGAAAGTGTTTGTAGCAGAATCTTATGCTGGACAAAACTTGTTAAATCAAATAAGAGAGTTTGATAAACATTTAACCATAGATGCTTTTATATTAACCAAAGTAGATGCAGATGCTAAAGGAGGTACTGCTATTTCAATTTTACATTCTATAAAAAAACCGATATTATTTATAGGAATAGGTCAGTCTTATGATGATCTTATAGATTTCGAACCTAGTTTCATATTAGATAGGATATTATAATCTTTGATAAAAAAAATATAACAAGGCATTGCCTAACAAACACTATTTTATTTTTTTTTGTAATGGCATAGTTGGTAGACTATTGAAGCATTTTATTTCATTTATAACTACCATTGACTCAATCTCTATTATTCCATCAATAGAACCTATCTTTTCTATAGCTTTAGTAGCGTCTTCAAGTTTTGGTAAAACAATCTTAACCAGTAAATTATATTTTCCTATTGTCTCGCATATCTCAACTACAATATCCATAGATGATAATTGTTTAATTATGTCCTTTTTTTTAGAAAGGTCGTATTTTATTTGAACATACATCGGATTCTCATAGCCTAGCATCCTAAGATCCAATTCAGCCTTTATTGACTTTACTATACCCTTCTTTACTAATCTTTCAAATCTTTTTTTTATTGCCACGTCTGTTATATTCATTTGTTTTGCTATGCTGCTAAAAGAAACTCTTCCATCTAGAAGTAAATGTTCGATTATCTTTCTGTCAATATGGTCTATCTCAACTGTATCCATTTTTATCATTCTTTATTTTTTTCTTGTCAGAAGAAGCTCAAACTTACTTAAATATATAACTGTTTTCAATGACTCAAGGAAAGGCACAACAAAGATTGCAGATAGTATCGGAGTTAAATAATATCCAAAACCAAATATACTATCTATTATAAACTCGGCTATTACAACTAACAGGAATAGTAAAAATCCTGCTGCAAGTGCATAAATAAAATAATCTGATTTTCTCCTAATAAAATCTAGGTTTGCTGCCAATGCACTAGTTAGGCTAAATTCATCTATTATTATTGATTGTGGTACAAAATATGTTATTATTGCTATTATCGTAGATATAACAAGACCTAAGATAATATTAAGTCGGTTACTTAATATTATAAAATTTATTGAGAAGATAATTAGAAGTAATATTAGATAAAAAGCAAATATTTTAAACGAAAATTTTTCGATCTGTTCTAATATGCTATATTTTGTTTTAGACTTTGATATCTCTCTTCTAACAGCAAATATCATTAATGTGGTTAGTGTACTATAAAACAGTAAAAATATAAGAATTATTATTACTGATAATACAAAGGAGCTGCTATCTTTAGACATTATTGAATAATCAAGAAGTATGCTACCAGCTTCTATGTTTATCTCTGAGGCATATATGAATATAGGCAAAAATATTAACAACACTCCAAACAAGAGAGCTATAGTAAAATTATTCTTGTAACAGTCAAATGTTTCTCTAATCAAAAAAATCACTACTAAATAATAAAATTAAAAAATTATTTAAATATAGATCGGTTCGCCCTCTAAGTATGTCTCTCTGTACTTGTTTATTTTTATTTTAGCGAATTTGCCTAAAAAGTTTTCTTTTGTTATGACCGCTCTATAGTTGGATACTCTGCCAACATATTTGTTGTTTTTTCCAATTTCTGAAAAGTATGCTTCATCTATTTTACCTAACATTTTTTCATTTTCCTCAAGGCTTATTTTCTTTGATATTGCGCTGACTATCCTACTTCTTTCTTTCTTTATTTTACTGTCTATTTGCTTCATTCTTTTGGCTTTTGTTTTTGGTCTTGGGCCAAATCTTGAGATATTTACAATATTTGGTTTAACCTCATATAATAAATCCAATGTTTCTCTGAACTCTTTTTCGTCTTCACCAGGAAATCCAACTATGATATCTGTAGCTATAGTAAAGTCTTGATAGCAATCCCTTATCTTTTTAGAAATTTCTAAAAAATCTTCTCTTGTATATCCTCTATTCATATAATCCAAAATTTTATTGCTTCCAGATTGCACAGGAAGGTGTAAAAACCTATACAATTTTCCGCTTTCAAACAGAGGTAATATTTTGTCAATGAAAACTTTTGCATATGACGGATTAATCATTCCGATTCTCACTCTAAATTTTTCGTCTATCTTTGTGATTTCTTTAAGTAGTTCATAAATATTTGTATCTATGTCCAAGCCATAACAACCGCAGTCTTGAGCAGTCAACCAAAACTCTTTTTTTGTTTTAATTTGAGCTTTGATTGACTCAATTATTTCTTTTTTTTCATAACTTCTTAGATTTCCTCTTGCTTGTTTTACTGCGCAATAACTACAATTTTTTAAACATCCTGTTGCTATTGGTATTATTCCTATGTAATCACTCTTAACTCTTGCTGCCAGAGCTGGGGAAAATCTTTCTTCTTCAATTTCTAAAACTTCACAGAGTTCTTCTAGTTTTGTACCTACTGTTATTATATCTTTATCTATCTCTTTTATTTTATCAGGATTTATAATTGACAGACAACCAAAAGAGATAATTTTTGCGAGTTTCTTCTTGTTTTCATTTAGATATTCTATCCTACTTAACATTCTTTTTTCAGTAGTTTCTTTGACTCCACAGCAGTTTATTATTATGTAATCTGCTTCTTTTGGGTTGTTTACTATTAGAAAATTTCTTTGTTTTAGAAATTCTATTATTTGTTCTGTCTCGCTTTTTGCAAGTGAACAGCCATATCCTTCAATATAAAATTTTAACATTTAGATCTTTATTTTCTATTAAACAAAAAGTTGTCTATTTTATAAAATATCCATCCGAACGTTGCAGAAATTAGAAAGTAAATATATTGTGAATTAATGAATAGATCTAAAAAATTAAACTCTACATTACCACCCAAATATTTTATGTTACCCATATAAAAGTAGATTGCTATATAATAAGAAGGTATTCCAAAAAGCCAAATAAATAACGGAAAAAATACAGAGTCTCCGTATTTTTCTTCGAAAAAATTATTTGTCCATTCTATTGCCAATATAGAAAAAAAGAAACCTACTATTGGCATTGTTATTAACATATAATCACTTCTAAAAATCCAATCATTATTGGAAAAAGGAAAATCTAAAAGAGGACTATATCTACCAATTAAATATATTATAGCATAAGTTATCACAAAAAAAAGTATTATTTTAACTGTTTTCAACAAATAGCCTTTGTTCATTTTATCCACTATCTGCTCTTTCTTTTTGGTTCTATCTTTACAGCAGTACCATATGCCATTATTTCCACAGTTCCTGGTACGATTTGTGAGGTTACAAGCTTTAATCCTATTATTCCGTTAGCATCAATTTCTTTTGCATTCTTGTTTAATTTTTCTAAAATCTCATGCCTTGCTTCATTTACTAGTTCCCAATATTCATCAACATCCCCACCCCACATTATTCTAAACATCGCAATTATATCTTTAAATATTGATTTTGCCTTTACAGAACTTGCCCACACTAAACCTTTTACTTCCAAGATTTCATAACCATCAATTTCATTAGTTGTTACAATAGGGATGCCTTTTTGTATCTCAGTACTCTTTTCTTTTAGGGTTATCGTTTTTTCTGCCATAATTTAAATTATTATTACTAATCATTATAAAATCTTTATTTAATGACAAATTTTAAGTTTTTTAAGTTTTTTTTATATTTCTTAAAGGCTTTTTTCTAAATAACAAAATTTTTTGAATATAGAAAATTTTTAATATTTAAAAAATAGATTATTTAGATATGGGTAAAGAAAAAGACAAAGGTAGCAAAATTGATTCGTTATATAATAAAATTTCTAGTAAAATAACATCTGCAATTTCTAACTTTGTTGCTTCTCTTTTTATTATATTTACTTTAGGTGCCATATATGGTGTTTTAGTTGTGAACAGATGGCCTCACCATGCAAGTTATTTAATATTAGCTCCACTTTTACCAGCTTTGTTAGCTTATTATGATAGAACTTTTGCAACAGCAGTGTTTTTAATTATTTTAATATTTTTCATTTTTTTGTGATCTCTTTGCAATTGGCAGAACAAGATATCAAGATTATTTCCTCAGAGACAAGAAGAAAAATTTTAAAGAGTTTGAAAAAAAGAAGAAAGACTTTGAGTGAGTTGTCAGAAGAGCTTAAAATTAAGCCATCTTCTGCTAAGGAGCATTTAGATATCCTAGCAAAAAACGGTTTTGTAGAAACAATAGATGAAGGTAGAAAATGGAAATATTTTGTTTTAACAAAAAAGGCACAGTCTTTGTTTTTGGACGAAAGCAAAGATATAATTTCAATAACTTTTATTTTTTCACTTTCTCTTATTTTGATATTCTTCTCGCTATATCTTTTATATACTTCTTTTTATATGCAATCACAAAGAGAAGACAAAATATTTAAAGCTTCAATAGCTCCTAAAAACCTTGATAATTTGGAGGGAGATAAAGAGCATAACTTTCTGGATATTCTAGTTGAAAGTTTAAGTTTAGAACCAAGCGTCATGACAGAGCAACAAAAGCAAATCAGAAGTGTTTTGGCTATTATTTTGTTAATCATTGGATCATTATTCTTATTTTTAAGTTATAAAAAATATAAGAATAAGTTTAGTTATATTCGTCGATAGACGAATTTTTATTACTTTTGTTGTATACTTATTTTATGGAAAATAAAGCTTTCTTTTCTTTTGTCTTTTTGTTGGTATTTTTTAATATTTTATTTTTAATCCAACAAGAATCCAATTCCATAAAAAGCAAAATTCAGGAAGGTTTGTTTTTAGCAATAGCTTTTGAGGAATTGTCTTTTGAAAGATTTTCTATAGAGCAGGCCTTTGATCATATTATTTATTATTCGCTTGCTAATTCTAACAAAATAGCTGAAGCAAAAATCTATTTTGTGGATTCTTTGGCTTCATATATAACCAAAGTTAATTCAGATAAAAAGAAGTTTTATCTTAACTGTAAAGGTATAAGGAATAGTTGGACTAATTTTGAAGATTTATTTTTATTTTATGAGTCTTATAATGATAATTCTAAATATTTTGTTTCTCTTTTTACAGGTGGTTTAATGAAAGATTGTTTCTTCGAAATTGAAATTTATAATTCGTATGCCAAAGAAAATTTTAGATTGCCCATTGATTATAAAGTTTTGGTGATAAAATGATTAGTTTAGATTTTATATTTTCTACTCTTGCTTATATTTTTGTTGTTATCTTATTGTCTCTTTTTTTTATCAGATCAATAGAAATGTTAGAAAATAAGTTTATTAATCTAAATAATTTAGCAGATCTAGAGACATGTGCTTTTTTGATCGATAACTCTAGAGTTTATTTTGTAAGATGGTCTTTTAGTAAGTGGTTTCATTGCAGATACTTTAAAGATAACTACATATCTCATCCAAAGCACAATTATGTTTTTGCAAGAGTTTTTTCTAGAATAATTCCTTCTTCAGATAGCAATATAAGCTTTAAGATAGAACCAAGGAAATACTATGAGTAATTTTTGGTGATTTTTTTGAAAGGATTTGTTTTTTCTTCAGATAGCTCTTTAGGTTTATTCTTAATATTTGTTTCAGCTTCTTTTTTCATGTTTTTTGTTTTTCAAAATACTTTATTCTATAGCCAACAGCTTAAACAATTTTCTGACTTTAGAAAAACTAGCTCTTTTCTAAATATTTTTATCAGAGATCGAAATGAAAATTTTCCTTTACTTGGTAGTGCATATTACGATACAGATAAAAAAAGAATAATTGAGAACACAATAGATTATAATTTATTGAAGAAGATGGAGCTGCCCTTCTATTTGTTGAATAGCAAAATTTATCTACAATGTTTGTTTTTAAAATATGAAGATAATAAAAGCGAAGTTTTTTGTAGTTTAGACGAAGAAGAAAACTGCTTTTCTATGGAAAGATTTGTTGTTGTTATGAAAGATAAAAGATATAAAGCAAAGCTTATTGCAAGGTTTTGTTATGATTAGAGGATTTGTTTTTAGTTATGATAGTATATTTTTTTTGTTTTGTTTTTGTCTGTTATTTTTAAGTTTTCATTCAGTAAACTTGAATCAAGATTTGGAAGATTTTATAATAATCCAAAAACAATATGACTTAGCTAGAATTTGGTTGATAGAAAATTCTTTTGATAAAGATTTACTTACTAAAGATTTTTGTTTCTTTTTTTATGGAAAAAAAGCATATTTTTACTCAGATAAAGATAAGTTCTTTGTAGATTGTAATTCTATTTCAACTACAGAAAGCAATGCGGTAGATATTTACTATATAGACAATCTGCATTTAGAAAGGTTGACATTTGTTATCTATTATTAGAAAATTATCTTTTTTTGTTATGCAAATTTTTTTTAGTTTTTCTACGATTTGATTTTTTATAACAACATTTCTAAGTTTAACATCTCTAGAAATATCTTTTTCTCTAGTTTTGTATCTAATTGTTAAAGTAATTTTATCATAATCTTTTTTTAGTTCTTTATGCGCATTACCAAAATATAAATCTTCACACATACAACTATTATCTGCAAGTTCGTTCAAGAGGTTAATCCTACTTTCTATACTGTTCATTATTCTTTCTGCTTCTTTCAATTCTATTAGAAAAATAAATACTTCATTAATTTTATCCATCGCTTGGGTCAATATTAAAATAGATCCTAGAGATACTGCAATTAAGATGAGATACTCTATACTTATTTGTGCGTTTGTTTTTACAAAAATATTTTTTTTGGTCATTAAATCATTCAATTTGGTCAATAACCTTAAACACTTCATCAGCTTTCTTAGACATTTTTTCAGTACCTTTTTCAGCAGTTTTTTGCATCCAGTTTACTAAGATTAAAACCACTGCAACAACGGCTGCAATTATGATTATAAATTCTATACTTATTTGTGCTCTTTGTTTTTCAAATTTTTTGTCGATTTCTCCATCGCCTACTCTCATTGTTCTCATAAATAAGAAACATGTAAAAAAAGTATATAAATATTTCGTTTATTGTCGAATTATCATTGTCATTCAATATTTTTTAGTCTTCACTAGAGTTTTTTTTGTTTTGTGTTTGTTTTAAATGTTTTTTCTATGAAAAAATTAATTTATGGATAATAAAGAGCTTAGTGAAATTTTAATTAGTTGGCTTACTATAAGTCTTGCCTTTGCAATACTCCTTGGTAGATTAAATTCATCAAACATTATCAGTATTATTCCAATTGCATTATTTGCAGTTGGTACTGGTTTTGTTTTTCATGAATTGGCACATAGAAATGTAGCAAAATACTTTGGGGTTCATGCAGAATATAGACTTTGGTGGCCAGGTTTAATTTTCACAATCTTCTCTGCTTTCTTAGGGTTTATCTTTGCTGCGCCTGGAGCAGTTTATGTGTTTAATGATCACAGGATTGGAAAAAGAGAAAACGGTATTATATCTGCTGCGGGACCTGCTACAAACATTCTTATTGGTATTATCTTACTTTTTTTATCACTCACTTCCACAGGATTTTTTGAAAAACTCTTTTTGTTTTCAGCAAGAATGAACTTTTACCTGGCTTTCTTTAATCTACTGCCTTTTTTTATTTTAGATGGAGTTAAAGTCTTTATGTGGGATCTTAAGATTTGGGCTATTTTGTTTTCTATCGCTCTTATTGGTAGTTTTGTCATCTAAGTTTTTAGTATTAACTTAATTTCGAAAAAGTTTGTGACAATCCTATTTTTATAATCACTTCTTACCTGAAGAAAGGTTTTTAAATATAAAAAGTCTAAATATTTTTATAAATGTCTAAAAAAATTAGATATTTTTTATTTTTTTGAACGGAGGTGGTGGTATGAGAGATATTGTTCCATTTGAAGGGTTAAGGATTAGAAATAGATTTAGAGATTTATTTGATGATTTCTTCAATGACAGTTTCTTTTATGATCTAGATTTCCCTGCTAAAAAAGAAATATTTAGAAGAGCCTTTGCAGAATTAGAAGAGACAGACAAAGAAATAATTGCGAAAGTTGAACTACCAGGAATTGAAAAAGAAAATGTTGAAATAGTTGCTACAGGAGATGGATTAGAAATCAAGGGAATGAAAAAAGAGGAAAAAGAGAAGAAAGACAAAGATAGTTATAGTTATTCTTCTAGAAGTGTTGGTTTTAAGAGGTACATTAGTTTGCCAGAATATGCAGATATTGATAAAGCAACGGCTAGCTATAAAAATGGATTATTAGAAGTAAGAATACCAAAGAAAACAACGTCAAAACAAAGACAGAAAATAATTGAAGTTAAGTAAAAACAAATAGTTACAACACTTTTCTCTTCTTTTCGTTATCCTCTATTTTAATAATATTTTTTGTTGTTTTATGTTTTATAGAATTACGAGTATATTTAAAGAAGATTTTGCTTTTAAGAGTTTAAATAGTTAGATAGGTAATTTTCATGGCTGAAAAAAAAGAAATTGTTCTTAGAGTTGAAGAGCCAGACCCGGCACATGTTGGGAGAAGCATTATAACGTTAGATAAAAAAACTAAAGATTTATTAGGAATTACTTCTGGAGATATAGTTGAAATAGAAGGTACAAGAAAAACTGCTGCTGTTGTTTGGCCAGCGAGACAAGAAGATGAAAACAAGGGAATAATTAGAATGGACCATTTAATAAGAAAAAATTGTGGAACTGCTTTAGGAGAAAAAGTTGTTGTGAGAAAAGCAGTTGTTGAAGAAGCGAAGAAAGCAGAGATTGCACCAACAGAGCCAATCAAGATAATTGCAAAAGGATATGAAAGAATACTCAAGAGAAATTTCATAGGAAGACCATTAGTAAAAGGAGATAGGATCTGGGTTAGTGGTTTTGGGTCTGGATTTGTTTATCAAGTTATCGATACAATACCAAAAGGCATAGTTAAAGTTACTGATTTTACACAGTTTATTATTAGAGAAGAACCTGTGAAGGGTGTTGTTGATTCAGCAGTGCCTAAAGTTTCTTATGAGGATATCGGAGGTTTAGATGAGCAGATACAGAAAGTTAGAGAGTTAATCGAACTACCAATGAAACATCCCGAGATATTTAGAAGGTTAGGAATACAACCTCCTAAAGGAGTATTGTTGCATGGTCCACCAGGAACAGGAAAAACTTTGTTAGCTAAAGCAGTAGCATCAGAGACCGAAGCTCATTTTATTCCAATTGATGGGCCTTCTATTATGAGTAAATTTGTTGGAGAAGCTGAAGAGAAAATAAGGCAAATTTTTAAGGAAGCAAAAGAGAAAGCACCAAGTATAATATTCTTTGATGAGTTGGATGCAATTGCACCAAAGAGAGATGAAGTAGTTGGAGAAGTGGAAAGAAGAGTAGTAGCTCAAATTTTAACTGCAATGGATGGAATGGAGGCAAGAGGAAACGTTATAGTAATAGGAGCAACAAACAGAGTCAATTCAATAGATGAAGCTTTACGTAGGCCTGGAAGGTTCGATAGAGAAATTGAGTTTCCAGTGCCTGACAAGAAAGGTAGAAAACAAATACTACAAATTCATACAAGAGGAATGCCTTTAGATGAAAACGTAAATCTAGATTATTTAGCTTCAATAACTCACGGTTTTGTTGGTGCAGATTTAGAAGTTTTAGCGAAAGAAGCAGCTATGAAAGCCTTGCGCAGGTATTTACCAAAGATAAATCTTGACGAAGATACAATACCTGAAGAGATTTTGGAATCCTTAAAGGTTACTAAGGATGATTTCTTAGATGCATTAAAGGAGGTTCAACCATCTGCTTTAAGAGAGATCACTGTAGAAATACCGAATGTTAAGTGGGCGGATATAGGAGGATTAGATAAAATTAAAGAAGAGATAAAAGAGGCTGTAGAATGGCCTTTGAAAAATCCAAAAATATTCAAAGAAATGGGTATAAGACCAACAAAAGGGATATTGCTTTATGGTCCACCAGGAACAGGAAAAACTTTATTAGCTAAAGCAGTAGCTACAGAATCTGAGGCAAACTTCATTTCAATAAAGGGACCTGAATTGGTTAGTAAATGGGTTGGAGAAACAGAAAGAGGAATAAGATCCGTTTTCAGAAAGGCAAGACAAGTTAGTCCTGTAGTTGTTTTCTTTGATGAAATTGATGCCATAGCTGTTAGGAGGAGTGATGCAGATTCAGTTGGTACAAGAGTTTATGATTCTGCGCTTAACCAACTTTTAACAGAGTTAGATGGAATAGAGTCTATAAAAGATATTGTAGTAATAGGAGCTACCAATAGACCAGATCTTTTAGATCCTGCTTTGTTAAGACCAGGAAGATTTGATAAATTGATTTATGTCCCAGCTCCAGATGAAAAAGCAAGATTAGCTATATTAAAGGTTCATACTAAAAATGTACCTTTAGATGATAGTGTTAATCTTCAAGAGCTGGCTAGAAAGCTTGAAGGTTATTCTGGTGCAGACATAGAGGGTTTAGTTAGAGAGGCAGCATTGTTATGCATAAGGGAGAATAAGAACAAAGCAGGCAAAGTTAAGAAAGAGCATTTCGAAAAAGCAATGCAAAAAATTTATCCAACAATAAGCAAAGAGATAAGCGATAGCTATGAGTCCTTTAGCAAACAATATGTGAATTTTAAGCCTACCTATATAAGATAATTTTTTATAAGAAATCATAATGACTTTCTTTTATTTGTTCTGACCTTCATTTATTTTAATGCAAATTTATTTTATGATAACATCACTATAGCCATTAGGCATAGCTGCAATTAAATCATCTAGGTTTAGATCAATACCATACTTCTCTTTAACATAATTCTTTATTATTTTTGCAACTTCACTTTTTTCTTTTTTTCCCTGTTTTATTTCAAAAAAGACAAAACATTTTTTTTCTACAGCTTTTTTTGGACCAGCCATAACTCTATAAGAATCTTCAAATTTTTCTATGCCAATAAAGCACTCTAACTTAACTTTATAAAACCATTCTCTTTGTCCTTTGATGTAAAAAGCCCCTCTAGTAAGAAATTCTCCAGTAGGTGCTTCTTTCGTTACTTGTTCTGGCTTAACAGAATAAACGTTAGCATAACTTATTCCATCTTTCCACGCATTTGAAAAAGTTGCTGCAAAAGTAGCTGCTTCTTCTTTATCTTCTTGTTTTATCTCTGATTTGCAAGTTTTTAGTACAACATGCGGCGCACCATAAACATCAGCATGAAAATACAAATCATCTTTCTCCATATATTTCTTTACAACTACTTCATTGCTTGTTGCGTCTCTACCAGCTATTACTAAAAATCCGTTAGAGGTAAAAAACCATCTGAATTTTTCAAACCACTCTCTCCTCCTTTTTTTCTCTAGTTTAATTTCTTTCTTTTCAACAACATTTTTTTTGGCATCTTCTAATTTTTGCTCCATCTCTTTTAACGCTTTTTCCAATCCTTCTAATTTTTTCTTTAATTTTTTTGATTGTTCAAAGTAGTAATTAGCATTTTCTTCCAAGCTTTTATCGAAAAATAATTCTATTTTTGTAGACATTAATAACCTCTTTCCTTTTTTATTATCTCTAATACAGAGTCAGTTCTTGATGCATTTTTATAAAGTGGTTCTGTTGCATAAAATATTTGTCTGTCCTTTACTAGATCATATATGTTTTCTATTTTTTCATAATATTTCTGTTGTGTCCCTTTATGATAAGATTCAACATCTTTGTATATATGATATGCAATTATGTTCCAAGTTCCAGAACCTATCGTAGCAGACAATCTAAATAAGTTTGGATCCTTATTAGCAACGTCTAAAAACTTTCCAAATAATTCTTTTTTTGATGTATCTATTTGTAACATTTCAATAACTTCTAGTTTGTAACCAAGACCTCTAAAGTTAATCTTTGGGCCAAATCCAAGTAATATTTTTTCCTTTTCCAGAAAATCTAAAGATGATTTTATTGTTGCTTTATGCAATCCAGTTCTTTTTTGTATCTCTCTTATGCTTGGCATAGATGTTTTCTTTTGCATTAGAGCTTCTATTATTTTTAGTCTTATTTCATCGTCTGGTTTTTTTATAACGGACATTTTGACCAACCATATTTATATTTTTTAGTACATCTAAAAGTTTTTAAATGTGTCTAAAAGGACACAAAATTTAATTAAATATTAAATATAAATCAGGATTATAATTCTATTATAAATTGGGGGATCCAATAAAAAACAAATAAATTATTTTTAGGAAGGGGTTTGGGCTCACCATTTTATTTTTCCCCTTCCTACTACTTCTATTTTGTTTTCCAATTTTCTTTGCTTTTACAATTTGGGTTTATACACATTTTATAACTGGATTTACCCATACTTACTTTTATTATAGGATTGTTACAATAATTGCATATTTTATTTTCAATAGTTACTTTTCCTTTTTGGGGCATAGGGAAACTATTTTTACAGTTTGGATAGTTAGAACATGCTATAAATCTTTTTCCAAATTTTGAGTTTATAATTCTCAATTCTCCATTACATACAGTACATTTGCCTATCGAAGCATCTTTTGCTAAAGCTTTCTTAATTTCTCTAGAAATATTTTCTCTTTTCTCACAAAGCTCATCTATTATTTCTTTAAGCATGTTTCTTGATTCGTCTACAACTTCTTTTTTCTTTTTTTTGCCAATTGCTACTAAATCCATCTCTTTTTCTAGTTCGGCAGTCATATCCGGCTTTGTTATTTTTTCAGCATCTTTCTGTAGAACATCAATAACTGCAAAAGCTAAATTGTTTGGTTCAATTGCTTTAGACCCATGTATATATCTCCTTTGATACAACTTCTGTATTATTTCGGCTCTTGTTGCTTTGGTACCTAAGCCAAGCTCTTCCATTAGCTTAATCAAAGCCGATTGACTATATCTCTCTGGAGGTTTTGTTTCTTTCTCTTCCAACTTATGATCTATTAATTTTACTTTGTCGTTCTTTTTTATTTGTGGCAGTATTACTTCTGAAAGTTTAGAATAAGGATAATATTTTTTCCAACCAGGATCTATTACAGTTTGTCCATTAGCAACATACGGTTCTGAAGACAAATCTATAAGTATGCTAGTACTATTAACTCTTGCATCCTCCGCCAAAGTTGCAAGAAACCTTCTTACTACTAACTCATATATTTTCCATTGTTTTGCGTTAACATTTTCTTTTTTGCAATTTCCCACAGGATATATTGGAGGATGGTCTTTTGTTTGTTTTCCTGCTGAAGGTTTTATAGATTTCTTAGAGAGTATTTCTTTCGCATCCTTACCCAAATCTTCATTTTTGCTCAATTCTTCTAATATTTCTTTAAGGTTTATTGTTGAAGGATATACTTGATTATCAGTCCTAGGATACGATATATACCCACTTTGATATAAATATTCAGCTATAGACATAGCTTCATGTGCGCTGAAGCCAATAGTTGTAGCAGATCTTAAGAATTCTGTGGTGTTAAAAGGTAGAGGTTTCTTAATTATTTTTTCTTTACTTTTCACTTCTTTAACTATCCCATACCCTGATTTATTTTTAAATACTCTTTCTGCTTTTTCTTTTTCCCAAAATTTACCCTCTTTATGATATGCTTCAAAAGTTTGTTTATCTTTTTCGAATATTGCTTTTATCTCCCAATATTTTTTTGGTTTAAATTGCATTCTCTCTTTTTCTCTAGAAACTATTAATGAAAGCACAGGTGTTTGTACTCTGCCAACAGATAAAAAGTCTTTTCCAAGTCTACCTGTGGCTAAAGAAAGGAATCTTGTTAGTGCAGCTCCCCACAGCAAATCTATTTCTCTTCTTGAGTTAGCAGAATCAGCCAAATTATAATCAACTTCTTCTAATTTTGAAAATGCTTCATTTATATCTTTGGGAGTTATAGCTGAAAATATCGCTCTTTTTATTTTAACGTTTGGTTTTATTTTTTTTATTATTTCTATTGCCTCAACTCCTATAGATTCACCTTCTCTATCTGCGTCTGTTGCTATTATTACTTCATCTGCTTCTGAAGCAATTTTCTTAAGCGCTTCTGCTATTCTCTTTTCCTTCTCTATATAAATAGGTTCCACAAAAACTAGTTTTTTTATGTCTGTTCCAACCCAACTGGAATAATAACTTGGGAAGTCAACATCTACTATATGGCCCTTTAGAGGAAATACAATATATTTTATTTTATTTTTTTCGAAAGGGAAAATTGGTACATTCTCATAAATAGATTTGCTCACTTTCTTGTTAGCCAATATTTCAGCTATCTTTGCTGCCGCAATTTCTTTTTCAGTAATTATTAACTTCATACTTTTATTCTTTGGAGCAAATATTAATTTAAATTAGCATGTTTTTAGCAATTTTTATTTTTAAGTAAATAATATTTACAACCGCATGTTTTAATGTTTTTTAGTTGAATAATTTATATTAATGATAAACAAAATATATTTAGAAAATTGGAAGTGCCATTGCAAAACGGAGTTAACTTTCTCTAAAGGGACAAATGTAATTATTGGAGTGATGGGTGCAGGTAAAACAAGTATAATGGATGCAATTTGTTTTTGTCTTTACGGTACTTTTCCAGCATTGTCATCAAAAAAAGTAACTTTAGACGATTTAATTACTTCAAAACCAAATAAAGCAGATTATGCTATTTTGAAACTTGATTTTGACTACAATGAAAGATCATATTGCGTAGAAAGAAAAATTAAAAGGAAGGGTGCAAGTGAAGCAAATCTTTACGAAAGTGGAAAGCTAATATTTGGTCCAAAACCAAAAGACGTAAATGCTAAGATAGAGGAAATATTAGGAGTTAGCTATGAGTTGTTTGTTTTAGCAGTTTATTCTGAACAAAATGAATTAGATTATTTCCTAAAGCTTAGCGCCTCAGAAAGAAAGAGAAAATTTGACCAACTTCTGCAGTTAGATAAATATGAATTAGCAAGGTCCAATGCAGTTTCTTTGTTAAATTATTTAAAAAAATTACTTGAGGAAAGAGAAAGAGTTTTGAAAGAATTAAAAAAAAGTTTTTCTGAAGAAGAATTAGTAGCGGCTAGAGAAAAATTAAAACAAATTCAGATAAACATAGAGCACAATGAGAAAAAACTTAAAGAATTGGACAAAGAAATCTCTGTTCAATTAGAATCTCTAAAAAAAGAAGAGGAAAAATTAGAGAGACAAACTTATTTGGAGAGAAATAAAGCATTATGTATCGAGAGAATTTCTTCTATAAATAAGAGGGTTTTAGAATATAAAGAAGAAATTTCGAAAAAGTCTTTTTTAGACTTAAATGAAATAAACAGAAAAATAGATTTGATAAATCAGAAAATAAATGAATTAGAATCAAAAGAGCAATCAATTAAAAAGAACATTTCTGAAATTTCTTCAAGTTTGGGAGAGATATCTTCCAATAAGAAAAGAGCTATAAAGATGATATACGATCTGAAAAATTTAGGAAACAAATGCCCTGTTTGTTCGCAACCTGTGAAAGAAGAGCTAAAACAAACTCTTGTAGAGGAAAATAACAAATTAATAAATATGTTGGAGAAGGAAGAGAGTGATAGTAAAAATAAGATTATTCGCTTAGAGAAAGAGTCTGATGAAATTAGAAGGGCAATAAAAGAAAAGAATAAAGAGTTAGAGATCTTGCTAAAGAGCAAATCTGAAGCAGAAATGGTTAGAGAAAAAGAAAAGAAAATAATTTCTTTAGAATCTGAGATTGTTGCTGAGAAGAATAAGTTAGAAAATATTGAAAAAGAACTTTCTTCAATCAATATTGATAAAAGCTTAATCGAGAGTAAACGGGAGTTAGTTTCATCTTTGAGAGAAACCAAAGCATCAATAAAAAAAGAATTAGAAAGTTATTTTTATATTTCAAAAGAGGTTGAAAAAAATATTATTTTGTTTGAAAAGAAAAAATCTGAAATTGAAAATTACGAGAATTTTATAAAAAAAGCAAGTACAAAGATGGAAAAACTGAAAATATTTATAAACGCATTGGTTTCGATGCAAGTAGAATTAAGGGATTATCTCTTAGGTGCGATAAATGAAGCTATGGACAACATTTGGGATAAAGTTTATCCATATAAAGATTATACCAGTGCTAAGATTTTGATAGAAGAATCAAGTTATGAAGTTGTTGTGTGCACAAGGGATGGGAGTTGGGTTAGTGTAGATGGGATACTTAGCGGTGGAGAAAGAAGTTCTGTAGCTTTGGTTATGAGAATCTCTGTTTCTCTAGTTTTAGCTAGAAATTTAGGTTGGATTATTCTGGATGAGCCAACACATAACTTAGATAGTAATGCTGTTTTTAGGTTAGCTGATATGCTTAGAAATCATTTGCCTGAACTAGTTGAACAAATATTTATTATTACTCACGACAAAAATTTAGAAAATGCCGCTTCTGGGAGTTTATATATTTTAGATAGAGACAAAGCGAGAGATGAGCCAACTAAAATAATATCTTATTGAGAAGAAGCCTTCTTCATTACCCTTGTTATATAACCAACTATTTTGTTTACTGTTGTCTTAGATAGAGGTAGCTCTAGGCTTTTTACAAATTCTTTGTTTTTATAGAAATCGGTAGTGAATTTATCTTTATATAACTCGATTAGCTGCAACGCTCTTGTTTTTATTATTTTTGGTACAGCTTTTCCCAACTTAGAACACCTCTTCAAAATACCTCTACTTTTTCTACTTTTCCGTTAGGGTATTCTCTCAATACTGTAAGCGGAATTACTTTTTCTTCAAACTCCCTTTTTGCCAAGTCTAACATTGTTGTTTTTTCTTCGGCTTTTATCAACAAAGGAGCACCTAAAGCTAATTGTAGTGCTCTAGCACTTATCAGTCTAGCAATTTCAAATCTGGTTAGTTTCTTCATAAAATCACTCAAAATAAGTTTTATTGGGGTAATAAATAAGTCCTTCTTAAGAAAGATTTAAAAATCAATTTAATTGTTATGCCAATGTCATTCCTTCTATCTCTGCTTCTTCAACAGAATTTATCTTCATTATTTCTTCAGTAACTTCATTTATTATGTTCTCTTGCTTTTCAGGCACCATTACTACTGCCTTTACTATTTTTATTCCAAACCCAATTGGGATCTCTTTTGCATCAGTGCATCTACCTTTTTGTATTTTTTTTAAATCTTCCATAACTTTTTTTGTATCAAAATCTTCTTTTGGTTTTATTTTATATATTAGGATAGTACTTCCCACAATCACACCTTTAATTTATCTCAATTCCTATGGTCCAGAAAATCCACATTCTGGACAGCTATACTCCTTTGATGTTTTTTTACAGTGTAAACATCTTATTATCTTGTGTTTGTTACATGAAGGGCATTTGAACTCAACATATTCTTTTGTAATCTCTTTTTTACAACTGATACAAGTTTTCATTTACACACCTTTTTTAGTTGAATATAGGTCAAGTTTGGTAATCAAGCCTATAAAATAGCCTTTTGTTAGAAAAGAATTAAAAAGATTAACTCCTAAGTTGATGAGCCTGGTGGGATTCGAACCCACGCAATCCGGTCCGAAGCCGGATGGTCTATCCTGGCTAGCCTACAGGCCCATATTTAAATTTCTTGTTTTTAAATTTTAATAAATTAGTTTTTTGACTGAACTTTTTTAGTAATAATTTAAAATGAAAAATGAAGTATTAGTGCGATCGCCGGGATTCGAACCCGGGTCAGAGCCTTTTTGCTTTTTAATTTTGTTTATAAATTGGCAAGGCCCTATCCTAACCACTAGACTACGATCGCAAATAGTTTTTATATAATTAAATAAATTATTTGTAACTATTGTTTTTAATAATTCACTCTTTTTAAAACTAAGAAAGCTATTGCTGCCAAAAATAGGATTGTTGATATAATAAATATCGAATAAATAAAATATCTTGTGATTAATTCATCACCATTTTCTTTATTAGAAGTATCTTCATAACTATCTTCTACTTCTTCATAAGTTTCTGTATTATTATTTTTTTCATTTAAAATATCTGTTTCATCATCGTTTTTATCATTAATATAATTTTCATCTGTTATTTGTTCGTTATTATCAGAGTATGTGTTACCATCTTCTATATCCGGCATTTCTATTGTTGGTAGAATAAATTCTTTTATTCTAGGTAGTTTCGGCCATAGGTAAAAAGAGTATTTCTCTTTTTCGTTTTCATAAGTTATATAAATTTCATAGAATCCAAAATATTTATTTGGTGGATTGTTTATTTCAATCTTTATATAATTGTAGTCAGGTAAAAGTTCAATATCTTCTTTTTTGGTCAATTTAAAGTTGAAATATACTTCTATTGTTGCTTTTTTGACTGCATCAAAAGTGTTCTCATATTTGAGATAAATAGAAACAACATTTTGATCGTAGTCAGTTATTGTAGACACGTCTTTTATTCTTATATATTCTTCTTTAGGGCCTGGCAAAATTTCAATTATTCCTGCTTGATTTTGATCCGGTGTCACCACAAAATATTTGTATTTATATAAATAGTTTAAAGGTAAAATTATTTCGACAGTATTTTTAATCAACCATTCGACTGTCTTTTCTTCGTTTTCTTTCAACCAAACATTTTTTTTAAAATTATCTTTTATTTCAAAATCTTCATGTATTAAAAAAGTAAATGGAATTACTATATTTTCATTTGATATATTTTTTACTATTACTGATATCTTTGCATCTTCCCATTTTTTGGGTCTAGTAGACGCACCTATAACAAAATTTACCATTTTGCTAAACTTCTCATAAGAATTTATTTGTACTTCAGGATCTTCATGTTTCACATAGATATCGATTTTATACTTTGTTTTTGTTTTAACAATAAAGTCTTTTATTTTAGATGGATCTTCTGCTTCACTAATCTCTAAATGCCCGGCGTCTAGAAATATTACTTGATTATATGTAGGATCTAAATAATACCATCTATTCCCATAGGCTTTTAACCAGGCATGATTTCCAGAAGAATTCATGTCTGTAGTTACTCCAACAACATATTTTGTTGGAATTTTCTTAATTCTCAAGAAAGCTGCAGTTAGTAAAGAAAATTCGTCACAAACCCCTTTTCTTTCTATATATGTTTTTCTTGCAGAATTTGTAATATAAACATAATTATTTTTGTCATATTCGATGTTTTTATTTACCCAACTGACTACATCAACTAAAGTATCCAAAAAACTTTCACTTTTAAATTCGATTTCTGTCTTAACTTTTAAGTCAGGATCATCACTTTCTATATAGTTTGTTGGTTCTAAAAACTCTTCAATTTTTTCTATTTGATCAATAGAAATATCTTCATCAAATTTGTAGGCAGCCGTTCTAACTACACGAGACTTTATTTCTATATTAAAATCTCCAGTTCCGAATTCTTCAAGATTTTTAATTTTAAATACTGCAAAAACATTTTCATTCTTATCTTCTTCGAAAATTCCATAAACTGTTTTTCCTTTTATACTCATTAGTGCTTCTCTTTTTAGAACTATTTGATTTTCATTTTCTTTAAAAGTACCTATTTTTATTTCTATTTCATCACCTCTACTAACTTCTCCAGATATCTTTCCTATAATTCTTTGTGTTACGTTTACATCTAATGATTTAATATTTTCAATATATGTGTCCAAGCAAAAGCAATTTTGTTGAATGAAAGTAAAAAGAATAAAAACAAGTAAAACTTTCGACAACAATCTTATTTTATTTTTCATTTCTCATCTCTTAATAAAAGAAAATTTTGTATTTATTTAAATTTATCGAACCTTTATTAAAAAAAATCAATTATCCTTTTTTGCTTTTTTATTTTGTCGATAAGAACAGATTTTTTTGTATAAGCAGATATGTTAACAGATAATCTCTTGCTGAGATGCAAAAGCGCATCATCTAAATTATTAAATTCTACGTATTTGTTTTTCATGGCATTTCTCACATTTTCTCTTATTTGCCAAACTCCCAGAGGTATTTGATATTTATCACTTATTTCTCTAAACACAATAACAGAAGCCTGTATCTTTTCTTTTACCAAATATTCTGCTACTGCAAGTTTTGCTGCATAGTATGCACCTGAAACATTAGCTGCGTATTCTTTTCTTCCTTCATATAATTCATAATCTGAGATTATCTCTACTTCTTCATTCGATCTATTCCAGAAAGATCCTGCTTTCCATGCTTCTAATTGTTCAAAAGACCATTCGTATGGCATAAGTAAGATATAGAAAGTATTTTCTAAATACTCTGAATGAAAAATTTTATAACAATCTATCTTATTATAGTTTTTAATTTTCTCTTCAATTAATTTGTCTGCCAAGGTAGAGTCAACTGCGGTAATTGCCCATCTTGTTGGAACTAACTTTCTTTTTCTTTCAATTCCTAATGTACCAATACTTAGTATTTTGGATAAATAACTTACTTGAAATCCAGAGTTATATAATTCATATATTGCATCACTTGCTTTTGCATCAGTGTCAGAATTTAGATAATCAACTTTCCTAGGAATTTTTGGGTTTTCTAATAAATCAAATCTTTTCATTTCTGCTTTAGGACCTACAGGAGCATAGTATTCTGAGAAACTTACTTCTAACTTAGGTTTTTCTTTTATTTCATACTCACTCATCAATGAACCAATAGTCATTGCAGATTCTTGTATTTCTAAAAGTTCATAACTTGGTTCTGCTGCATCTTCTTTTTCAAAACTTTTGTAAGGCATTATCAAAGATTCTCTAAAAGAAATAATCTTGTTTGCATCCAATCCAAACCAGTTTTCTGGCATATCATAAAATGAAACCTTTTTGCTATTATCAAAGGAGGCCAATGGGGCTACGTCAACTTTTGGATATTTCTTCCAAGTTATAAAGATGGAAGGAGGGGTGTATGCAATAAATTCATCTTTCAATCTTTCTTTTATTTTTAAATAGTTTTTTTTCTTTTCAAGAAGGGGACATTTATGCAAACCACAAAACAACCTGCCCTTACACTTTACACAAAGTCCTCTTTCCATAATTATTTTTTATTTTTTCATTTTTTGAATTTATTCTTTTTTGTTTTTTTAGTCAGGAGTCAAATTGAACCAATATTATTTATTTATTATTAGTGTAATATTTCCTTATGACGATAGATTTTAATAACAAAGAAGAAAGAGAAAAATTTTGGCATTCAAGTGCTCATTTACTTGCATCTGCAGTTTTAAAGATATTTCCAAATGCAAAACCAACTATTGGGCCACCAATTGAGGAAGGATTTTATTATGATTTTGATATAGACAAACCTTTTACTCCTGAAGATTTAGAAAAAATAGAAGAAAAAATGAAAGAACTAGCAAAGAAAAATGATAGGTTTGAAAGAAAAGAGATAACAAGAGAAGAAGCCTTAGAATTGTTTAAAAGTAATCCTTATAAGATAGAGTTAATTAAAGAATTGCCCAGTGAAGAAAAAATTTCTATTTATAAGACAGGTGATTTTATTGATCTTTGCAGAGGTCCACACATCGATTATACTTCAAAAATAAAGGCAATAAAGTTATTGAAAGTTAGTGGAGCTTATTGGAGAGGAGATGAGAAAAACAAGATGCTTCAAAGAATTTATGGGATAACCTTTCCAAGCAAAGACATGCTTGATGATTATTTGAATAAAATTGAAGAAGCTAAAAAAAGAAATCATATTAAGTTAGGGAAAGAACTGGATCTTTTTAGTATGCAAGAAGAAGCTCCAGGAGTTGCTTTCTTCCATCCAAAGGGAGTGGTTATTTGGAATTCTTTAATGGAATTTTGGAGAAGGGAACATTTCAAACGAGGTTATGTTGAAGTTATAACTCCAATCATTTTGAAAAAAACACTTTGGATAAAATCAGGACATTGGGATCATTATAAAGAAAATATGTATTTTACTAAGATAGATAATGAGGATTATGCAATAAAGCCTATGAATTGCCCAGGTCATATTTTGATTTATAAATCAAAAAGAAGATCTTATAAAGAGTTGCCCTTGAGAATGGCCGAAGTTGGAACAGTACACAGACATGAATTATCCGGGGTTTTAAATGGTTTGTTGAGAGTTAGAAAGTTTACTCAAGACGATGCTCATATTTTTTGTACAGAAGACCAAATAGAACAAGAAGTTAAAGGAGTTATTGATCTAATAGATTTTGTCTACAAAAAGTTTAATTTTGATTATCACGTAGAACTTAGCACAAGACCAAAAAATTCAATGGGTTCTGATGAAATTTGGGAGAAAGCAACTTCTTCACTTAAAAAAGCATTAGACAGTTTGGGCATAAAATATAAGATAAATGAAGGAGAAGGTGCTTTCTATGGACCTAAGATTGATTTTCACATAAGAGATTCTCTAGGTAGAACTTGGCAATGTGCTACAGTACAACTCGATTTTCTTATGCCTCTTAACTTTGAGTTATTCTACATTGGAAAAGATGATAAGCCTCACACTCCTGTAATGATACATAGAGTTGTATTTGGTTCGATTGAGAGATTTATAGGAATATTAATAGAGCACTATGGTGGTAGATTTCCTTTGTGGTTAAGTCCTAATCAAGTAATGATAATTCCAATATCTGAAGAGTTTTATGATTATTCTTTAGATATCTATAATAAACTTTTGAGTAATTATTTTAGAGTAGAATTAGATCTTAGAAAAGAAACTGTAGCTGCAAAAGTAAGAGATGCAGAATTGCAAAAATTCAATTATATAATAGCAATTGGTAAAAAGGAATTAGAGAATAAAACAGTAACTATAAGGCAGAATAATAAATTAATACAATTACCTTTTGAAGATTTTATAAATAAATTAAAAGGAGAGATACAAGAGTTTAAATAATCTTTAGATTTGGTGATTAAAAGTTTCTTTGTTTTTCTATTTTCTAAATAACTCCTTAAATCATTTTCTTATTTTACATTAAGATTTATATATACTAATAAACTATTAAGTTAATGAAATGCCAGAGTATTTAAAAGATTTGATGAAAAAAGTAAAAGAAACTAAGGAGCAAGAAATAGCCAAAGGTCAAGAAGTTAAGAAAGAAGAAGATTCTTCTAAAGAGAAAGCTGATGAAAATATCTTTGCTGAAGAGAAAAAATTTAGCGATGAACAAAAAGAAGAAGCTATCTTTTATGGAGCTGAAGAAGAGAAGTTTACCAATGATTTAGAAAAAATCAAGAAGGTTTTAATAGATTCTTACGGTAACACGAAAATATACAAGTTAGAAGGAGAATCTCTTCTTCTTTACACCGTTCCAGTACCCAGACCATCGGCAGCAGAGAGAGCAACGATAAACACAATTAAAGAAATAGTTACAAGATTAGTAACTATATCACCATATAGAATAAGAGACGAAAGGGAGAGGAGAACAACTTACTATAAAAAAGTTATTGAGATACTAAAAGAATCAACTGAGCTTAAAGTTCCTCCAACAAAGTGGGACTTTTATGCAGATGCTGTAGTTAGAGAGATGGTTGGTTATGGTTTAATAGATCCTTTAGTCAGAGATGATAATCTGGAAGAAATAATGGTAATAGGGGCAAAAAAACCAGTATATGTTTTCCATAGGAAGTATGAAATGATGTTAACTAATGTTGTCTTCTTCACTGAAAAAGAAATACAAGATTTGATAAACAGGATTGCAGCTTCTGTTGGTAGGAGAGTTGATTTATCCTCGCCGTTACTTGATGCCAGACTAGCTGATGGAAGCAGAGTAAATGCTACAATACCACCAGCTTCTGTAGATTCATCTACTTTAACAATAAGAAAATTCAAAGAGGATCCTTTTTCTGTGATTGATCTAATAGATTTTAATACTCTTTCTACAGAACTTGCAGCTTTTTTATGGCTATGTGTAGAAGGTTTAAAAGTTAAACCTGCAAACATACTAATTGCTGGCGGTACAGGCTCAGGTAAAACAACTCTATTAAATGTTTTATCTTCTTTTATTCCAAGTTATGAGAGAATAATTTCTATAGAAGATACAGCAGAGCTCAACTTGCCTTTAAAACATTGGATAAGAATGGAGGCTAGACCTCCTACTATTGAGGGTACAGGCGAAATATCTTTAGATATACTAACTAAAAATGCTCTAAGAATGAGACCAGATAGGATTATAGTTGGGGAGGTAAGACATGCAGAGGCATTTTCTTTATTTACTGCTATGAATACAGGTCATCAGGGTAGTATGGGTACAATACACGCAAACTCTGCAGACGAAACAATAGTTAGAATAATAAGTCCTCCTATGAATGTTCCTGTTTTAATGTTGTCTGGTTTAGATTTAATTATTGTAGAAAGTAGAATTCATGATAAGAGAAAAGGTACAATAAGAAGAATTGTTGAGATAGGTGAAGTTGTAGATGTGCTTTCAGGAAAACCAAAAATTCAACAAATATATATATGGGATCCAGTGAAAGATAATATAGAAAAGGTGGCCGTTAAAGTTAAATATTTAAACGATTTACAACAATATACAGGATTAACAATGAAACAAATAGAAGCAGAAGTATACTCAAGAGCTAATTTCTTAGACAATCTTAGAAAACAAGGTATAAGAAATGTTGTAGAAGTTTCAAGAGAATGTGAAAAATATTTATTAGATAAGAAGGGTTGATATGGGGGATTCGAAAGATAATAAAAAAAATGAATTCTTTAAAGAAGAAAAAAAAGAAACAAAGGAGAGCGTTTCGCAACCAATTGATATAGAAAAAGTAGATGAAATTGTGAGAAAAATAAAAGAAAAATATAAACGAGAAGGTATTGTTCTTGAAGAGGCAGAAGGAAAAATAGGTGATATTAGAAGCAAAGTTATAGGAGATCAAATACTCAAAGGTTATGAAGGTTCAGTTGCTCAATTGAGTAAAGATGAATCTTTCGATATGGTAGAATATTACTCCCCTTTAGCAGCAGCATTGGGCAAAATATATCTATCTTTAAAAGATTTTTTTGATTTTTTTTTAAATAAAATAAAGAATTTATCTTTTGTAAAGTCTTTGGCTTTTCAATTATATTGTGCAAATATACGATTGAGTGTTCATCAATATTTAGCGATTTCTTTAGTTGCTTGTGCAATTGCCTTTATTTTATCTCTTCTATTATCTTTTGTTTTTATTTCTGTCCTAAGTAGCTATTTTGAAATAGAATTCATATCTACTGATATATTAGGTATAAAATTACTATCAAACTTTTTGTTAAGTGCGTTGTTTGCATTCGCTTTTTCAATATTTGTTTTTTGCGTGGCTTTGCTACTTCCATCTAGTATAGCAAAAAAAAGAGCGGATGATTTAAACACTGAATTACCATTCGCTCTAAGACATATGGCTACACAGGTAAAATCAGGTGTTGGACTTTACAAAACTTTGCAAACTATCGCCTCTTCTGATTATGGTGTACTTTCAGAAGAATTTGCAAGAACAATAAGAGAGGTTGAAGAGGGAACTGACATTAAAGATGCACTGGAGCATTTTGCTATAAGAACAAATTCTAAAGCGTTAAAATCAGCAATTTTGCAGATGCTTAGAGCTATGCGTACAGGTGGTAATCTTTCTACTATGATGACAAAGATTGCAGAAGATGTTTCTTTTGAGTTAACGATGAAAGTGAGAGATTTCGGTGAAAAGTTAAATTTCTTCGGTGTTTTGTTTATTGTAGGGGCAATAGTATTCCCTGTTTTTGTGGCTTTATTAGGTGCAATATCTTCTGTGCCTTTTGGATTTTTATCTTTTTCTTTGCCTGTTAGTATTTTTTTATTCTTTTACTTTGTTTTTATGCCAGTTGTTTTAATTATTATGACTTTCTATCTAAAAATGATAGAGCCAAAGGTGTGATAGAATGGTGAATTTTATAGAAAAATATGAAATTTATCTAAAAAATATAGGACTAAAGATAAGTCCTCTTCTTTGGTTTGTCTTTTCATTTTTATTAGCAATTATAGTTGCTTTACTAACTTTTGTTATTTTGCCAGATTTTCCTCTTCTTAGTTTTGCTTTTTTTATTTTAATATTTGATATATTTATATCTTTTCCATACTTAATGGAGATAAACAGAATTAATGAAATAGAAGAGTCATTGCCGGACGTATTAAAAATAATTTCAGATACTTTGAGAGCAGGTGGAACCATAGAGTATGCTCTTAGAGAAATATCTTCTTACGATATTGGGCCGATGAAAAAAGAGATAAACAATGTTGTAAGAAAATTAGAGGAAGGAGATCCTCTAGATAGAGCCTTTTCATCCATCTCTGAAAATGTTGATTCTAGACTAGTTAAAAGAACAATTACTATAATAATAGATGCTGTGCGAGCAGGAGCAGCTTTGTCAGAGTTGTTGGAGGATATAGCAGAAGATGCGAGAGCCATGCATAGGGTTTCTAAGGAAAGAAAATCAAGAACTCTATTGCAGACAATATTTATTGTTGTTGCTGGCTCGATAGTTGCTCCTGCAATATTTGGCTTTGCAACATCTATTTCTACAGTTCTTATAAATTCTGTAACAATAATAGCAACTCCAGAAAAAGCTTTAGAAGCTTTTAATACATTAAAGACGATTTTCTTAGGTGTAGAGTTTTATATTATATTTGAGACAGTAATGTCAGCAGTTATGATAGCAATAATGAGAGATGGAAACATAAGGAAGAGTTTAATATATTTTCCCATACTTTGTTTTTTAGCTACTGCTTGTTATATAGGAGCAAAAATAGTATCAATGTCTCTGTTAGGTGGGATAGGTGTTGTTTAAAGACAAAAGAGCACAAGCGTCTATCGAAAATTTGTTACTTATTATTTCTGCCCTTTTTGCTGTAGCTGTTTTAATACTTATTGTAAAAACAATTATGAATGAAGGTATAAAATGGTTGAATGATGTCTTAGGTTTGTTTTAGTTACTGCTTTTTAAGGACTTTAAATATTTGTAATGAGTACAAATAATTGTTAGCTTTGTTAGTATTTTAAATAAGAGATCTAAACACCTAATTGATTATCTTTAATCTAACCTAAAAAGTAATGGAGTACGTTTGGCCTTTAAAATATACTAATAGTTGAAATAACTTCTATGAAAACATCCAGAGTAAGATTTATTTAAGGAAAAATTAATAAAAGAACTAAACTTCTTGATAGATAAAGGAGTGCATCAGGATGTATTCTAAACTTATTGGAACTAAATTAAGATTAATGCCAATATATTTTATCTTGTAAATAAGATTACTTAATGACTTTATATTTAAATAAAAACGAATAGTCTTATATATAAGTAATTTTTATATATAGGTAAGTGTTTTTATTATTATAAAAAAGTAATTTGGAGGAGTAAACTATGGATAATAGGGCCCAAGGAGCATTAGAGTATCTGCTAATTATAGGTGCAGCATTGATTGTAGCTGCGGTTGTTATATTAGTTGTAACTAACGCACTTTCTTTAGGTAAGAATACTGTAAATAATGCTACCACCGATGTAAATAGTCGATTGACGCATTTAAGGAACTTAGCGAATACTTAAGAGATTAATATATATTTTATAGTTCTTTGATTCATATGGAGAGACAAGACAAAGCACAGATATCAGTAGAATACTTATTTATTTTAGCTACAGCTTTGACGCTAGTGGCAGTAATAATTTTAATATTTTCGAAAGTTTTAGATGTGATCAATGTAATAAATGACATTATTAATGAGCGAAGGGAAGCAGTTATATCTAATTTCAATAACCTCTAAAATCATCTTAAATCAGTGAATCTTTTGATCTATTTTTTTTTATTTCTTTTATCTATTTTTGGATTAGTATACGCAAGTTATACAGACTTGAAAGAGAGAATAGTTCCTGATCATCTCAGTTATTTTTTAATATTTGCTGGGTTGTTTCTTCATTTGATTATGTCTCTTTTTTTTAACAATTTTATTTATTTAATTTCTTCTATCGCAGCATCTATCTTAGCATTTTTAATCGCTCTCATCTTTTGGAAGCTTGGTTTTTGGGCAGGTGGCGATGTAAAGTTGTTTACTGCCATAGCATCTTTAAACCCAATAAATTATTCAATGTTTTCAAACTTTTTCCCTGCCAAAACTTTCTCTTTTGGATATAACTTACCAATATTTCCTTTATCTTTGTTTTTTTTTAGTATATTAGCAATGTTTCCTTACGCGGCTTTGATAACACTTTCAAGATTTTATAAAAACAACGAGTTGAGAAATCTCTTTTTTTTAAGTATAAAGAATAATTTTAGTAAAGTATTTATTTTTTCTATTTTTTATACTTCTTTGCCAATTGTCTTAAATTTTTTAGGAGTTAGCCATTTAAAAAGCATAATTCTCTTAATTGTTTTTGTTTTTTTGTTGTTAACCAACATAGCAAAAACAAAAACATTTGATTTAATTTCAATTGCTATTTTTTTGTTCTCATTTATATTTCAGCAAACTGTATTACTAGATCTTTTTATTAATTTTATTATCTTATCTCTAATCTTTGTTTTTTTTGAATTGATTTTTCTTTCAAGGAACGCTATGCGAAAGAAGATTAAGATAAAAGACATTAAAGAAGGTATGATTGTTTCCGATTTAATAGTTGAAAAAGATGGTGTGATAAAAAAGATAGATTTCCCTTCAACAACAAGTGTTTTAAATAAGTTAAAAAATAATAAATTAGATGAAGTTTTGTTTTTTTTAGGTATAGGGGAATGTCCATATGGTAAGGTGATTGCTACGCCTAAAAGTGCGGCAGGATTAACTAAAGAAGCAGTTATAAAAATAAAAGAGCTAGCTAAACATTCAGGGATCGATTATATAACAATTACTGAAAGTGCGCCTTTTGTGCCAGCCGTATTATTAGGTTATTTATGCTTGCATTTTACAGGTGATATTTTATGGGACTTTTTGTTTTAAAAATTATGAGCAAAAAAGCACAAACAAGTATCGAATTTTTATTTATTCTAATTTTGTCATTAATTATTTTGAATGTTTTCATAGATTTTTCTCAAAATGTATTTGGGTATTCCAGCGACATAAAAACAATAACTGAAGCAAATTTGGCTTATAGAAAGATTTTTTCAATGTTAATTTATATCAATTCGTATTCTGGGAACATATCTTTATCTTTCTATTTATTAATCCCTGACAAAGTTGCTATTTCTTGTGAGAATAATAGTTTAAATACAATTATTTATCTAAATAAGCCAGCATCAAACAATTCTTCACAATTGTCCAAATCTTATTATCCTATACCTTGTCCTAATTTTACTTTAAATGCTCCTGGGTTATATCGTTGTACTTTCTCTAAAACAGGAGGAAATTTAAATGGTGTTTGTTCTAAACAATAAGGCTCAAACATCTTTTGAGTTAATTTTTGTTATTTCTACAATTATTCTTATAATTGGTATTGTAGCATCTTACTATCACAGTCAATTAAATGAGACAAAAGTAGTTTTTTTCACAAAGATGGCAGTAATTAAGAAGCAAGCAGAGTTTGATATACCAACATACTTAAAAGATATTAACACACAAATAAGTGGCAGGGATTATAATGTTTTTGTAGATTTTTCTAGTTTTTCTAGAATAAGATCTATAGCTAAGATATTTGATGTTAACTGGTGTAATGGGTTGAAATCGCAGATAGGTGCATCAAGGTTAAGAGTATGTTTTGGCAGTGTCCAACAGTGTAATACCAACATAGAGTGTTGATATATATGAATACTAATTCTAATTGTTCCATTAACAGTATTAGTAATATTTTTTTCAATAAAAAATATCCAATCTCTTTAGTTATATCTAAAATACAAATGGTAATATTTCTAACTTTGCTATGCCTACCGTTTAGTTATTTTTATAGCGAAGCATATTATTTACTATTTCTCCTGTTGTTGTTATATTTTTACTTTGTTTTTATTGAGCTTCGCAAAGTTGTTAAAAAGGATGAATTTTTTTCATATGTTCTGTTTTTTTCTGCTTTATGCCTTTCAATAATACTAGCATTTCTGTTACCAAAGATTATTCATTCCTATTATTCTTCTGTTTTACCAATATTTTTGGTAATGCTAATTTATTTCTTTTTTTATATTAATGCCAAGAACATTTGCATAGCAAAAGTAATATATTCTGATAAGGATTCTGCGATAGTAGAAAAAGATTTTGATTTATTGTCCATGACAAGTGCTGGAGAGTATAAGGTTAGTTCAAGTAAGAGGTATAAAAAAGGGACAACAGTAAAAGTTTCTGTTAAGCAGACTTTGTTTGGTAAAAAGCCAGATAAGATTATTTCGTCAATAAACGAATAAATTAAAATAACTTCCTTCTGAAATTTTTTAATGTTAACCCAAGATATCTCAGATTATAAAATAAGAAAAATAGCTCTTTTGTTTTCAATTTTCGGTATTTTATTTTTAATTCATTTTTTTGAGGGCAATAACATAACTACTGAATTAAGAATTTCTGACATAAATAAAAACTTTATAGATAAGAAGATTTCGGTTAAGGGGATAGTCAGTTGGGCAAAACTTTCAAAAGGAATATTGTTTTTTGAATTGCAAGATAAAGGGAATATTTATTGTCTTATTTTTTACCCAACTGTTGATGAAATATCTTTAGTTAAAAAGGGCAATAGTTTAAAGATAAAAGGAGTAGTGAAGGAATACAAAGGAAATCTTGAGATTATAGTAGAAGAGGTTGTTTTGATTGGAAGCCTTTGAAATAATTAATGCACTATCTTTAGGTATACTTTTAGGTTGCTTTACAGGTTTAATGCCCGGTATTCATATAAACACAATAGCTTTTTCTTTCTCTATTTTAACTTTTCTAGATAATGTTTTTTTAGTTGTTGTCATTTCTGCAATGTCTGTTACTCATTGTTTTATTGATTTGATTCCATCAATTTTAATAGGCGCATCAGATAAATGTGAAAATCCATTGCCAACTCATAGATTCTTACTTAGAGGTCAAGGATTTTATGCGCTACGTTTGGCTTTACTTGGTTCTATATTAGGTTTGTATTTTAGTTTATTGGTTTCACCTTTTTTTATATTTTTTATCTCTAGATATTTCTCAATTCTAAAAAGTTTAACCCTTTATGTTTTAGTAATTTCTATTTTTCTTATGTTATTTTCTACTGAAAAAGAAAATCTCTTTTGGTCATTCATAGTCATTTTTTTATCTGGTTTTTTAGGTTTACTGGCATTAAATAACTTTCAAAATTCTATATTGCCATTGACTACAGGTTTTTTTGCAGGTGCTTCTTTGCTATATTCCTCTATTACTAACAACAGAGAGATAAAAAGACAAGTTTGTGGTAATTATTGTTATAATCAACAAGATATAGTAAAATCTCTTTTTGGGACAATTGCTTCAGCATTTATCTCAATATTCCCTGCATTAGGACCTAACAATACTCTACTTTTGTTAAAAAAGGTTTATAGTAAAATAGATGAAAAAGCATATTTGACTATAAGTGGTGCTATTAACACAGCTTCTACAGTATTTGCATTTCTAGTTCTTTTCGTTTTAGGAAAAACAAGAACAGGGAGTGCTTTGGCAATTAAGAATTTGGTCTATTTAGATAATAATATGCTTTTTCTTATTTTATTTTGTTGTCTTGTTGCCGGGTCAATTTCTTATTTTTTAGCAGATTTTTTCGCTATTCTGTTTTTTAAGCTTTTTAGTTCATTAAACTATCTTTTTGTGAATTTGTCTATCTTTCTATTTTTAATATTTTTTATAACAGTATTTTCAGGTTTTATTGGTTTAATTCTTTTTTTGACTTCATCTGCGATAGGACTCATTGCAAACTCTTCTGGCATAAGGAGGAGTAATGCAATGTCTTTCTTGATAATCCCTACAATTTTTTATTATCTGGGTTAAAAGTTTCTTATTTTAAAATCTAACAATAAGATTATTTTTATGGCAAGATATAAAATAAAAAGATCTATTTTATTATCTTTACTTGCTGCCTCAAAAAAGCTCTATCCAAATGAATTCTTTTGTTTGTTAAGTGCAAAAGATAAAGATGAGATAGTTGATGAGTTTGTAGTTGTGCCAGCAGAATATTCAAAAAATTCAGTTTTTATTAAGCATTGGTTAATACCCTTTGACAAAAAGATTGTTGGTAGTTTGCATTCGCACCCATTAGGTAACAACCCATCTTTTGTGGACTTAACTAATTTCCCAAAGTTTGGCAAAATACATTTAATAACTTTTCCACCTTTTTGTATAAATTGTTTTGCTGCTTTTGACAATAATGGAAAAAATGTTTCAGTTGAGGTGATTGATTAATGAACAAAAAAAGATTAATTCTCATTGTTATGGATGGTTGGGGTATTGCAGAACCAAATAATGGAAACTGTGTGCATCTAGCTAAAAAACCAAATTACGATTATTATATTGCAAATTTTCCTTTTACTAAGTTGGAAGCTTCTGGTGAATATGTTGGTTTGCCAGCAGGAAGTCAAGGTAATTCTGAAGTTGGTCACTTACACATAGGTGCTGGTAGAGTTGTTTGGCAACCATATGAGCTAATCAATAGGGAGATAAGATCTGGCAATTTCTTCAAAAATAAAGTTTTATTAGAAGCCATAAGAAACTGTAAAAAAAATAAATCAAATCTGCATATAATGGGTCTTTGTTCTGATGAGGGCGTTCATGCTACAACATATCATTTACTTGCACTTCTTGATTTAGCAAAGAAGGAGGATTTCAAAAATGTTTATGTGCACTTTTTTGCAGATGGAAGAGACGTACCTGAAAGATCTGCATTAAAATATGTTAAACAAATAGAAGACAAATTCAAGGAGATTGGTTTTGGTCAGATAGCTAGTGTTGTAGGGAGATATTATGCAATGGATAGAGACAAGAATTGGGATAGGACAAAACAAGCATACGAACTACTAACTCTAGGTGTTGGGCATAAAGCCAATAACGCAAAAGAAGCGATTGAGAAAGCATATGAGAGAGGAGACAGAACAGATTATTATATAGAACCTACAGTAATAGTAAATGAAAAAGGAGAACCTTTGGCAACAATAAAAAACAATGATTCAGTAATATTTTTTAACTTCAGAACAGATAGACCAAAACAACTTTGTCATGCTTTTTTAGATGATGAATTCAATCATTTTGAAAGAAATATATGGCCGAAAACATTTTTTGTTACTTTTACACAATACGAAGAGAATCTTAACTGCAAAGTTGCTTTTGAAATTCCAGAGGTTAAAAATAATTTAGGAGAACTATTGTCTAAAAACGGTTATTTACAACTCAGAATTGCGGAAACTGAAAAATACGCTCATGTGACATATTTTTTTAATTCACAGATAGAAGAACCCTACCCTAATGAAGAAAGAGTGATGATACCTTCTTTAAAATTACAAAGTTATGATGTTAAGCCAGAAATGTCTGCTTATGAGATTGCTGAAGAAACAGTGAAAAGAATAAATTCTTTGAAGTATGATTTCATATTAGTAAATTTCGCCAATTGCGATTTAGTAGGGCATTCTGCAGTTTTAACAGCTGTGATAAAGGCAGTTGAGACTGTTGATGATTGTGTTGGCAAAATCGTTAATGCTGCTTTAGAAAAAGATTATATTTGTGTTATTACTGCGGATCATGGAAGTGCAGAAGATAAACTTTATCCAAATGGCGAACCAAAGCCTTCACACTCGACTAATCCAGTGCCTTTTATAATTGTCTCGAAGGATCCCAATTTAAAGAATTTAAAGCTCAAAGAGGGGAGTCTTATTGATGTTGCTCCAACTATTTTAAAAATATTAAAAATTAAAAAACCAAGAGAGATGGAGGGTAAACCTCTTTTTTAGTTTTAATATTGCTGCCATACATTTTTATATATGTTATAAAGTTACTTTTATTAATGAATTATATCTTCATATCGGGTGAACATACAACTACTAATATCACAACTAGAAAAAGTAACATCAAGGCGCAAATATCTTTAGATTTATTGTTTTCTCTAGTGTTTTATATTATTATGCTAAGTTTCCTTATATCCTTTGTATATAATTTAAAATCATCGCAAGATGAAATGAATATGAACCTTCAATCTGAAATTACTAACTATGGAGTTTTTAGTGTGGTGTATTTAGATAAATCTTTGGATAGTATAGATTACAATACACAAACTTCTATATTTATTAATAGTACCTCGCCTTCTACTAATAATTGTAAATATTATTATTTTCTTAGTAATCAATTATTAATATCTTCGTACCCTTTCTCTTTTTTAGCTACAGATTCAAATTATGAAAGTGTTATTTCTTTTAAACCCATCAAACCAACTATTGTTTCTACAAACATTATTAACAATCCACCCATCGAATGCGATAGTTATTATGAGGTCTATAGTGATCCTTATGAATAGTGATGCTCAACTCTTTTCAATAGATTTCCTTTTTTCTTTGATTTTTGTAATATTTGCTTTTGGTAGTTTGTTAAATATAGTTGAGCTTTTTAATTATTATGCTATGCAAGAAATTGATCTTTATAAAATAAAAAAAATTAGCGAAATAGCAGCTACTGATTTGGTTTATGATACTAATCACTGCTATGTTACTAATAATAATGGTGACTTAAAATTTGTTATTCCAAATTGCTTAACTACATTGCCAAATGATTGTAATGCTCCTAGTGGTTATGGTTGCGATATTTACTTAGATACTCTCCCATCTTCTTATGATAAAAACTTCTTTTACATAACCAAAAGGATTATTCTTTATTCTCAAAATAGACAAAATATTAGTTATGGGGACTTTAACAAATGTTTGAAGAATGTGGATGGTTGTATGTTAGAACCTAGGACTTTATATATCTATGTTTATAAAGGGTGATTTTTTTGAGAAAGGCATTTATTTTTACTGTAGATGCAATCTTAGCTTGCATGGCATTAGTTGTTTTGTATCTTTTTGTTTCTGATGTTGCTATTCCCTACTATGAGCTCAAAGATAGTTCTTATGGTATTGATTTTGCAATAGCAAATCTTTGTTTAGGAAATGATTTAGATAAAAGTAGTTATGGTATTTCAGATTCTTTATCAGGAAATTCTGTATGTTATGTAGTAGTTAGGTATAATGAAAATAATGCTAAAAATCCTATAATAGCAAATTATTGCACAAAGTGATTTTTGTGTTAAATAAAAAAGCGACATATGCTGGCTTAGTATCTTTGGCAGTTATTTTGCTTATAATATCCTTTAGTAATTATTATGCAACTTACTATAACACTAAATTAGAGGCTAATTATGATTTGGCCTATGAAAAATTACAAATAGTACCGCTAATACAAACAAACGCCCAGATAATATACAATGAGGCTGGTTGTAATATTGATAATTCAAATATTTCATTAAATAAGTTATTTGAAGTTTATGACTTAAATTGCACTCAAAAAAATACAACTTTTAGTTGTAAGTTTAATAAAGCACCCATAAGTTTTGAAATAAAATTAGTTTGTGTAAGATAAATGTTTAGTAAAGATAATAATATTTCCCTTCTTTTTTTTGCTCTTGATCAAGTTGTGAATTCAATTTATTTATCCTTGGTCTTCCTGTTGTCTTTTCTCTGCGCATAGTTATTTGCATATTACCTAAAAATTTATTCATACCTTCTCTTTTTTCTAAAGCTCTTGTAGCTCTACCTTCAAAAGCAGGTTTACCTTCAAACACAATTATTCTTTCACTGACACAATCTACAAAAATTATATCGTGATCTACTACAATTATAGGCTTTTCTTTTACTTCTGCAGCCTTTCTTATAACTTCAGCCATTATTAACCTATCTTCTATATCTACATATGCAGAAGGCTCATCTAATAAAATAATGTCTGAGTCTTTACAAATTGTCGCAGCTACCGATACTTTCTGCAATTCTCCTCCGCTAAGCTCAGATAGTTTGCAATCCAATAATTTTTTCAAATCTAATTTTTTTTCAAACCACATGTTAAAGAATTCTTTGTCAATATTAGATTTATCTAAGAATTCTCTAACTAAGATGTTTTCGTCTATTGTAAGATATTGGGGCTTATATGCAATCTTATATCTCCATTCTAAATTTACATTATCTGGTTTTTCAACTCCTGCAAGCATTTTGATGAAAGTAGTTTTCCCTATTGCATTTGGCCCGAAAATACCTAAAACTTCACCTTTCTTTATTTCACCAGCTTCTACAACTAATCTAAAATTTTCGTAATTTTTTCTCATTTCTGGGTATGTTGTAAATATCTTCCTGTTTTCTACAATATTTGGTGCTACTACATCGAATTTAATTTCTTCAGATCTAAACCTTAGATTTTCATCTTTTAAGAACCCATCTAAATATTCATTAATCCCATTCTTAGAGTTCTTAATTGTTGAGAAAACACCATATGCAGAAGGTTTTCCAAACACAACGTGAACATAATCGCTAAGATAATCCAATAAAGCTAAGTCATGTTCTATTACTATAACACTTTTGCCCTTCTCTGCTAGTTCTCTAATCTGTTTTGCTATTCTCATTCTTTCGTATATGTCTAAATAAGAAGATGGTTCATCAAAGGCATATAATTCAGCATCCTTTAAAATACAGAGTGCTATTGCTAATTTTTGTAGTTCGCCCCCACTTAAGTTTTCTAACAGTCTATCTAAGTAATCTTTTATGTTTAATTGTTCAATAATCCTATCAACTTTTTCTCTATCATGTTTTTCTAAAATATCAATAACTCTTCCTTTGTAGTATTTTGGGATTATTTCTACATTTTGTGGTTTATAAGATATTTTAATTTCTTTATTTTTTATTTTTTCAAAGAGCTTATATATTTCATTACCTCTGTAATATTCCAGAACTTTTTCTATGTTTTCCTTTTCTTCATAATTACCTAAATTTGGGATTAATATACCTGATATTATCTTTAGGGCAGTAGATTTCCCAACACCATTTTTACCTATTATTCCAACAACAAAACCTTCTTTTGGTAGCGGAAGTCTATACAACCTAAAAGCATTTTTTCCATATTGGTGAATTGGCTTACCTAATTTTGTAGATATGTTTATTATATGAATTGCTTCAAAAGGACATTTCTTTTGGCAAATCCCGCAACCAGTACAAAGATTTTCATCAATTTCTGGTTTTTCTTCAATGTTTTTTTTAATACACTCTTTTCCCATTTTGTTTACTGGGCAAACTCTTATGCACAAAAAATTGCCACATGCCTCTGGTTGGCATAGCTTATACTCTATTACCGCTACTCTTTGCTTTGTTGAATCCTCTTTCATTAAGATTTATTAAATACAAATGATTTAAATCTTTGATTTGTTAAGTTTTAAATATGAAAGTGATTTTTTTAGATAAAAAGAATAATTATATTGAAATATTACCTGAATCTTTGGATGATCTCTGGCACATATCTAAAATCTTAGATATAGGGGATATTGTCAAGGGAAACAGTGAAAGAAAGATAAAACCTACTAACAATTACCAGAAACCTTTTAGATTAAAAATATTTGTTGAGTTAGAAGTTTCCAAGGTTGAATTTTCAGCCAGTAAAGATCTGCTCAGGATTTCTGGAAAAATAGTTTCTGGTTATCCAGAAGAATATATTGAAGTAGGAGCATTTCATACTTTAGACTTATTGCCAGGAGTTTTACTAAAATTAAAAAAACAGAGGCTTTATGATTGGCAGATCGAGAAAATAAAAAGAACACAAAATCCAAAAAAGAAATTATATGTTTTGTTAATTGATGATGAGAGTGCAGAGTTTTATTTGTTGAAAGATTTCTCAAAGGAGCTAATAGCAAAAATTTCTTTAGAGAGATCTGGTAAAAGATTTGGCCAACAAAGTCAAGCTTCTTACAAAGAGTTAAAAATGCTTATTGATAATCACAAACCAAATATTCTGGTTATAGCAGGCCCAGGTTTCGAAAAAGAAATACTTTACAAATTCTTAATGGAAAACTCATTTAAGCAGAAGGTTGTATTAGTTTCTACTTCCTGTATTGGAGAAACTGGGATAAATGAGCTTATGCAAAATGAGAGTTTTTTAAAAGAGATTGGTCAGATGGAAATTCTAGAAGAAACCAATTTAATAGAAAAATTTTTTGAATACTTGGGAAAAAGTAAACCAGTGGCTTATTCTTTACAAGATGTAGAAAAAGCAGCATCTTTAGGTGCAATAGATATACTTCTGGTCTCCGATTCTTTTTTTCATAAAGAGAGAGATTCTCTAGAAATGATTTTTGAGAGAGTTGAAGATAAAGGTGGTAAGATAAGAATAATAAGTTCTGAGTGTGAAGCAAAGAAGAAATTAGATTCCGTCGGTGGCATTGCGGCTTTTCTAAGATTCCCTATCTCATATTAAACTCGAACCATCTTATCTTTTTATCTTCTACTAATTTTTTTATTTTTCTTTGTTTTTCATTTAGTTTTGAGTCTGATGCCTTAAATTCACAAAATATTATCTCATTTTCTTCAAATGCAATTCCATCTATAGGGTTGCCAATAAATCTAAAATTTTCAGAATCAAAAGGAAATTCTTCAGTAAATGGGATATATTGTTCTGTTAATTTACCATATCTTACAGATTGGCTTCTCTTTTCAAATTTTATTCTTTCAATTATTTCAAAAAGCTCTTGTGTCTTTTTATAAAAATAAATAACAGTTATAATCAAGATTGCTATTATTAGGGTAGCTATTATTTCAAACATGCTTTTTTCTAATTGTTTTTAATAATATTTTATTCCTTCTTTTGTTATTGTCACTAATTCTATATCTCTGCCTTCTTCTTTCAATGCGGCAATTAAAGCCATATGTTCTTTGCCACTGCCTGATATCAAAGAGATTGCAATCTTTCCTTCAGGTAATTTATTTTTTATCTCACTTTTTATAGAGTCAAAACCTGATCTGTCGTTTACCATTATCCATTCGCATTCTTTATCTGGAGCAAAGTGTTGTTTTCCCCATTCATTGGAAATTATAATTATTTTGTCCCAATCTTGTTCTGCTATAAGCCTTTTTACATGTCCCCAAGTTTTTCTTCCTATGCCCAATGTTGCAATTAATGACTTTTTCATTAAAATCTCCTTTAACATGCTCTTAATATATTATATTTAATATAATACTAATTATATATTTATAAATACTCTTTTTTTATTTTTGCGTTTTTGTAGGGGATATTATGTATACTCTTAGTCAGATACTAAGTCACAAAAAAACTTCTAATAGACTAAACAGAATATTTAAGAGTGTCTTTACTTTAATAAAACATAAACGTAATTTGGATGAACTTAAAATTAGAGATTTTGTAAAGACCAGTTATAAAAACAGCTCGCTAATAAGTGACAATTTTGGTTGTATTGTGGCTTTTAATGAAAATTCTGCCTTTCCTCACTATAGGTTTGATAATAATAAAGTTCTTAGAGAAAACAATTTGATTCTTTTAGATTTTTGGGCAAGAGATAGAAAAAGGGCTTCTCCTTATGCAGATATAACTTTGATGGCGTATTATGGTAAAAGAATACCTAAAGAGATAAACAATTATTTTAAGATTATAGTAAAAGCAAGAGATGAAGCAATCTCTTTTATAAAAGATAACATATATGATCTGCCAAAAGCTAAAGAAGTGGATAAGATAGCAAGAGATATAATAAGCAACGAGGGTTTTGGGAAATTTTTTATTCATAGTACTGGTCATTCTCTTGGCATAACTAAAGTTCACGGCAAAGAAAAAATAGGTAAAAAGTCTGGCAGAAGGCTTAACTATGATATGCTTTATACTATAGAACCAGGTATTTATTTTAAAGGCAAATATGGACTAAGATCTGAAGTAGACATCTTGATAAAAAAAGATGATATTGAAATAACAACACCTTTACAGAAAAACATTTTCTTAATAAAACCAAGATAAAATTATGTTATTTTTTTCCACATATAAACTCCTTTTTTTTCATAGCCAAAATATTTTTTATAATATTCTCTAACTCCTAAAGCAGAAATTATGGCTATACTTTCCATATTTTTTTCTGTAGCTATCTCTTCAGCTTCTTGCATAAGCATCTTACCTATTCCTCTATGTTGTATTGCATCTTCTTTTCTTATGCCAATAGGCAAAGCACTACCGTAGACATGCAGTTCTCTTATAAGAGCAGTCTCTCTATTTAATGGTTTTACAAATGGTTCATATGGGATTCTTAACCTTAAAAAACCATATAATGAATCTTCTTTATCAACAGCTTCTATAAAAAATTCTTTTCCTTTGCTTGCGTCATATTCTATTTTGTTTATTCTTAAGCTTTCAATTTGAGGTGTATTAATTTTTTTTATCTCTCTTATCCCAATTTCTCTATGTCTAATGCAATTACACATAATATTCTTTTCTTTCATCTTTTCTTCTACCAGTTGTCTAAGATTGCTTTTTTTAACTCCAGCAGTTATTAATTTTGCAGGGATATCTCTCTGTACTCTCATTATTCTTACCCACTTAGGTACATACTTTTTCAGTTCTGCAATAAATTCTGCTGCTTCTTCATCGTTTAAAGGTTTATATTTACCTTCTTTCCAAAGATCATATAATTTTGTATTTTTTATTACCAAACAAGGATATATCTTAAGCATATCTGGTTTAAAATCATCTTCTTCAAAAATAGATTTTAGCAAATCCATTTGTCTATCGATATCTATTCCATATATGCCAGGCATAATATGATAACAAACTTTAAGTGCAGAATCTTTTAGAAGTCTTGTTGCTTCTATAACGTGTTCAACTTTATGTCCCCTTCTTACCTTTTTATATACTAAATCTGATGGCATTTGTACGCCTAGTTCTACTCTTGTTGCACCCAAATTTAATATTCTTTTTATATGGTATTTTTTGCAATAATCAGGTCTGGTTTCTATAGTTAAGCCTACAAGTTTTCTTTTGCTATGCTCTGCATTAAGTTTTGCTTCTCTGAGATTTTTTGATTCTTTGTTATTTATTTCATCAAGACAACTTTTTACAAACCAATTTTGATATTTCTCGCTCATTGCTAAAAAACAGCCACCCATTATTATCATTTCTATTTTATCTGTTGAGTGCCCCATTTCTTTTAATTGCCCTATCCTATTTCTTATCTGTTCTTTTGGAGAAAAGTTGAATTGTATAGCTCTCATTGCGGCCGGTTCATGGCCAGTGTAACTCTTTGGTGACTTCTTTTCAATCGGATTTGGACAATAAATACACTTGCCAGGACATTTATGTGGTTTTACCATTAAAGCAACTACAGCTACACCTGAGGCACTTCTGACTGGTTTTTTTAAAAGTATTTTCCTTATCCTTTCGTCAGTAGGGTTTGCATATTTTAATATATCTGCATTGCTCGGCATTTCTTTTAACTTATATTTTTCTGCAATTCGCATTTTTATATTATTTATTTGCTCTCTATTTTCTACATTTTCTTTTATAATCTCTTCAATTACCTCTTTTGAGAATTTGATTATTTTGTCCATAATTATTTATTTAAGCTAAAGAAAGATTTTTATTTTACAAATAGTGCTGAAACGATGAGTCTTTGCGGTAAAGTTACAATATCAAAAAGTGGTAAACTGTATGCGGCGCTTGAAAGTTTTGATAGTAGAGATGGGTTTATCTTGATTTCTGTATCTTTTCTTGAGAGCTCCTTTCCATTAATTAAGGAGTCAAATTTAAAATTAAATTTTTTATACCCTGCTGCTCTAGGGGTAATACTAACATTGAGCTCCCTTTTGCTCTTTGGCGGTGCTTCAAAAATTACTTCAGTGAACCATGCTTTTGATAAATCCGAGTTTATTAAAATTTTGTGTGATGCGATAGACTTATTTTCCACAATAATTTTATAATTAATAGGCTTCCCGACTTCTCCAACTTCTGTTGTTTTTATTACTTTAAAATTGATCAAATTTTCTTCTACTTTGACTTTAATATTTACTTTTTCTTTTGGCATAACCGCTTCGTTATCTATTAATAAAATGCCGATGTTGTAGATATTTTCAGCTTCTTCTTTTTTAACGCAAACATCTACAGAAATAGTTTTATCTTCAACTTTATATTCATATTTCCATTTGTCATTAGGTAACGATACAATGACATCATCCCAATACTGCTTTCTCAACCCTTCTCTTGCTACAATGACTTCAAAACATTCTCCTTGTTGTACACTACCTATAGTAATACTTTCATTATTTAATAGATTTTCTTCTACAGGAGATAAAACAGTAATTATAGAGAAACCACTAAAAGATATCTGAACTAAAAAAAACAAAAGTATTATTCTTTTTAACATATTTCTCATCAATATTATAAATATAATAATCAAATTTAAAAAGTGAATCTTGTGAGGATTTTGGCTATATCAGATATACATTCTAACATAAATAAAGTTCGAGCATTGAGAAGAAGGTTTAATGGGGAAATAGATCTTGTTGTTTTTAGCGGGGATATAACAAACGAATGTTCGATAGAGGTTGCAAAAGATATTTTAAAAGAATTGTCTTTTGCAAAAGTTTTTGTAGTCCCTGGTAATATGGATGATGAATTGATTTTAAATCTCTTTGAGAAAGAGGGCGTTTGCTTGCATAAAAAAGTTGAGAGTTATAATGGTTATTCTTTTATTGGTTTAGGTGGAGCAAAGCCAATTAATACTCTGTATAAATTAAATCTTTCAGAGTTAGAAGCCAAAAAATATCTTAAAAAACTTTCTTTGGGATTAGACTCGAAAAAAACAATAATTGTAACTCACAGCCCACCATACAATACCAGAATATCCAAAACTTATTCGAATGTTGATTTAGGTTTAAAAGAACTTAGGTCGTTTATTGAGAACTTTCAGCCTTTGGTTGTTTTGAGTGGTCATGTTCATGAAGCAAAAGGTTTTGACAACATTGGAAAAACAATTTGTATAAACCCAGGACCATTAAAAGATGGAAATTTTTGTTTATTAAATATTTCTGATAAGGGAGTTTTTTTCGAGAGTGGTTTAATTGAATAAGCCAGATATATCTGAAAAGAGATTTTCTATGATTAAAAACAGACATTCAAAAACGTTAGAAGATGCGATAAAAAGTAACAAAATAGATCAACAGATGATAGATCTTTGTAAGTTGATAAATAGTACTGAAGATTATTTTACTAGCAGCAGTTGTGCTGGTAGAATAATGCTCCTTGATGTAGTTGGCGATGAAAATAAAAAAGATTCTAAGTTTCATGCAAAGTGGCATAGAAAAATAAGTTTACAGGAATTGAAGATCGAATTAGCTAAAAGATCGAAAGGAGTTTTATGGTTGAGGGTGGAGCCCTTTATAATTCACATAGGATGCAAAAATCTTGAGAAAGCTAAAAAAATTTTAGAAGTAAAAAATAAAGCAGGTATTAAGAGAGGTGGCATAATATTCGCAGAAGAAGGAAAATATTTATTGGAATTAACTGGTACGCAGTTTGTTAGTTTACCTCTAGTCAAAGATAACAAGATTTTGGTGGACGAAAATTATCTAAGTTATTTAATTGAAATTTCAAATAAGAAAATATCTCAAAATTACAAAAGACTTGAAAAGTTTTATAATGCTTTTAAAGGTGTAATAAATGAGCACTAAAAGACTATTTATTGCAGTTTCGGTTCCAGAAAATATAAAGCAAGAAATTAATAATTTAGTTTTAAACTTAAAGAAGAATAAATGTTTGGAAGGTTTAAGATTTGTAGAAAAAGAAAATTTACATATAACTTTGAAATTTATTGGGTATATGCCAGAAGAGAAATTGGATGAACTTATCTCTGCATTAGATAAGGTATCTTTTAAGCCATTTAATATAGAGATAAAAGGGTTTTCTCACTTCAAATATAGAGTTCTTTTTATTGATATAATTAAAGGAAGAGATTTTTTGGAAAGCTTAGCATTTCGAATAAATGAGACATTGGGTACTCATGACAATTTTAGAGCTCACTTAACAATAGCTAGAAATAAAAACATGCAAAAAGATAATTTTTTAGAAGTTCTAGATATTTTAAATAAAGAAGACTTTAATCAATCTTTTAGTGTTAAATCTTTTGAACTTATAGAGTCTGTTTTATATTCGCATGGACCAAAATATAAAACAATTTTTTCAAAATTAAGTAGTAGTAGCTAAATCATCTGTTTTCATTACCAATCTCAAAAGTTCTTCTGGATTAGAATAATATGTTTGGATTATTGTCTCAACATCTCTGTTTTGTCTGATTTTGTTGTTTACCATCCATTCTAGTATCTTCTTTCTTACCAATATTTCTCTTGTAATCTCTTTTTTTGTCTTCATTGTTTTTTCTGATAGTGATTCTATAGAATGGGCAGGAATATCTGTTCTTTCAACAACGTCCTTTTCTTTGTTGAGTAGGTATATCTCACTTATCAAGGGCTTACCATCCATACTGGTGATTTCACATACTGCTGCAACCCTTCGTATTATCCCTATATCTTTGTGGTATGTCCTTTTCATAACTATGACTAAATCTAATAAAGGTATTATTGATTCAGGGACATTCATTGGTTCTGACTTTAACCTAAGTATTAGTTCTTTTCCACTATTCGAATGCAAAGTTCCCATTATTCCTTCATGTCCTGTGTCCATTGCTATAAACAATGTTTGGGCTTCTTTGCCCCTAACCTCCCCAACTATAATCCTATCTGGTCTCATTCTTAGAGCATTTTTTAAGAGATCATCCATAGTAACTTCTTCGTATCCTTTTATTCTAGGTCGTGATTCCATTTGTATCCAGTTTTCTCTGTCTCCTAAGTTAAGCTCTAGAGTATCTTCTATTGTTATAATCCTTTCATCGTATTTTATGAAAGATGTTAATGCATTCAATAGTGTTGTTTTACCTGAGCTAGTGCCACCAGTAACTATTATATTTTTTGGTTCTATGCCTAATCCTTCTACCATCACCCATAAAAATGCTGCAAGTTCGCTATTTAATGTATTATTTACAATTAAGTCTATAATAGAAATAGGTGTTTTATTAAATTTTCTTATTGTTAAAGTTGGACCTCCAGGAGTTACAGAGAAGTGAGTTGCATTAGCTCTATCCCCACTATTAAGTCTTGCATCTAAAAGTGGATTCTCTTGATTAATTTCTTTTCCAACTGTTAATGCTATTCTTTGTATTATATTATCTATTTTTCTGTTTTGTTCAACTTCTATATTTGTTATACACATCCCATATTTTTTATGAAATACAAATACTGGTTTTTTGTAACCGTTTACCATAATCTCTTCTAGATCTTGATCTTCAATTAGAGGTGCCAAAATACCATATCCTATAGTATTATCTATTGTTTCATTCGTTACTTCTGAAACATTTTTCACTTTTGGCAGATATTTTTTTATTAGTGCAATAGATATAAGCTTTATTTTTTTTATATCTTCATTATCGATGAACAAAGAAAGCGCATTTTTGTATGTTATTGTTGAAATTATTTTTTCTCTAAACTCTTTTAAGAATAAATCATCTAACCAAGAAGCTCTTATTTTTGCCTCATCAAAAGATATTTCTCCTTTTATTAGACCTTTTAGTATTTCAGTAAGATTTTTTTCTTCTTTTTCAAATTCAAAAGGGTTCACTTCATAATAAAAATAAGGAAATCCTTCATATATTGTAATTCTGTCGTAAGATACTAGTTTCTTTCCAACGGTTTGTTTTATCCTTTCCATAATTACAAAATAATATATAATGGTTTCTTATATATTATTTTTCATGTCAGAATTCAATCAAAAAATATATAGAATTGAAAAAATAGTTTTAAGAAAAGTAAAACCAACTGAAGATGAATATAAAAAAGAACTTGCTTTCTTAGATGAGCAAATAAAGAGGCTAAGAAAAATATGTCCTGATTATATAGAAATTAAATTAGCTGGTTCTTTTGCTAGAAATACTCACCTGAAAAATGACAAAGATATTGATATATTTCTTCTTTTTCCCAAAGATTTCAACGAGGAGAGATTCATTGAAGAGGGTCTTTCAATATCTAAAAAATTTTTCAAAGGACATTCTTTTGAAGAATCATTTTCAGATCACCCATATATTAAAGGTAAGATAAATGGTTATGAGATAGAGATAGTACCTAGCTATAAAGTAGATTTTGCATATCAATTAAAGAGTGCTGTGGATAGAACCCCCTTTCACAACGATTATTTATTAAAAAAACTCTCTGAGAAGCAAAAAGATGAAATTAGACTATTAAAACAATTTTTGAAAGGTATAGGTAGTTACGGTGCCGAGTTACGATACAATGCTTTGCCTGGTTATGTGAGTGAATTGTTAATACTTTATTATGGTAACTTCTTAAATTGTTTGAAAGCTATATCTAATTGGAAGTCTAATGAAGTAATCGACATTGAGAATTATTATAGGAAACAAGATGCTATAAGAAGGTTTAATTCTCATCTCATTGTTGTGGATCCTGTGGATATGAATAGAAATGTTGCTGCCGCTTTGTCTTATAATCAATATGCAAGAATAATAGCGGCAGCTAGAGCCTTTCTAAAGAAACCATCCTTGCATTTTTTCTTCGGTAGGAAATACAAAGATTTTGAATTAAAAAAGCTAAAAGAAATATTATCAAAGAAAGAATTAGTTGCTGTTTATCTGCCATATCCAAAAAACGTTTTAGCTGATATAGTATGGGGTCAATCGAAGAGAATATGTAAAAAAATAACCAATGTTTTGTCAATAAACGATTTTGTGATCAACAGGTTTGAGTGTTGGACCGATGAGAATAAGAACATAGTTTTAATCTTTGAGTTAGAATCATTGTGTTTACAAAGAATAAAAAAGAAAATTGGTCCGGAGGTTATTGATTTTGAAAATAGTGATAAATTTTTAGAGGCTCATAAAAAGTCTTGTGCAGGTCCGAGGATAGAAGATGGAAGGTGGGTAGTAGAAGTTGAGAGAAAATATGTCCGCGTATCGGACCTTTTAAAAGATATTTTAAGAGATTTAGCCAAAACAGAAAAAGAGCCCATAGTAAATTGTTTTCCCAAATATAAAATATTAAATGAAGATCAGATATTTTTTTTATATAAATCTAACATTGATTTTAAAAAATTTTTAAGCGAGTATTTACGGGGAAAAGAATCTTTTCTGTAAAACAATCTGCTTTAATTTAATTTTGTTTCTAAATAGTTTATTATGTTAAATTTACAAAGGTGATTTTTATGAGATTATTTGATAATATAGATAGTAAATACTTTGCAAAAAATATTAAGATTAAAAGGAAGTGTCTTAATTGCGGTAAAGAGTTGGAGACTAGAGAGAAAGGTGATTTATATAGCAGGAGATTTTGTTCTGATAAGTGTAGAGATGAATATATGAATGCAAGCTCCGAATTTTAGAATCACATTATTTTTCTTATAATCTCTCTCAATTGTTTTTTTGTTATATTTCTAGGGTTGTTTCTTTTATTTTCGGAATATCCTTCATTAACGATGAATTCGACATCTTTTTCTTTTGCGCCAATTTCTCTTAAACTAGTTGGAGCATTGACATTTCTCATTATTTGCATTAATCTCTTAGCTAACTCTTTTGCATTTCTTTCTCCAAAAGCTTGTGCAATTTCTTTCAGAGTTTTATTATTACCCTTTTCATTAAATTTTACATACTCTGGTAAAAAAATCGCACATGCAAAACCATGTTCCAGACCAAATTTCTCAGTTAAAGTATATGATAGTTTATGCACATCTGTTGTGCCAGTATTTGAGAAACCAAGTCCTGCATATAAACTAGCTTTTGACATTTCTTCTCTTGCTTTTATATTTCCTCCATCTTTGTAGGCTTTTTCCAACCATTTATTAGAGATTTTCATAGACTCTATGCAAAAAAGTTTTGTTAAAGGATTTGCTTTCTTTGACCAGTAACTTTCTATAGCGTGTGATATAGTATCTAAACCTGCTGCTGCTGTTGTTCTCTTTGGGCAACTTACTGTGAGCATAGGATCTATTATCGCAAATTTTGGTATTATCTTCTCGTCTCTTAATACAATTTTTTTGCCAGCACTACTCGTTAAAACAGAAAATTTATTTATTTCAGATGCAGTACCAGATGTTGTTGGTATTGCAATTATAGGCAATGCTTCATTTTTTAATGGTATGTTATTTTTTATAATATCTTCTAAATCAACATTGTTTGTACATGTAGCAGCAGATGCCTTTGCTGTATCTAATGCTGAACCGCCCCCAATCCCTAAGATATATTCGCTGTTAAACTCTCTTGCAATTTTACTCGCTTCTACACAAATAGTAACTTTAGGATTTGGCTCCACTTTATTAAAAATAACATATTTTGTTTTTGTTTTTTTAATGTTTTTTATTAGTTTTCTTATGATATCTGTTTTTTCTATAGATTTACCACATACTATTGTTATTCTTTTAACATTCTCACTTTTTAATATTTCCCCTATCTTTTTTAAAGATCCTGTCCCAAAAAATATTTTTGTTTTTAATGAGTATCCCCAAAAGTCATCTTTTGTCAACTATAATCACTTCTTCTATTTTTGGTCCATCACATTTTCTAATTGTTATTTCTAGATCTTCTACTTCAATCTTATCTCCTTCTTTTGGAAATGAATCAAATTTGTTTATCAAGAAGCCAGCTAATGTTTCGTATTCTTTTATGCTAAAGTTAGTACCAAACCTATCATTTATTTCTATTAGGGGGACATTTCCTTTAACAATATATTTCTTACTTCCAATCTTCTTTATGTCTCCCTCTTCTTTACCTTCTTCTAAACTTCCAACTATTTCTTCTAAAATATCATCTAGGGTTACTATTCCTTGTGTTGTTCCATATTCATCCACTATAATTGCAACATATTTTTTCCTTTCTTGAAACTCTCTAAGTAATTTATCTATTTTTTTTGTTTTTGGTACAAAGTAAGGCTTCTCCATTATTTTATTTATTTTTAATTTATTTTTTCCTTCTGCTAGCATCTTTATTATGTCTTTCGTATAAACAATTCCTACTATGTGATCTATATCTTTTTTAAAAACAGGTATTCTTTCTACAGGCTTCTTTTTCAAAATTTCACATACTTCTTTAATTGTTTTGTTTTCTTCTGTTGCAATTATCTCTGCTCGCGGCGTCATTATTTCTTCTACAGGGATATCGTCTAATAAAAATATTTTGTGTATCATCTCCTTTTCAGTTTGTTTTATTGTACCTTCTTCTACTCCTAAGGACAAAGCACTTTTAACTTCTTCTTGAGTTATTTTCTTTTCTTTTTCCTCGATGCCTAAAGCTTTTATTGTTTTAGAAGATATTGTATCGGCAAAATCTATAACTATTCCAAAAAAATTTACTAAAAAATTTACATATGGTGCCATTACAGATATTATTATCTCATAATGTTTTATGGCAATTCTCTTTGGTATTATATCACCAAATACTAATATCAAGAAGGTCAATACTCCTGTGGCTATACTTATGGCAAAGTTATTAGGAAAAATATTTAGAGCAAATACAGTAGCTACAGATCCAGCCAATATATTTACTAAATTATTCCAAAGCAAAAGTACAATTATAACCCTCTCAGGTATTTTCTTTAGATTTGCGACAATCTCGGCATTTCTAACACCTTTCTTCAACATTTTTTTTACTCTAATTTTATCCGTCGCTACAAAAGCAGTTTCTGTTAAAGATGCCAAGCCGGAAAGAAAGATTAAGAATAAGAGTACGATTATTTGCGCGATAATATTTTGCATATTAATTACCTTATTTAGTAATTTTATTTATTTTTTTGACAACACTTAATATTTTGTTGATCTTTTACAATAATTTTAAGTTCTTTGTAATTTTATCTAAGTATTTTGATGGGGCAGGTCCGACCCCTAGACAAGTAATAGTATTAGGTTCAACCTGTGTTTTTCCTGCATCTTTAATTAGAACTGGATTATATTTCTTTAGTTTTTCATATATTTGCATCAATTCTATTTCATCTTTTACTTTTAAAACAACTTTTGGCATTCCTTGTTCCTTCCAGAGCTCTGTATATTCTGGGTTCTTCTTTTTTGTAGTTTCATATGCTTCTATCGATGCATGGCAACATTGAGCAGCAACTTTACCTTTACCCATTTTTAAATCTGTTCTAACAATAAGAATTTGTTTTAGTTCTATCAAGCCAATACCTTTTTCAATATTAACTTTTTTGTCAGCCCTTGATTAGCCCACATAAAGCTAAACTCTACAGGACTTTCTTCTTCTATCCATTTCTCCTTCTTTAAAGGGTCTTCCCCAAATCCTTTTATCATAAAATGTCTGTCATATTTAATTAAAACTCTATTACCTCTGATCGCCTTAACAGTGAAAATCTTGCCAGATAAACCATTTAAGTTTAAATCTTCAAAAGATTCATTCTCACCGACTTCATATTCTTTTGTTTCAATCTTTTTTGAAAAAGGCGGTTTCCATTCAGCAGCTACTGTTTTTACTTCAAATATTGCTTTCATTTTAACCAACCTCACTGTGTTTAATATATGATTAATAATAGTTTATTTTTTAAAACTTGTTTAACAGAGATATTGCTTTACATATTTATATTAATTTTGTCCAGTTTTAATTTTTTAAAGTAATTTTACAAAAATATCTTTATGTTCACTGAAAATAATATTAAAGATATAATTACTAAGCTGGATGCTCTACAAAAAAAGATAATTGCTTTGTCCAGAGATATTGAACAGCTTTCGTTATCTCTACCAAAGGAAGAAGGTGAGGACAAACTAGTTTACGATATACCCTCTACAAACTTTTGTGGCAAAGTTGTCGGCATTGATTCTGGGTTTAACTTTAAGAGGCATATTTATTTTGATCTATTTTTTGTCAGATGCATAGGAGTAGTTTTTGATTACAAAGATAATAAAATTAATTTAGTACAATATTATCCTGATAAATTTTTTTATCCAAAGGGGTATATTTTGTATTCTAATATTGATTCTGAAGATGAACAGAGTTCTTTGAATATTTTGAGGCTAAAAGAAGAGGTTAATATGGCAACAAAGCTTATAATTGATCATAAACCATCTTTTTGTTTTTTGGACGGGAGTATATTGCCACAATACACGGATAAGCCAAAGAGAAGTGAAAATGCCATATTACAATACAAAGAACTTATCAGAGATTTTGAAAAGCTTTTTTCGGTTGCAGAAGAAAATAATTGCTTTTTGGTTGGGTGTATCAAAGATAGTCGAGGTAGAAGAGCATTAGAGATAATTGAGAATATAGTTGATAATATCCCGAAAAATATTTCGGAGAAATTAAATGATATTGTTTTATTTAATTATCTGTTAAGAAGTTCTCAAAGAAGTTTTGCATTTAGTTATTCTTCCCCTAAAGAAAAACACCCAATTTTATTAGATTTTGATGACTATTGGTCCAACAAGGTATTTGCATTTTACATTAAGCCTTCTTTTAAAGATTGTCCTTTTAGAGTTGAATTTATAGCTAACAAGGATAATCTTTCTGAGGTAGCAGATAAGATTTCAAGAGTAGTTTGTTTTTTAAGTAGTTTTAGTAATGAATTTTCTTTTCCTTCTGTTCTTATTGAGGCAGATTTGAGGGCAAGAATAGGTCATAATGAAGTAGATTTCTTTTATAATAAAATAGTTGATAACCTAATGATAAAAGATAAATTTAATATGAGAAGAAATAGAAAACCATTTTAAGTTATCACTATAAAAAATTTTTATGGTAGATGATTCATCCTTTTTGGGCATAGTGGTAAGTACTGTTGAGAGCCCAACTCCGTCTGAAATCAAATTTGTGGTAAAAAGAGGTTCTTTACATAAAGGGCAATTTGTAGAAATCGAACATTCTGATGGTTGTATTGTAGCACAAGTTGTTGATATTCTGAAGGCAAATAGATATTTTGAAAGAGCAGATTCTGTGAAGGGATTCCAAGATACTGATAAAAATATAGAAGATTATTTTCCAATTTCAGATTGGGAATTTATGATAGCAACTGCAAAACCAATAGGTTTTTTTTCAAAAGATGGTTCTCTAAGCAGATGTTCAAATCCACCTTCCCCCGGCGCTCAAGTTAATATTGCTAATAATAAAAACTTATCATTTATTTTGGGTTTCGACGAGAAAGGATTATATTTAGGTGATGTAGATTATCATGATCTAGAACTTAGAATCAATATTGACAGATTACTTAAAAAACATTTGGCGGTACTGGCAATGTCCGGAGCTGGCAAAAGCGTGACTGTCAAGAGGATTATCGAAGAACTTATTCAAAGAACAAAAGAGCAGGGCAGAATTGCAGTTTTAGTTATGGATGTTCATGGCGAGTATACAAACTTTGCACAACCAGTCCCAAATCATTTAAAGCATGTTTATGTTGACTACTCAGATAAAACTAAATTAATAAAAGGCAAAGATATTAGAATAGGCGTTCCTTCTTTAGACATTTCTTTGATTGCTACCATAATAAAAGTTTTATCCCCACAACAAAGGAGGGAATTAGAGAGAATATTTGATGAATTATTAAAGGAGATGCAAGATGGTGTAGGACCATTTGACCTATCTGACGTTAGAAAAAAAATTGAAGAAGATCAAAAAATAAATGAAAAAACCGCTGCCGCTTTGATATCATGGATAAACAATTTAGAAAGTCTTGGAATATTTTCTAAAACAGACCATCCTAGTATAAAAGAACTTTTAAATCCAGGGGGTTTGACTGTTGTTGATATGAGTGATTTATTAGATTTAAGGGTTAAGCAAACTATTTTGGCTTATTTTGGATCAAGACTTTTTGCAGAACGGATAGAAAAAAAGGTGCCACCTTTTTTATTAGTAGTCGAAGAGAGTCATCAGTTTGCACCGATGGCCAGTGAAGAGAATGCAATTTCTAGAGACATAATAGAAACAATTGCAAGAGAGGGTAGAAAATTTGGAGTTTGTTTATGTTTAGTTTCTCAAAGACCAGTTAATCTTTCAACTACTGCTTTAGCACAATGTAATACACATATCTTACTTAGGATCACTAATCCTAATGATTTGGCACATGTAAGTAGGAGTTCAGAGGGAATAGATCAAAGAAGTTTGGACATGCTTACGTCTTTAAAGGTTGGGGAAGCTTTAATTGTTGGAGAAGCAGTAAATCATCCTGTATTTTTTAGAGTTAGAAAAAATAAAAGTCAACCATCTAAACACGAACTGTCTTTGGAAGAAGCCGCTAAACAGTTTGAATTAGAAGCTGAGAAAAGAAATGCTGAGCTAGATAGTTTTTTGTAAAGTATGAATAGCATCTATTCGAGATATTTATACAAAAACTGCTGCAGCTACTGTTGTTGTCCATTCGCCTTTCTTACTTCCTATCGCTGATTGGCAAATACTCGTTGATCTGACTATCTGACCGCTCATTCTATAAGCTTCTTTTCTTTCGTCCCATGCTTTATCAGGATCGAATTCTATTCCTAAAGTAGAAGCTAACATAGAGGCAGCCAAATCTTCAGCATATTCTTTAGCTTCTTTTTCACTTTGTCCGAAAGAGTGATGTTCACTTAAATAACCATATTGTGTTTTTTTTGCAGGTATTGCTACACCGATTGCAGAAGCTACCAACCTGTGTGGTTCATTTGTATCATTTCTTGCTAAGACACAGAATACAACTTGTCCTGGTTTTAGCATTTTTAATCCCTTTTCTTTACTTATGATCTTGCACCCTGGAGGTAATATACTGGAAACACTTACCAAGTTAAAAGGAGCTATTCCTGCATCTCTCAAGGCAATTTCGAAAGATCTCAATCTTTCTTTATGAACTCCATTTCCTTTAACGAAGAAAACATATTTTGGAAGATATCTCATTATTTTTATTTTAATCACCTCTTTTTTGTTTTCTCTAGATATTTAATTGACTTTGAATTTGTTTCTCTTCTTCTTTTATTATATCTTCGAGTGAATCGATTTCTTTGTTTTTATTTTTAATTCTTTGTAGTGTATAAAGATAAGCGTTTATAACACTATCAGTATTAAGAGTTCTCTTAACCCCCAATCTAACAATTTCTTCAAAATAGATAGAAACTAGTTCACATGCTATTTCTTCTTCTGTTAGTGTTTTTTTCATTTTGCATCATTCAAAGTTAAAATATTTTTTTTAATATTATTTATTTTATTAATTTGTCTTTAAATATTTTTCTCTGCGTTTTTTGCAAAGTCTTATAAATATTTTTCGAGAGCTTCTTTTTCGAAGTTTACATATATTCTTCTTGTCTTTCCTTTGTTGCCCAGTTGTAGTTTAGTAGTCTTTATCAAACCGAGTTTTTCTAGTTTTTCTAAGGCATATCTCTTAGATCTTTCACTCATCTTTATATCCATCTTATCTAGAATCTCGTAAACCTCTCCAGAGGTTATTCCATCTTTACTTGAAATTATCTTTAAAACGTTCTTTTCTTTTTGGCCTAAATACTTGAGTGCTTTTAATTTTGATACAAATTCGGTTTTTTCAAAAGCTTTTTTTACATGGTCTATCTTTACTTTTGATGAATTCTCATGGTCTGCAATTCTACCTGCTTCTAAAATAGCATTAATTGCAACCCTTGCATCCCCACCAAGTTTAGCAGCTTTTGCTGCAGCTAAGGCTATTGCCTCATATTCTATGCAATTTTCCTTAAATGCGAGGTTACTTCTTTCTACCAATATTTCTTTCAATTCTTTTTGTCCATAATTTTCGAATTTTATTACGATAGGCATTAGGGAACTCCTAGCTCTATCATCTAGTCTTGAAATTAAAGATTCATCGTTTGATATTATTATCAAACAAAATTTCTTATCGCTATCTGTTATTCTTGATAAATTATATAATACCTCGGAAGCATCTTGTTTGTTCAACACTTTGTCAAATTCGTCTAGTGTTATAATAGGGTAAAATTTAACTTTTCTAATTGCTTCTTTTATTGTTGCATATACTTCATCACAAGATAATCCTCTTCGTGGTGTTGTAAAACCCATATAGTTAGAAATTTCAGTAAATATACTATATTTTGTGTTTATTTGAAAGCAATTTATATAAAAACTTTTAATTTCATAATATCGTCTTTCTACTTCTTCCGTAAGTTTTTTTAGGACAAACTTTACACAAGCTGTTTTACCAACTCCTGTACTGCCATATAGAAACATATTTCTTGGCATTTTTCCAAACAATAAAGGCCTTAAACAACTGGCAATTTCTTCTATTTCTTTTTGTCTACCTGGTAATTTTTCTGGTAGATAATCAGGATATAATATAGTCTCATCCTTAAAAACGCTCATTTCTGCATGGTTTATTCTAAATATGTCCTTCATATTTTAATTTTACATTATTTTTTAATTTAAACTTTAGTTAAAATATTCTTCTTAGTTTTTTAATTTTGTTTAAAGTCTTTCTGATATCTCTCTTCTGAATTATTTTATTTTTAGCGTTGCCTCTGTAGGCTTCCTTGAATTTAAGATCACAGTATGCTACTCTTTGATTTTTAGCAAATAGGATATTAAGGTAGTTCTCTATGCCGTACCCTTTCACTTTTCCTTTTTCTCTTGCTGATGTTATAACATAACATGCAGGTTTATTAAAAGCTCTTATTCCACTGTTTGAAATAGTGGCTACATACATATTTAGATCAACTTTTTCTCTTGCTTGTGCAATAACCATCATAGGCTTGTTTTTATTTTTGACATCTCTCGCTGCTTTTATAAGATCTATAAAATCTTCTTTATGTGCTTCTAAAAGATCAGCATCCATTGTTATAACTACATCCGCATCTTTCCTAATCGCTGCTTTGATACCTGCAAAAAAAGCATTCGCTTTGCCTAAATTTCTTGGTAAGTTTATTACTTCACATCCTTTGTTTCTTGCAATTTCTGCAGTTTTGTCTGTACTTCCATCGTTTACAACTATTATTTCACTATCAACTTTGATATTGTCTATTTCTATATTTTTTGTATTTTCCTTTATTATTCTTATTGTTCTACCTATATTTTCCTCTTCATTGTATGCAGGTATTATTATAATAGTTTTATTTTTTTCCATAATTTATTTAAAGTAAATTTTTTTTAATAACCTTGTGCAAAGTTCTATTTAGTGGAAATATGTTGTTTGGAACAGCAGGAATACCTCACACAGCTGAAAAAAAAGATTCTATAAGTGGAATAAAAGAAATCTCGAAGCTTGGATTAGATGCTATGGAACTTGAGTTTGTTTATGGAATCAAAATGAGTGAGCAACTAGCTAAAAAAAACAAAGAAGAGGCAGTTTCTAAAAATATTTCTTTAAGTGTTCACGCTCCTTATTATATAAATCTAAATGCAAAAGATAAAAGAAAATTAGGTTTAAGTAAGCACAATATATTACAAAGTTGTAGAGTTGGTCATTTAGCAAGTGCAAAGATAGTAGTTTTTCATCCAGGCTTTTATTTAGGTGAAGATAAAAAGAAAGTTTATGAGAACATAAAGTCTATTTTAGTTGAACTAACAGATATTCTAAAAAGTGAAAAAATTGAAATAAAATTAGGTTTGGAAACAACAGGTAAAGTTTCTGCTTTTGGAACTTTGGAAGAAATTTTATCTCTTTCTGAAGAAGTTAAAAATGTTTTTCCGGTAGTAGATTTTGCTCATTTACATGCGAGAGGAAATGGTTTGTTTAAAACACAAAAAGATGTAGATAATGTTTTAGAAAAAATTCCAAAAAGATTTCTAAAAGATTTGCATATTCATATGTCGGGTATAAATTATAGCGAAAAGGGCGAGAGAAATCATCTTAATCTGCAAGACAAAGATAATACTTTGGACTTTAAGATAATCCTAAGGTCTCTTAAATCTTTTAATGTTTCAGGCACAATTATTTCTGAAAGCCCTAATCTAGAAGACGATGCTCTAGTTATGAAGAGGTTTTGGGAAAGTTTAGATTAATTTTCATCTTATACTTATTATGCTGGTCTTAAAACAATTTTTATTACATCATCCATTTTTAGTTTGTGTTCTCTCCCTATTTTCTGGCCACTTTTACAGTCTATTGCTGCTAAAAATCTATCTTTAAATTCAGTATGTATTTCATATGCTAAATCTATAGCTGTAGAACCATCTTTTAACAAATAAGCATCGGGCAATATATTGCCTTTGCCAGAAGTCCATTTGTTTTGGTCTTGTACAGGGTAGACAACTATTAATTTAAGTAAGTCGAATGTTGTTTTATTTATTGCTTCTTGTACACCTGTGCTTTTGAATTTTTCTAATATATTAGATTTTATAAAATCTAATGCTTTTTTTTGTTTTTCATTCACTTCGCCGAGATAATTAAAATTATTTCCGCCGGGTATATATTCTATTAACCCACTTTTTGCAGCTTTCCTTAAAGCCAATTCTGCCTCTGCACAACATGGGACTATTTGATATTCTGGAAACTCTTTTAACATTCTTTTATAGTTTTCTAAAGAACTGTCAATATCCATCTTATTTGCTGCAATTAACATAGGTTTACTTATCTTTCTAACTTCATTGCAGAATTCTAATATATTCTGATCATCCCATAATGATAATCTGTCGGGCAGTTTCAGTTTTATTATTGCTTTCTTAATGTCATCTTCACTTATACCTAAACCGCTAAGTTGTTTTGCAATGTTTGATGCTGGATTTTTATCTATCTCTGCAGTCTTTTTTATTTTGTTCCAATTTTCATCCAATATTCCTTTTATCCAATAGTTTATTTCTCTCTCTAAAAACCTAATGTCTTCACAAGGGTCATGACTTCCTTTTTCTACTACATTCCCTTCGGCATCGGTACTACCAGAAGCATCTACTACATGTATCAATGCTTTGGCTTGCATTAGATCATTCATAAATTGATTACCTAAACCTCTACCTTTCCAAGCATCTGGCACTAATCCGGCAACATCTAAAAGAGTTATAGGTATTAGTCTAATTCCTTTTTCACATTTGCTATTTACAGGATTACAAGGAACACCTTTTTCTTCGTGTACACACTTTCTAGTTACATAAGCTATTCCTTGATTTGGTTTTATTGTTACAAAAGGCCTGTTACTTATTTCTACATCCACAAGTGTAGAAGCAGCGAAAAAAGTACTTTTTCCACAATTAGGTTTTCCTACGATGCCAATCAACATATAAAATTAGTTTTAAATAGTAGTTATAAATTGATACTCTAACCAAATTAATTTTATTAACTTTTGTTATGTCTTTTTTATGCTGTTTACTGAAAAATACTTTCCTAAAAATGAAAGGGAGTTTATAGGAAATCAAGAAATTGTAGAATCAGTTTTAAAGTGGGCAAAACTTTGGAATGATGGTAAAAAGCAAATACCTTTGCTTTTTGTTGGTCCTTCTGGGGTTGGTAAAACATGTTTGGCACATTTAGTTGCGAAGTTGAATAATTGGGACATTTTTGAAATGAATGCTTCTGATTTAAGGGACAAAGAGTCAATAGAAAGAATAGCAGGTGCCGCAGCTTTTAACACTTCTTTTTCTGGTAATTTAAGATTAATATTATTAGATGAAATTGATGGCTTAAGTGCAAATGATAGGGGAGCCTCTTCAGCAATATTAACATTAATTAGAGAGGCAAGAAATCCTATAATATTAACAGCTAATGATGTATACTCTGACAGAAAGTTAAACCAAATTAGATTAGAATGTAAAATTTTAGAGTTTAGAAAAGTTAACTATATCTCTATAGCCAATCATTTAGAAAATATTTGTAGAAAAGAGAATATAGAATATGATAAAGAAGCATTGAAAGAGTTAGCATCAAAGTCTTATGGTGATGTAAGGTCGGCTTTATTAGATCTCCAAAGTTTGTCTTATGGTAAAAAAATAGATATGCAAAGAATTAGTGAAGTTTACACTAGAGACAGGTATGAAAAAATATTTGAAGTAATGAAACACATCTTTAGAGCTAAAAACTTTGAAGAAGCCAGATCTGCAATAAATTTTTCAGATGTTAGTGAAGATCTTCTTTTTCTTTGGATAGAAGAGAACATTCCGAGACAATACGATGGGTCAGATATTTTTAATGCCTTCGATTATGTTAGTAAAGCAAGTTTATATGAAACTAGAATTATTAGAAGACAAAATTATTCGCTCAAAAAATTTTATTATGATTTCCTTAGTGCAGGAGTAGCACTGTCCAGGACAAAACAAAAATCAGACTTTGTTCCTTATCAGTTTCCAAAGATACTTTTATATTTATCCAGAATTTCAGCTAAAAAAGAGATTTTAAACTCTATAGCCGAGAAGATAAAAGCTAAAACACACAGTTCCAAAAGAGAGATTATTGCGCAAGATATCCCTTATTTGAAGCAGCTTTTCCAAAATGAAAACTATGCAATAGCTTTCACAAAGTTATTTGGTTTCGAAGAAAAGGAGATATCTTTTCTTTTGGGGGATGAAAAAATACCTACAGATTTAATGAAGGTTTTAGAGGGTCGCGAAAAAAATGGAGAAAAGTCACATGCTAAAAGAAAAATTAGAGAAGAGTCTGAAAACAAACGAGAATTACAAACAAAATTATTTAACAACCAACTCGAATTCTAATAAAACTACAGGAAACTTTAATTTAAATTTTTTTAATACGTTCTTGTTTAATTCTCCAATAAAACCAATCTTTTTATCTCCTTTCATTATATAAGCGCTCTTTCCACTTTCTAAAAATTTTATTTCGCCTTCGCTTATATTAAGATTTAAGTCTAAATTTTCGTTTATTGCATCAAAGAAAGATTTTATCTTTGTATAGTTATAATCTCTACCTGTTAGAACTATGCAGAGCTTATCTTTTTCACACACGCCGGTTTCTGACTCCTCATCCAATTTTATAGTTTTTCCTATCTCAAAAATATTTTGTGGGTATTCAGCATTTTTATTTTTTTCTAAAAATTCTAAAAGCTCCGGAAATATGTTTTTCCTGAAGACAGACCAATTTTCTGAGATTGGATTTAGTATCTCAACCAAGTCTTCTTTGTTTTCATATACTAAATCACTCTGCTTCGCTTTTGACGTCAATGTAAATGTTAGAACTTCTTGTAGTTTCAATCCTATGCAAACTTCTCTTACAGTATCAATATATCTAGTTTCTTCTTTTTCGTAGCCAATTATTGGAATGTTTAATTTTTCAGGCTCTATTTTATTGTAACCGTACGCAATTATCACATCTTCAATTACATCAACATGATGTAATATATCATTTCTGTATGCAGGGTATTCGCAGAAAATCTTGTTTCCCTTTATATTTACATCATAACACATTTTCTTTAACAATTCTAAGATTTCTTTATTTTTTAGATTTAACCCACTAAGTTTTTTTATATCATCTATCTCAATCTCAATTTTTTTAGGTCTTAAATCTGGAGTCCATCTTTCTTTTCCGTTTGAATCAATAACCTTCACCGAGAATATTTTGCCACCTCTATCTGCAAATGCAGTTACTAAGACATTTAAAGCAGTTGAGATAGTCTCTTCTTTGAATCCACTAACTTCTATAAAAAGATTTTTAGTTTCCTCTGTAACTTTGCCGCTATAATTAGAGTTAATTATTGGTGGCATTGAAAGTACATTGCCTTCGGAGTCCTCAAATATTGGATAAACTTCTTTACCTTTAAGCAAATGCCCATATTCTATGCCTTTTGGATGCAGCTCTAAAATTTCTTCTAAAGTAAGTTCCTCTTTAAATTCTAGAGGAACAAATTTTTTTGTTTTTGGATCAGCACCATAAAATCTTATGTTTCCTTTTATTTTATCATAATCATAAATACCTATCGCCGCTTCTTTTCTTTTTCTACCAAAAGTCATTGCAACTTTTTCTTGCAATTGAATCATTTGTATTAGAGATTCTTCAGTAATTTTGACATCTTTTATTATTGCACAATATGTTAATGGTCTAACATCTTTAACACTAGCCTCTATTTTAACTTTTAGATTTGATTTTCTGACATCATATTTTGGTAAACCTTTTTTTAAGCCCAAAGAGGCTTTTAATTGTCTTGCAATACCCTCCGCGCTCCAAAGATCAGGTCTGTTTGTGTCTTTTGCATCTAAAAATAGTTTGTCATTCTCCTGGCCGTCTAGTTCTACTTTGGCATACATGAGAACTTCTTCTAATTCTTCCATATCCTTAAATTTTTTCCCTACAAGTATTTCTAAATCTTTTTTACTTATTTCCAGTTTTGGCATTTGGCTTCCTCTCATTCCTTATTTAAGGTAGGTTTCTTTAAAGAAGATAATCTAATTATCTTTTTAACCTCTACTCAGAAAAGTCATGTTACCATATCTTATAATTATTTATATTATATTTTTTGAATTTTTCCAAAATTATTTTTTTCCATATTCCCATAAATAAACTTTTTCTTAGGTACTTCATTAGAAAAATAGTTAATTTTTACTTGTGAATCCTCCTTTTATTATGTTCTTTCCTTGTTTTTTCTCAGTTAACTCTAAGAAATCTAAAAATCTTTCCATTTTTCTCTCTTCGTCTTCCATTTTTCTTATTTGCGCTTTAGTTACACCCCTTCCTGAAAAGTTATATCTTTCAAAATATTCTCGAGCATTTTTAATCCTAGTAAGTAACATTGCTGCCAACTTTGCTGAATTTTTATCACCTCTACTTAAAATTTTTTCTACTTTTGGCATAACAGCAGGGGAAATGTATGCACTTAAAGATAACTGGCGACCCATTTTTCTAAGAAATTTTTTTTGTCCAACAGTTAAATTTTCTTTCCTTTCTGCCATCTCTTTGATTTTTTTAATTATTTGTGGTCTATATTCCATAGGAATTCTGCCAGTTTCTTTAGCTATTCTCATAAATTCCTTACTTACAGTCCTCTGTGCTGGTTCCATCCTTTTTTTCAACATTTTTACCACCCCTCTTTTATGATATTTTCTTTATTTTCATTGTTTATACAATGCTTTCTTTCAACTTCCTAAGTTCTTCTTCTCTCTTCCTCTTCTCTTCCTTTTTAATATTTGATTGTCTACACTTATTTATTTCATTTTCGATCTCTCTCCTAAGCATCATTTTAATAAAAGCCTTTCTTAATCTCGGATTTTTATAATTATATTTTGCCATTTTTTCAAAAAATCTATCAATAAGTACGCTCTCTTCGTTTTGGAGTGATATCGCTTTCTTAGATTCTCTCCTCAAAGCTTTCTTACCTTTATCTGATAATAATTCTATTCCAGTGTCTCTGATAATTTTGTACAAGTTTTCTAAATTTTTTTTAGTAAATGTTGGATTTCTTGATAATTCTCCTATGTTTTTTCTGACTAACAGACTTTCCTTTCTAGCTGATTTTGGCGTTTTCCAAACCATTCTATATCTTCACCCTTTCAAATCTAAATATCTAACTTTTTTGTTCTATTTAATCTTTCTTATAATGTACTTTAGCTTATAATAATATGTTTATTAAACAGTTAAGACATTTTTTTGTGCTGCATATATTTTGTATAAATCCCTATTTAAATTTGGTCACTTTTTGTAAACCATGCTTAGTTAAGACTCTATTTATTAGTGGTTTAATTTTCTTAATAATCTTTTTTCCTCAGGAGTCAATTCTCCTCTCTGTGCCAACATATTTTTTATACTATCAGTTAAAGCTTTCCTAGAAGATAAACTTGATCCTTTAATCTCTGGCAGTCTTGCAATTTCTTTGGCCGTTCTTATAAACTCTTTACTCACAGTCCTTTTAGCAGGTTGCATTTTCTTAATAGGTTTTTTTGCAGACATTTTAATCATCTTCTTAAATGTTCAAATATGTCCCTTTATTATTCTTAAGTAAGCATTATAAAAAGCATTATCCTTTATTATCTGACAATACTTTAGCAAATAAACTATTTCTATATTTTATTCTCTTTTATCCCCCAGTCTTTACAAAAACATTATTTAATTCGTACCTGCAAACTTATTAATCAAGGTCTTTTTTTGTCTTTTTATAGCTAATTTCAAAAAATCTTCAAATCTTTTTTCTTTTCTCTTTTTATCTTCCCTTTTCCGTATCTGACTTTTATTTTCGCCTCTCTTCTGATACCTATATCTTTCAAAGTATTCTTTAGTATTCTTAATTCTGTTTAGCAGCATTTCATCCATTTGTGTCGCAGCACTAACATCTTTTTGTATGATTTTTATCACTCTTGGCATAACTTTAATTGGAAAAGATGCACTTACAGGATCTATACTTCGTCTTTCTTCCCTTAGCTCTGCTTTTTGTTCACTAGATAATTCTCTACCTTCTTTCGCCATCTCTCTAATTTTTTTGATAATCTGTGATCTGCGCTCTATAGGAATTGTCCCATATTCTCTAGCTATCTTCATAAACTCTTTACTCACAGTCCTTTTAGCAGGTTGCATTTTCTTAATAGGTTTTTTTGCAGACATTTTATCATCTCTTATTCAAAATCAAAATTATCAACATGACTAAAATCCTTTAATTTCCTATAGAGTTTTTCTTGTTCTATTTTCTCTTCTCTCTTAATATTAGAATCCCTGATTTGATTTATTTTGTTTTCAAGTTTTCTCCTGTTCATCATATTTAGAAAAGCCTTTCTTAATCTCGGATTTTTATAATTATATTTTGCCATTTTTTCCATATATCTATCGAAAAGCCTTTTATCGTCAGCTGACTTTTGTAGAGATTCTCTATATTTTTTACGTAAGTTCTGTTTCATCACTTTTGGTAATTCTCTATTCTTTTCTTTTAGCATTTCCAACATTTTTTTTATCTCTTCTTTAGTATACTCTGGATTTCTTGTTAGCTCCCTCAAATTCCTTCTTACTAACAAGCTTTCTTTTCTAACTGATTTTGGCGTTTTTTTAACACCCAAACACATCCCCTTTAAAACATTAAATTTGTATATCATTAATCGTTATATACTAATTATATTCTTAATCATTATATAATAATTCTGCTATTCTTATTTAAAACAGATTTCATTTTTATTATTTTCTTATTCAATGTCATTTCAATCTTTTATATAACATTCTACTTATCCTCTTGTTGCTAAAATTATTAATTTTAATCTCTGTATTTTTTGTTTATTTAAATAAAAGCCATAACCTTCAGAGCATCTCTACTCTTTTCCATATTGCCTCTTACACTCTTTAATTTTTACTAAATAGGTCACAATACTAATTTTTTGTTTTTTGTTAGATTAGTGTTTATTTTGATTTATTTCCCTCTGATTGACTCCTCAATTTTCTAATTAATCTTTTCTCTTCAGGGGCTAATTCTCGTTTTGTAATTAACATATATTTTATGTCTCCACTAACAATGCGTCTAGCACTCGGTGGCATTTTTTGGACTGAAGGGATCCTCCCATATTCTTTAGCTATCTTCATAAACTCTTTGCTCACAGTCCTTTTTGCTGGTGGTGTTTTTTTTGTTGGCATTTCAATTCCTCCTTTTTTTTTATTTTTTTGTATTTTAATATATCAATTATTACGTTTTATTAAAAAAGGTTGTTTTCATGTCTCTTTGTTTAGAACATTCTATTGTTTATTTATAAATTCTGTTTGTTTTTTCAATTCTCGCGTTATTCCAACATTAAAAAACTTTTAACTATATATATCTAGATTTCTGTTATGTCTATAAACCCTTTTTTTTGTCTTAGTGCTCTTTTTTCTCGGTCCCCTAGAGGTTTTCCACTTTCTGCTATTGCTTTTGCTTGATAATATGTTGATCTAGCTCCTACATGTGGCATCCTAGCCAATTCTCTAGCAGTTACCTTTATCAACTTATTCATTTTTTTATTAATCTTTTTTGCTGCCATCTTTATCACCCTCTGTATTAGTATTTGTTGGCATTTTCCCTTTGTAACCTCTTCTTAAAGCCAGATAAATATCATGTTCTTTTCTTTTATCTTTCTTTTTAACACCTCTTGGCAAATATATGTGATAGGTCTCGAATGTTTTTCTATCATGAGCTCTTTCTGTTAGAAGACCTATGTATTTATTGTAAAGTTTTTCATTTTTTTCTTTTATGGACTCAAGCTTTTCAAAAAATTCTTTTTCAGTACAATTTTCAGGTTTTATTTCTCTAGATGATGGTCTATATGCCTTTTTAATTAATTTAATACTCACATTACCATAGTTAATGAAGTCATTCTTTCTTTTCATTATCTCATATTTGTTAAGTATTCCTGTTCTTGCCAATTCTCTCATTATTGCTCTCTCTGCTTTGATTTTATTCCTATTTTTCTTTGGTATTTTCATTTTATCATCTTAGAATTTCTTAACCAATTTAAGTCTTGTGAAAACAAATTTCTCATATCTTTTATATTTAATGCAAACATTGCCAGCCTATCTATTCCTAAGCCCCATGCTATTGCCGTTTCCTTTATTCCTAATGCATTCATCATTTCTGGTCTAAATATTCCTGCACCTGCAAATTCGATCCATCCTAATTCTTTGTTGTATGCAGAAAGTTGTACTGATGGTTCAGTGAAAGGATAATAATCAGGATAGAATTTCACTTTTTCAGCTCCTGCTATTTCTATAGCAAAGCTTTTTAACATTCCTAATAGATGTCTAAAGTTCAGTTCCTCCCCAACGATAAAACCCTCTAATTGGTTAAATTCGATTAGGTGTGAAGCATCCATCACATCAGGTCTATAACATCTTGCTATTGCGAAATATTTTCCAGGAACTTCTATGCCTTTTACCAACTGTCTTGCAGAGTGTGCAGTGCCATGGGCAGATGGCATCAATTTTTTTGCGATTTCTTCATCCCATTTGTAACCCCATCCTCTAGAACCACTATTGCCACCATTTTCGTGAGCTTCTTTGACTGCTTTAACTATTTTATAATTAGGTAATTTCCCAGCTGTAGGTTTTTTCAATTGATAAGTATCTGTCCAAGACCTAGCTGGATGATTCTGTGGTTGGAACAAAACATCAAAGTTGTAAAATTCTTGTGTTATTAATGGGGCATCCATCTCTTTAAAACCAAGCTCTACAAGTTTTCTCCTTATTTTGAGTAAAAATTGCACATATGGCTGTTTCTTTCCTATATAGATTGTAGGTGCTTTTGCTCTAACATCAAAGCTTCTTGTTTTCGTTTTCAATATAATTTCTCTTGCTCTTTCTCCGTTTTCATTAAGTTTTATTGCTTTTTCAATTATTTTTACTTTTTCTACAAGGCCCCTCCTAATAAGTTCTTCTAAAATATTTTGATTTGCTTCTTTGCCATTTTTTATTTCTAACAACGCATTTTCGATATAATATTTACCTTCTAAAAGTTCATTCTCTAAACCTGTAAGTTCAATCATTGTTTTATCTTGTTCCCTTCTAACAGATATCCAAGCATTTCTTTTAGCAATTCCCATTGCAGCATTAAATTCTGGTTCATTCAATAACGATTTTCTTTTTAACTCTCCCAACTCTGCTTTGCCACCCAATTCTAATAATTTCTCAATAAATATTCTTTCTGGCAGACCTTTTGATATAGATGAGTTTCCTGCAGCAGTTGTTCTAATCTTTTCGTATTCTTTTATTGACAATTCTACAAGATTTTTTGATACAAGCCATTCGAATGCTCTTCTTGCAGAGTCATTGTCAATCTTTGCTTCTTTTGCAACATTTTCAACATTTTTATAAACATCTTTATCTAAAACAAAAATTGTTTTTCTTTCAATCTCACTGAGTTCTTTTGCAATTATTTCAATATCTTGCATAATGCAACCATTTTAATTAACTAATAGTTAAAATTAATTAAACTCAAAGTTATTAAATTACTTTTCTTAATTTCTCTTTTTATGAAAAGAAAACTTTGTTTGATATTAGATGCATCTGCAATAATAAACAGTCAGAGTTTTGTTTTCTCTGAAGAATTTTCTTATTATATGACTCCTAATACAATTTTAGAACTTAAGGATTTTAGAAGTAAACTTTTGGTGGATAATGCACTAAAAAACAAAACATTAAAAATTAGAGTTCCTTCAAAGAAATCATTAGTTGAAGCCAAAAAGAAAGCTTCTGAAATTAACACCGCCATCTCTGAAGCGGATTTGAGTGTTGTTGCTCTAGCTTTAGATTTTATAAAAAAGAATAAGAATTTCTTAGTTATCACTGACGATTATAGTATACAAAACGTTCTAGCTTATTCTAAAATACCTTTTAACTCTGCGATTTATCCAGAAATAAAAAAAATAATAATCTTTAAAAAGAAAACACAAGAAGATTAAGCTTCTACTTCTTCTTCTATTTCTTTTATTTCAAATTCTGTATGCTCTACGATATAATTTTCTATCTTTTCTTTGATTCTCTTTCTAAAGACAAAGATTAGTAGTAATGTTATTAAAGATAGGATTATTATTAAGTTACCTATTGTTGTATTTCTCAAGAAATTTTCTATCATACTGTTAGAACTTCCTATGGGTTTCTTTATCTCATATCTTATGTTTATATAATTTGTTGAAATTCCTGTTAGTGTTATTATGTTTTCATTCACTACTGCTTGCTTTGTTAGAATATCTTTATCAATATATGCTTCTTTGGGCAATATTATATTAACTACTGTGTTTTGCGGTATATTTATTAGATCGTTTTTTATAAATTTTTGAAAGAAGGAATCATAAATACGCCAATTCGATACCCTTGGTTTGTTTTCCATAATGAAAGCAATTGGCTTTGATAGTTCGTAATTTACTATTATTTTATTCTCCTTTTCTTCAAAAGTCATATTTGATTTACTTATTGGCATTTCTTGTCCTGCTAAGTTCCCAAATTTAGGGGAGAGCCAGTTATAATCTAAACTCCACATAGTTAAAGAAGATCCATTTTTTGTTTTTATCTGATTAAAATTATATTCGTCATAACTATTCGTAAAAGATATCTTATAAGTCTCTTTTACTGTTGCATATCCTTCTTTGTTCACTTCTACTTCTATTTCTAACTTCTCTAAGATAACACTATGGGAGAAAATTACAAAAGAAATAAATAGGATAAATAAAAAAAAGATTTTTCTCAATGCCTTCACCTTTTTGCATTCACATAAAATAATTCTACTTTGTTGTTTATAAAATTACTATTTTAAAAATAAATTAAAAATGTGTTTTAATTTTACTTATAAAACTGTTTTTATTTTTTTGCACTCTCAAATTTATTTAGGGATGAGATGAAGATAACTTATTTCAGACATGCTTTTTTTAAAATCTCATCTTATGGTTTTAACATTTTGATAGATCCTTTCGTATCTTGTAAATCAGAAAAGAAACTAACAGAGCTTGTTAGGTGCCCAAATATTGATAAACATATTAATGGAATAGATTTAATTTTGTTAACCCACGAGCATTTTGATCATTTTGACAAAGAGTTTGTAGAAAAAGTTGCAAGGAAGAATATGTGTTTTGTCGTGGGAAATGAGGATTTGCTAAAGGAACTAAATTTACCAAGCTCTATTTTAAAACCAGCGAAAAGTTTTTCTAATTTGAATATTAAAGATGTGTTCATTGAATGTTTTCCATCTCATCATCCAACCTCTTTCTATCCATTAAGTTATTTGATAAGAATTAAAGACGAGTCGGTTTTTCATGCAGGAGACACAGATTTAATGGACTATTTTGCCAAGATACGTGCTAATGTTGCATTGTTGCCAATAGGTGGTAGTTATACTATGGATGTTGTAGATGCAGTTAGAGCCACTAAAATGATAAAGCCTGATTTTGTAATACCCATGCATTATAACACTTGGGATGATATTAAGGCAGACCCTAATGAGTTTAAGATAAAAATAGAAAAAAGTATTCTAAAAACTGAACCCATAATACTGAAACCCGGTCAAACTTTAGATACTTCAAAAGCTAAAGGTAAGAGAATTTAGAATTCTGAAAACTTATAAATAGTTTAGAGCAATTTTTCAGCTTCTTCGAGATCTTGTTTTGTCCCTATATCAATAATCTTCTCTTGACTTATTAGTAATTTTACTTTTGCTCCTAAATTTATCATTATCTTAATAGAATCAGTTATTTCATATTCGTTCCTTCTGCTCAAAGGAGTTATCTTTATTGCAGAGAATATTTTTGTATCAAACCTATATATACCTGTATTTGCAATTTTAGATGGTTCTTCTCCAGGCATCGGTTTTTCCACAATGTCATTTATTTTTTCATTTTCAAAACTTATTATTCCATATCTCCAAGGATCGTCAACTTCTCTACCTACTATTACTATATCCCATTCATCCCAAGGTTCATATTCTGAAATCTCACTAATTAATTTACTACTTGCAATGACATCTCCATTCATTACTAAAAATTTTTTTTCTACTCTGCCTTCAACAAGACTAATAGCATGGGCAGTACCTTTTTGTTCTTCTTGGACTACATAACTTATCTTTAAGTTTTTATATTTATTTCCGAAATAATTAATTATATTCTCTTTTTTGTAACCAACAACTATTATGACTTCTTCGAAAGAAGTATCATTAAGAGAGTCTAAGATCCATTCTAATATTGGTTTGCCTTTTAGTTTTACCATTGTTTTAGGAACGTTTTCTGTTAATGGCCTTAATCTTAAGCCTTTTCCTGCAGCTAATATTACAGCCTTCTTAATTTTCATTGCTATCACAAGATTTCTATTTTTAGTAAATCTTTTGCTACATAGCTATTGGCAAACATTTTCTTAGCTTCGTTCTCTATTTCTAAAGGGTCTTTGTATCGAGAACTTATATGGAATAGATATAATTTTCTTACTTTTGCTTCTTTTGCAATATTTGCGGCTTCTAAGGCAGTACTGTGTTTTGTTTCTATAGCTCTTTTTTTTAATTCTTCAGTGAATGAAGCTTCGTGTATTAGAATATCTGATTCTTTAATTGCTTCAATATAGCTGTAATTTGCTCTAGTGTCAAACACAATAGAAATTTTCTTTCCTTTTTTTGCTTTAGATAAGTCTAAAACATCTTCAGGTCTTATTTGTTTCTCTCCATAGATTATATTTTCACCCTTTTGTAGTTTCCTCCATAAAGGTCCTTCTGGGATGCCTAACTTAATTACCTTGTCTCTCTTAAATTCTCCTAATTTATCTTCCTCTTTAAAAACAAAACCGAAACAAGGTACATCGTGATTAAGCTTAAATGCTTTTATTTCATATTCATCCTCTTTTAGAATCCTTCCACTTTTTATTTGTACACAATTTATTTGGAAGTTTATTTGTAACATACTTAATTCTACAGCTTTTTTTATATAATCTTCCACTCCTTTAGGACCAAAGATAGTCAAAGTTTCTTCTCTGCCATGCATACTCATCGTTGCTAAAAGGCCTGGCAAACCTAAAAAATGATCTCCATGAAAATGTGATATAAAAACATATTTTATCTTCATATAACTAACATTTGTTGCCATCATTTGTCTTTGTGTACCTTCTGGACAATCAAATAGTAACCAGTTCCCAGAATATTTTAAAGCGATACTGCTAAGATTTCTATCTCTTGTTGGAACAGAAGCAGCTGTGCCTAAAAAGACAATTTGTAATGGTTTCATAGTTATTATTTTTACACCATTTTAATTTAATATTATTTTTTCTATGACTCTATTGTTTTTTTAATATTTTTTTATTTTAACAGGATTTGATTTACTTATTTATTACTATCTCTAATGTTATTTCTTAGATAGACAAATTTTAGACAAATATAAAGATATTTTAATTTTTTAAATGTGCAACAATTTTAATAAACTTTTATTTTAAAATTAATTTATGCCCCCTGCAAAGACAACTGCTAAAAAATCAGTAAAAAAGAAAATTGCGAAAGATTTTTTTGATTTCAAGACAACAGCAGAGATAAAGATTCCAGATAAATTAGCTGACCAAATAATAGGTCAAGATAAAGCCGTAGAGCTCATAAAAAAAGCCGCAGAACAGAGAAGAAACGTACTTCTTATTGGTTTACCAGGGACAGGAAAAAGTATGTTAGCACAAGCGATGGCGGAGCTTTTGCCTGTGCAGAAACTTAAAGATATTTTGATATACCCAAACCCAATAGATCCAAACAATCCAAAGGTTGTTGTTGTAGATGCTGGTGAAGGAATAAAAATTTTAGAAAAAGCAAGATTGGATGCAAAGCAAGAAGAAGACAGTGCTAAACTTTTAGCTATTTTGATTCCTTTGGGTTGGTTTATAGTTAATTATATTTTATACGCTTTCTTTGGAATGCATGTCAATATTTATGCTGCTACTATTGTAGTTGGAGGTTTTTTATTAGTTGCTTTTTCACTCGGTGCACAAATGAGAATCAAATCAGGTAGTGAAGAACCTAAGCTTTTAGTTGATAATTCAGATAAAAAATCAGCACCATTTTTAGAGGCAACAGGTGCTAGAGCAGGTGCTTTATTAGGTGATGTAAGACACGATCCTTTACAAAGTGGTGGTTTAGGGACTCCACCGCACTTAAGGGTAGAACCAGGTATGATTCATAGAGCTAATGGAGGTGTTTTATTTATTGATGAAATTGCAACATTAAGTCCTAAAAGTCAACAAGAATTATTAACTGCTATGCAAGAAAAGAAATATTCTATTACGGGTCAAAGCGAAATGTCTTCAGGTGCTATGACAAGGACAGATCCCGTGCCATGTGATTTTGTATTAGTTGCTGCAGGTAATTATGAAGATTTGGAAAAAGTTCATCCTGCTTTAAGGAGTAGGATTAGAGGATATGGATACGAAATATATATGAATTTAGATATGCCTGATAATGAGCAGAATAGAAAAAAATTAGTTCAATTTGTTGCCCAAGAAGTTGTTAAAGATGGGAAGATTCCTCATTTCTCAAAAGAAGCAGTTGAACAAATAGTTTTTGAGGCAAAAAGGAGATCTGGAAGAAAGAATAAATTTACTTTAAAACTTAGAGATTTGGGTGGTTTGGTTAGAGCAGCAGGAGATATTGCTAAATCAAAAGGTAAGAATATAGTAGATGTTGAAGATGTGTTAGAAGCAAAAGCTTCTGCAAAAACTTTAGAACAACAGATGGTTGTTAAATATATGGAAGAAAAGAAAGATTATGATGTTTATCTTACAAAAGGATCTAGGGTTGGTAGGGTTAATGGTCTGGCAGTTTTAGCTGAGGGAGATGCAGGAATAGTTATGCCAATAGAAGCAGAAGTTGCTCCTGCGGCTTCTAAGGAAGAAGGTAAGATTATTGCAACGGGAAAGTTAGGAGAGATAGCTAAAGAAGCAGTTCAAAATGTTTCTGCAATTATAAAGAAGCTTTCTGGCAAAGATATTTCAAAGTATGATATACACGTACAGTTTTTACAGAGTTATTCTGGAGTAGAGGGTGATTCTGCATCTGTTTCAGTTGCTACTGCGGTTATAAGTGCAATGGAAAATATTCCTATAAAGCAGAGTATTGCAATGACGGGTAGCTTGAGTGTTAGAGGAGAAGTTTTACCTGTAGGAGGAGTATCTGCAAAAGTAGAAGCTGCTATAGATTCAGGATTAAAAGAAGTAATAATCCCAAAGTCAAATTTAGGTGATGTAATAATAAACAAAGAGAAAATCTCAAAAATAAAATTAATAGCGGCTTCTAATTTAAGTGATGTAATAGAAAATGCTTTTGTAGATTGTGAAGCGAAAAAATCTTTGCTTAATAATTTAAAGAGCCTTTATCAATTATGATATTAACTTTGTTATTCTATTTTTAATAATAATAAAGGTCAGTAAAATTAAACAAATATTTTTCCTTTTTTTAAAATAAATAAACCTTCTTTAATTTCTATCTTTTCTTTAGTCTTATAATTTAGATATTTTATTATTTTTTTATTCTTATCAATTTCTTCAACTTTTCCTATTAATCTACCTTCTTTGTCATAAACTGGTAATCCAACTAATATCTTAGTTACTCTTTTGCTTATGTCTAACCAGGTAGAAATTTTGAATGCTAAGAGTGAGGATATAAAACATATAATTACTCTAAGCATAAGCCAGTTTAAATCAGCATATTCTTCACCAGCAATAACTTTTACACTTCCATCCAAAAAATACCAGAGTATTATTATAGCAGTAGAGTAAAGAAAATACGTTCTTAAAAATATAGCTTTTTTTAGTTGTACACTATCTATTGCTTTGCCAAATATAAAACTAATTGATGATATTGACAACAACAACAAACTTTGTTCAGAAGCATAAATTAGATTATCTTCGATTTTAGAATAAGGGGGTTTTATAATTATGAAATATGTATTGTAAACCAAAAAAATTATTAATGCAATTGAGAAGATATAGAATGGAAAACTGACTCTTTGAAGAGAAAAAGAAGAAACAACGTTTTTTATATTTGATGCGATAATTTCTTCTAGTCCACTGCCTTTCATTATTAAATAAATACCAACAATAAAAGATATTGCTTGATAAAAAAATCTTTCTGAGTTTAAAAAATATAATACCCCCCAAATGAGAATTATGATTCCAGGTATCAGAAAGACTATTCTTGCAATTTCAGGATCTTTTAATACTTCTTTTATTGTATAATATGTACTTTCGACTTCTTTTGCTTGCTTTACTAAAATTGTTTCTTTAGATATTATTGGAGCTCTACTCTGGAGTATTGGTATTACTTGATCATCTTCTGCACCATCAGTAACCAACACGAATCCATCTGGTTTAAATTTTTCCAAAACTTCATCTAATTGTGAGTTTATCTTCCTATCTGAATCGAAACCCAATTTCGAAGCTCCTGTCAATGTCACGATTTCTGTATTAGGGTATTTTTTCTTTATTTCATCATATTTTTTTATTGCTCCAAAAATACAATTAGCATCAGATTCTTCAGGGTCAGCCAAAGCAAGTTTTGCTGCAGCGTTTAGATTTTCTTTTCTGCCTACAATAGGTCCTTCTATATCTGCCTTTTTACCTAAATCATCGTCTCTGTCTACACAAATTATTAATATGTTTTTATATTCTTTCGGCATTGTTTCACTCTATTTTCTCTATTTCAACTAATTATTTATATACACTAACATACTATTATTTTTTATAGAATTAAATTCTTTTGCTTTGAATTTTACGGTGTTTTTTTGAAGGTAGAAGAAAAAAAAGAAATTGTTTTTTTTGCAATTATTTTAGCATTTGCTTTTCTCATATTCATCTTTTTTTACTTTCAGGATACAATAACAAGAAACATCCTTTGGCTCGTACTTTTAGTGGTATTCTTGGCTTTAATTATAAGATACGATTTTCTTCTTACATTGCAAGAATATGAGAGAGTAGTTATTTTTAGATTTGGTAGAGTTAACAGGGTTTCTGGTCCAGGTTGGTGTTTTGTTTTCCCACCTTTTGAAACTTATAGATTAGTAGATTTAAGAGTAATAACTTTGGATGTTCCTAAACAAGATGTAATAACAAAAGACAAAGTAGAGCTAAAAATCGATGCCGTTGTTTATTTAAAAGTAAAGAAAGACAAACAATCTATAATTAATTCTGTTGTTGAAGTTAAGGATTATAAAGAGGCAACAATTCTATATGTAATTGCAAGGGTGCGTGATATAATTGGATCTATGACATTTGATGAAGTTATTTCTAATGTTAATCACATAAATCAAGAATTAAAAAAAGGAATTGAGGAAATTTCTAAAGAGTGGGGTATAACCTGCGAAGCAGTTGAATTAAAAGATGTTGATGTGCCAGATGTGGTAATGGATGCTATGCATAAATCTAAAGCGGCTTTCCATGAGAAAAAAGCTAGGCAGGAACAAGCTGAGGCTCATATGGCAGAAATTGAGGCAGTTAGGCAAGCTGCAGAGAAATTAAGTGACAAGGCTTTGGCTTATTATTATATAAAAGCGTTAGAAGAGCTTGGTAAAGGCAAAAGTACTAAGTTTGTTTTTCCTATGGAGATAAGTGCTTTGGTTTCTTCTATTTCTTCAAAACTTTCTACAAAACAAGACTCTAAAGAGATTGAGGAATTGTTCAGATATTACGAACCAAAACTAAAAGAAGTTTTGGACAAGTTAGAAGAGAAGGAAAAAGCAGATAAAAAGGATAAAAGAAAGAAAAAATAATAATGAAAGTTTTAATCTTTTCGGAAGATTATAGAAATGATAAAATAATTTTGTTAGTTTTTTAATTTAATTTTTAAAATTATTTTATTTATTTACTATTAAAGTTAAAAAATAAATGTTATTGGGCCATTATTATCATACTTTCTATCCATGCTCCTATGTACAAAAGAATGTAAGATAATAAGATTAAAACTAAAACGTCTTTCGCAATTATTTCAAATTCATAAGTTCTAAATTTCCTTCTAGAGATCGCAGCAGATATTATACCACCAGCAATGGCACCTATAAAGTATGCAGTTATTTCAAAAATACCGTGAGGCAAATAGCCAATAGCTAGCGCAATTCCAGAACTCAAATCATTTTCAGATATTTCTTTTCCTATAAAAGTAGCTAATACAGAGGCATTCCAACCTAAAAGTTCTATAGCCCCAGCACCATATAAAAAAGAGAATAACACATGAAGACCCATCACATATACATTATTTGAAAAGATAAAGTCTCTGCATTTCTCAAAGCTTCTTGTTTCTGGATTTTTACATTCATCATATGCAATTGTTGTTTCGTTAACTTCGGTAGCTCTACCACTTATTGCATAAAATTGTTTTATCTGCTCTTTAAATATAGCTTGCTTTGGTGGCATAATACATGTTAGACTAAATGTTTGTTTGCAATTTAATGGTTTTTCGTTTGGTAAGATAACATAAAATAGAGAGTAGCTTATAATCAAACCAATAAAAAACCATGAATAAAATTTTATGAGAGTAAAATGTCTAATTATAAAACCAGGAGCAAAACCAGGCTTTTCAACTTCTTTTTCTTCTTCTTTAGAAAATAAGGTATGCACTAATGGCATCATAGCTACTGTTATAAAAAGTAGAGATAGAACACTTGCATGTTCTGAGAACATATAATATGAGGTAAATATACTAAAGGTCGATACAACAAAGGCAACCAATACAGTTAATGCAGAATTATTTTTTATTGTTTCTATTGTTTCAAGTGCTTCTAATACCATGATTATTTATTAAACTATTCTTCTTAATAATATTGAGTTATGAACTTGTTTTTTGTTATCTTTTTAATACTTTCTCACTAATTTGATTTTTATAATCTGAAAGTGTGTTGAATGAGTAATAAAGTTTTGCCAGGTTATTTTATATCAAATTGTGAAGAATTTTTGCCGGGTAGAAATACGTTTGAATATAATGATAAAATATATTCGGACAGTATAGGCATAAAAGAAGAAGATATGAGTAATAGAGTAGCCAACGTTAGAAAGTTAACACGAGAATTGGAGCCTTTAGATTTAGATTGTGTCGTTTTAGGTATTATAGAAAAAAACAAAGATTTCTTTTCTTTAGTGAGATTGTTTAAAGCCTACAAAGATTCAAAAGAGGTAGTAATAACAAATTCTTATGCTTTTTTACCTATTCACAATATGGCAAATTTTTACATAAAAGACATACGTGATCTTTTTAGAATAGGTGATCTTGTTAAAGCTAGAGTGGTAGAGATAACAAATTTTAGTGTGACCTTAACTACTAAAGATGTCTCTTTAGGCGTAGTGAAAGCATTTTGTACTAATTGTAGACATACATTAAGTAGAGAGGGAGTTTATTTAAGGTGTAAAAATTGTAATTCTCTTGAGAGAAGAAAAATATCTTCAGATTATTTGAAGATTTAAATTTAAGGGGTGATTTGTTGGAGTTGGAATTGATTTCGAAGGAAAAGAATTCTTTAGAATTTTATATAAAGGGTGAGAGACATACTCTGCCAGCACTTTTAAAAAACAAGTTGGAGAGTAACAAGCATGTAGATTTTGTAGCTTACAAGCTTGATCATCCTTTAGATAACAGAGCAAGATTTTTTATAAGAACCAATGGTAAGGATCCAAAAGAGATTATAGCACAAGCATGTGATGAGATAATTGAGGAAGCAAATAATTTTCAAAATTCTCTAAAGAAATTAAAATAAGTTTTTAATTTAGGCGAAAATAAATTTTAAAATTACTATGAAAGATATTGTAAAGAAAGCTACTAGGGTAATAGCTTTTGATGATGGTTTTTTTTCTAGAGACTCATACAATGTACTTTTAGTAGGTGTTGTTTATAGGATTGATGGCTTAATAGAAGGTGTACTTTCCGGATATATTAAAAAAGATGGGTTAGATGTAACTGAAAAAATAATCGATCTAATAAAAAATAGTAGATTTTATGACCAAATCTCTGCTATCATGCTTAGCGGCATTAATTTTGCAGGTTTTAATATTGCAGATATAAAGCGCATATATAACGAACTAAATCTCCCTGTTCTTGTGATAATAAAGAAAAAACCTAATTTTACAAAGATATTTTCAGCTCTGAAAAAATTCCCTGATTTTAATTTAAGGAGAAGACTATTCAAAAACGCCGGGAAGATCTATCTTCTTAATGGTTTTTATTTTCAGGTAGTAGGTACAACTAAAGAAAAGGCGACTATTTTATTAAAAAGAACTATTATTAATTCTAGATTACCAGAGCCAATAAGACTTAGTCATATTATTGCATCGGGTATTTCTTCAGGAGAATCTAAAAGGTGATTTTTTGGCTAAAAGAAAAATGGAAAAAGAAAATAAAGATAATCTTTGGAACGTTTTTAATAGAATAAAAGAAAATCTCAAATGGTTAGATCCTTTTACTTATGTGGATATTTATGTAATGCCAGTTGTCAACCCCAACAAAAACAAATTTATTGAATTAATTGTAAATATATTTTTTGCAGCTTTTTTTGCATTTTCTTTATATATTATTCTTGGTTTTTTATTGTCTACAAAAATCCCAGCAGCAATAGTTTATTCTTACAGTATGGTACCTGAGCTTAGCAGAGGGGATTTTGTTTTAGCTAAAGGAACTTCAGCGAATGATTTGAATGCAAAGACAATTTATTTCGATTTTGAAATTAATAATATGCCTTTAGGAAATTATGCAACTTCTTATTGTGCTTTTATAGAAGACCCTAGTTTTATAAAAGATTGTAGCTATTTTTTAAGTCTTTATGTCAAAGGTAAGATTCCACTAGATTCTTTCGAAACTAAATATTTAATCTTTAAAGATGGGCAAAGAGTAGATATTGAAAGGAGGGGCGATATAGTAATATACTATTCAGATTCATTGAATAAACAGATAATCCATAGGGCGGTTGTAAAGATAGTTGCTAAAGATGGCGTTTTTATTTTGACAAAAGGTGATTCTTATAAAAATCCCATTATTGATCAAGATTATCAATTTTATATCAAACCGATATCTTATTATCCTATCCCTGCAGATAAAATTGATGGAAAAGTTATTCTAAAGATTCCATTGATAGGATATGTTAAAATTTTGATTTTTGATGATTTACCTAACCTAATTTTTGGTTGTAAACAAGACTGTTATTTCCCTTAGCTAATCTTTTTTGCATGTCTGGCGCAATTATTAAAAATAACATTTTTTAGAGGACATCAGAGTAATTATTAATATTCTTTTTGTATTTCATTATTTACATGACTAATTTAGAACTTGTTTTAGAAGAGGCATCCGATTTTAAGAAGAGCATAGATGCAATCTCTGTGCTTATAAACGAAGCAGAGTTTATAGTTGATAATAATGGTTTAACCTTAAAGGCTACAGATCCTAGTCAAATTTCTATGGTGGATTTTCTAATTAAAAAAGAAAGTTTTAAATCATATAAATTAGTTGAAAAGACAAAAATAGGTCTAGATTTAAATCATCTTGCAGAGCTTGTTTCTAGAGCAAAACCTAAAGATGAACTTCATCTAATTGTCGAAGAGGGCAATCTAAAAATAATCCTGAAAGGTGCTTCTAAGAGAACATTTTCTGTTCCACTCATAGATATTAGTTCAATGGAATTGCCAAATCCAAAAATTAGTTTTGATGCCGAACTTAAAATAAAGGCAGACATGTTTCAAGATTCTTTGAAAGATGCTTCTTTATTAAGTAATCATATTACTCTAGCCATCGATGATGGCACTTTTGTTATGTATGCAGAATCAAGTAAAGGAAGTTTTAGGAATGAATTATCAAAAAATGATACTGCATTAATATCTTTAAAATCTAAGGGTAGTTTAAAGGCTACATTTCCTTTGGATTATCTTTCTAATATGATGAAAGGAACTTCACCGAATACAGAAATCATGTTGTGGTTAAAACAAGATGCGCCAGTTAAGTTACAGTATGATATTGGGAAAGCAAATATTATTTATTATCTTGCCCCTCGTATAGAAGTAGAGTAGGATTGCACATATCTTAATTTTATCTACTATTTCTACTTTGTTGAGTCATTAGAAAATAATGCTTGTTAACAAGTTTTTGTATTCACAATATCTATCTTTCTTATTCTTCTTTTGTGTCTTATTTCCCCTGAAAATTCAGTAGTCAAAAAAATTTCTGAGATTTTAAGTGCTTCTTTTTTACTTAAAATTCTTGAACCTAAACAGAGGATATTCGCGTCGTTGTGTTCTCTAGCAACTTTTGCCATATAACTGTTAGTGCAAAGTGCCGCTCTTATACCTCTAAACCTGTTTGCTGTAATAGACATTCCTATACCTGTACCACAGATTAATATACCAAAAATTTTTTTTTTCAAAACTTTTTTTGCCAATATTTTCGCAAAGTCAGGATAATCACAACTTTCTTTGTTATAGCAACCTAAATCAAAAACTTCAAAGCCTTTTTTTGTTAGTTTGTTCTTTATAAACTCTTTGTGTTCAAAACCAGCATGATCTGAAGCAATAAAGATTTCATTTTTAGATTTTTTATTCATGTTGCAAAAAAATAGTAAAAATTCTTTTAAATAAATAACTGTTTTATTATTAATATGTTCTGTTCTTGTTGAATTTTCTTGTTTTTATTAAAGGTTTGGTAGATAGTAATGATAGTAGTAAGAAATCCAGAGTTTTTTAGGAAGGCAATATCTGCAATATCTTCTTTTATTTCTGAAGGTAATTTCAGATTTAATGATAGAGGTTTGTTTTTTAGATCTATAGACCCAAGTCAAATAGTTTTAGTTGACTATTTTGCAGATAAGAAAATTTTTGATAAATTCGATGTAGAGCCAACTTTGATAGGTGTTGATATAACAGAATTCAATAAGGTTTTATCCCGGGCAAATCCTGAAGATGAGTTATCTTTAGAAATAGATGATTCTGAAATTAAAATTTTTTTGAAGGGCGAAGTTTTTAGGAGTTTTAGTTTACCCCTAATAGACATAAGTGAAGAAGAAATTGATATTCCTAAGATAGAGGAGACGGCTAATATTAAAATAACTGCTAAAGTGTTAAAAGAGGCATTAAAAGATGCAGCTTTGTTTGGTAGTTCTGTCATTTTCAGAGTTAATAAAGGAATTTTAAGTTTAGAGTCTAAAAGTACTGCGGGTAGTTTGGTAATTGAAGCGAAAGAAAAGTTGGTCAAAATAAATGCTTCTAAAGAAGTTATTTCTAAATATTCCCTAAACTTTTTATCCAATATAATCAAAGAGGCAGATAATGATAAGGATATTTTTATTGCTTTAGGTAATGATTCCCCAATGAAGATAAGCTATAACATAGGAACTTCCAAGATAGATTTCTATCTGGCTCACATGCTACTGTAGGAGTCTATAAAAGTGAAAGAATATTTTATTTATTATTTTTTTTATTATCAATATTATTTATGTTTTCTCAGGAAGAGTTTCAGTTTGCGGCTAAATATCCGTTTTCTTCTGTTGCAAGAGATATTGTTAAATACTATGTTGATGATTTTTCAAAAGTTAGTTTAGAAACAAAAGATTTAGCAAAGGGAATAATCCTCGATTCTTATTTTAGAACATTTCTAAGCCCCTATGATATCAAAGTTTACTCTAAAGAGTTATTATTAGATCATATTTTGGCTTACCCTCTGGCAAAAATCTATGTTTCAATAATAGCTAATGAAGAGTTATACACAAGGTTTGCAAAATATATTGCAAAGAGAACCTATGATAATTTAACTAATAATAATTTTTCTGAAGTTTTTGACCTTGCATATGATTTGAATATTGAATTTTCTACTAAAAATGATTTTGTAGTTATCCCATTGTTTTCGTTCTTAAAAGTTGATTGTTTTGATAATGATAACAGTTTTAAACTTGTTAATCAGAGGTTAGATGCGGGAAATGTTTATTTGAGTCGGGAAAAATTTGCAAAATTTTTGTCAAATCATATTTTCTCAGAGTTATTAAATACTTTGCCTTGTAGTGTTGATGGGTTACCTTCGAGTTTAAAAGAAGAAGCAAATTCGATAAGAAATGATATTTTTTCTAGGAAGTATAAAATTTCTTTTAACAAAATTCAAAACATATATCCAAATGCTTTCCCTGCTTGTTATAGAGAGCTTTATTTCTCTCTTTTGTCAGGTTCGAATTTAACTCACATTGCAAGGTTCTATTTAGCAGTATTTTTGGCCGCGGTAGGGATGAAAAAGGAAAGTATTATTGAATTGTTTAAAAATGCTCCAAATTATAATGAGACCAAAACAAAATATCACGTAGATAGGATTTTTTCTAAAAAAAGGTTTTTACCTCCAAGCTGTGCCAAACTGAGAGAATATGGTTTGTGCAAAGATAATTGTAATGTTAAAAACCCAATTGTTTATTACAAAAAGATGTTGTTTACTGATAAGAAGCAAAAATAACAAAACTTTTTTTAAATCACGAATTTTTGTAAGAACAGGATTCAAATATTATTAAGCTTTTTAATTAAGAAGGATTTTTTTAATTAGCATTTCTCAAAATTTTTCGCAATCGTTAAAATTCTTCTTTTTTTAATATTTATCTTTCAAATTTATTTAATGAAAAATGAAGATTTTTTAAAAAAGGCGTTTGGTTGGTATTACTCTAAAAATAAGGTTCCAGCTCCAGATAGTATAGAGAATAGAGAGTTTGGAATAGGTTCATTTGGTAAGAAAATAGATAAAAGACATTTCGCTTTTCAAAACGAAAAAGAGCTTAACAATTTTTTAAGGGCAGAAATACCTCTTTATATTTCGTATTCTTGTGCTTATTATAAAAAGCCTGATGCTACACCAATGGAAGCCAAAGGATTTTTAGGTTCTGATTTGATTTATGAGTTTGATGCAGATGATTTTAATGAAGATTGTGTAGATAAACATGATAGGTGGTCTTGTAAAAGTTGTAATGCAAAAGGTCAGGGTGCTCCCGAAAAATGTCCTTACTGTGGTGGTCGTGTTGAATTAGATCAGTGGGTCTGTAAAAATTGCTTAGAAAAAGCTAAACAGAATACACTAAAACTTATATCTTGGTTAAAATCTGATTTTGGTATAGACGAAGGTATCTATGTTAATTTTTCAGGTTTTAAGGGCTATCACGTACATGTTAGAATGCACGAAATTAAAAATTTAAAACAAAATGCAAGAGTTGAATTGGTTGATTATCTAACTGCTCATTTTTTAGATACAAAATCTTTAGGTTTCAACTATCAAGATGGGGTTTTCTATTGTCCAGCTGAAAACTCTGCGAGAGGTTGGCAAAAAAAGATATTGCTTGCTATAAAGAATATTTTCATGTCTGCTAATTATGAAGAGCTTGCTTTGGCAACAGGTATAACTTTATCTAGCGCAAAAAGGATAATATATAATAGTGATTTAGTTATTAATAGTATGAAGAACGGATATTTGCCTAAACTTTTCCACAAAAATGAGAAATTTTGGAATTCTTTGATATCTTACAGTATAAATAAAGAAGCTTTGCCTATAGATAGACAAACTTCTGTAGATATAAAAAAAATTGTTAGACTTCCAGACTCTTTGCACGGTGCTACTGGATTAAAAGCAAGTATTGTTGAGTTAAGAGATATTAAAAATTTCGATCCTTTAAAAAATTCTATAGTTTTCCCAGAGAAAGCAATTAAGATTAATGTTAAAAGCGTACCTTCTTTTGAGTTGAATTCAAAAGTTTTTGGACCATATGAAAATGAGACAGTAGAGTTACCAGCTTACGCTGCAATATATTTGATTGCAAGAAATTATGCTACTTTGGGTGGTTAGTTTGCCTTTAAATTTTGATGATATTAGAAAAATACATAAGTTCGAGACTACTTCTTCTAAGTTGTCTGTTTTGCCAGACAATTTTTATAACGAGCTAAGAGATTTTGTCAAGAAACAGCAAGATCTTAGCTCTAAATCCAATCTTATGTATGATAAAACTAAAGATCTACAAATTATTAAACAGGTTCTTGAAGAAATTTTTTCTGCAAGAAAAAAGAAAATAATTAATATAGCTTTAGCGCGTTCCAATAAAGAAGAGGAATTTATTCCACAACTGCCTTGGCATGAAAAGAAGCTTTATGATAACATTATTAGAGAACTGGATTTTTATAACCGTGTTTTAAATGAGATGTTTAATCTTAACAATAAAGAAGGCCAAAAGGATTTAAATATTGTTTATGTCAAAATTCTTTCAGATATCCCCAGTTTTATTGGAGCAGATATGAAAACCTATGGTCCATTTAAGAAGGATCAAGAGATTTCATTGCCTTATGAGATAGCAAAACTTCTTATTAAGAAAAATGTGGCGAAAATGATTTAGGTGATTGATATGGATTATGCAAAATATATTCCTCATCCAAAAACAAAATTTTTAAGAGTAAAATGTAGTGGTTGTGGTAACGAGCAAATTATATTTAGTGCACCAGCAACCTCTAAAGTAAAATGTTTAGTTTGCGAAAAAGATTTAGCAGAAAGTACTGGTTCTAAGTTAAAGTTGAAATCTAAAGTTATTTCAATACTTGAGTGAAAGCATGGAAGATTATCCTGAAGTTGGAGATATAGTAGTTTGCAAGATTGTTAAGATAATGGATTATGGGGTAATAGTTGAGCTTTTAGAGTATGATAATATACAAGCTTTTGTGCATATTTCTCAAGTTGCTTCTTCTTGGATAAAAAATATAAGAAATTTTGTCAAAGAAGGTCAGATAAAAGTTGGGCAAGTTATAAAAGTAGATAAGGAAAAGAATCAGATAGATGTTTCCTTTACTAAGATATCAGAGGCTAAAGAGAAAGAAAAGTTGGACGAATTTAGATTATTTAAAAGGCAACAAAAATTAGTTGAGCTTATTGCTAAAGAGAAGAATTCTGATTTTGATTCCGCCTGGGAAAATGTTGCGGAACCACTACTTAAAAAATACGATAATCTGATAGAGGCTTTTGAAAGCATTTTAATTAATGGGGAGATAGAAGCTAAACTAGTACCTGAAGAATGGAGAGAGGCAATGATTAAAGTCATAAGGAAAAATATAGAGATTCCTGAAAGGGAAGTTTCTTTAATTTTAAAATTGACTTCATATGAGCCAAATGGGTTAGAGATAATTAAAAATGCGTTGTTAGAAGCAAGAAAAGGGAAGGAGAATATATGCAATATTTCTTATTTAGGAAGTGGAAAATATTTAGTTAAAGTTAAAGCTTTAGATTATAAGACTGCTGAGAAAGAGATAAATATTATAGCTGAAAGAGCAGTTAACTATGTTAGAAAAAATAAAGGAGAAGCTTCTATAGAGAGAGTATGATGGTGGTGTTATGGTAACGAGCGTAAAATTTACTAAAAAAGTAAAGGTAAATAAAGGTATATTGTTTACAGGTTTGCCAGGTATAGGTTTAGTTGGTAAAATATGTGTTGATTACATGCTTAAACAGCTAAATCCTGAAAAGATTGCAGAAATAACTTCTGATTCTTTCCCTCCTAGTGTTCAAACTTCGAAAGGAATAATTAGTCTAATCAAAGATGAGATTTATTTGTACAGAGGAAACAAAAATGATTTTTTGTTTTTGGCTGGCCCAGTACAACCAGCTCTGGATCTAAGATTAGGGAGTAGCTATGATCATTATGAATTTGCAAGAGCAATAGTCGAATCTTTGAAAAAATATAAACTCTCTGAGATATGTGCTTTGGCAGGTATAAATATAGGGGATAAAAGAATAACTTCTAAACCAAGAGTGATTGCTTCTGCTACAGATAAGAAGTTGTTAGAAGAATGGGAAAAGTTAGGAGCAATAGTTGATAAATCCGAAGGTTTAATAACAGGTGCTGCAGGCTTGATTCCAGCTATAGCCAACGAGGAATATAAAGTAAAAGCGTCTTGTCTGATGGGTGAAACAAATGCTAGGTTAGTTTATGGTGATCAAGGTGCTGCAAAGGCAGTTCTTGAGATATTGACAAAGAGGTATAATTTGAAGATAAGTATGGATTTAATAGAAAAGGAAGCTAAAGAAATTGAGAATGCATTTGCAGAGCTCAACAAACAATTAACTGAAGAGCCAAAGGTTGAGCCTGTAGATAAGCTTACTTATGTAAGATGATCTTGCTTTTTTTAGGTTTTTTTTAATTTATTTTTTTGTTTGAATTGTTTAGAACTCTTGACAAAAACGATCATTAGTCAGAAATAGCTTGATTTGGAAACTGAGATTTTTATTTTGATAAAAAAATATCTTGCTTTTTATTTACACAATATCTAAAAATCATTCAAGGTTCTTTGTTTAGAAAAATCTTTTTTTGATTTTTTTATCTCCTCTTTTAATTTTTCAATTTCAAGATTGTCTTTACAAATAATTGGTTTTCCATAATTACCACCGCCACCTTCTTCGTAAACTACTAAACCTTTCCTGAAACAGTTTATGTTTTCAGCAACCTCTTTATTTAACTCACTCAATTCTTCTATTTTAGCATCAATTAAAACAAAAATTTCGTTTTCAAAGACTTCAACAAAATTTTTCCAAATTTTCTGTACTTTTTCAGAGTTTGGTTCTCTTTCTTTTAATGTTATTTGAATTATCTCTGCTAAAGGGATAATGTGAATATAAGGTGGTCTAAATTCTGGGTTAATTTGATTTGCTTCATACTTACTAATTTCACTTTCTTCTATTTTTGCTAGTTCCAAAATTCTTTCCTTTACACCCTTTTTTATTGTTCCATTACATTTTACGCATCTCCATTTATTTCTCTGAGCTTGTTCTAAATTATATTTTGTGTAACATTTATTACAAGCAGTTCTATGATATTTTCCTTCTCTTGGATCTAATCCTACATTTAAAGTTATCTTTTTTTCTTCTTTCTCAATTAACGCTCTTTTTATTTCTTTAAATGAGGGTTCTCTTATTCTAAATCTTGTAAATTCTCTGCCTAATCTAAATGGCCAAGGACTATGTGCATCAGAAGCAGTTATAAAAGAATAGTTATGATTTTCTGTTATTAAGTCAGCCAGATATGAATCTGCGCTCAAACCAAGTTCTATATAATAAATTTTTTCATACATTTCTTTGTACAATTGTTTTAAACTGTCAAAATGAGCATATACTGAAAAATAAGGAGTAAATGCATGCGCTGGGCCAACTATTGCTCCAACTTCTTCAGCTTTTTCAACTATTGTTTCAGCACTGCATTTTAGTTTTGGTCTGCCAAAACCTTCTAAATCCAGATCACCAAATTTTCCTAACTTTTCTCTCATTTCTTCAGCACTTTCTATACTTGGAAAAAAGATTATGTGATGAACTCTATCTTTACATTCCACTTCTGTTTGTATTATGAAGTAACAATCAAATTTTTTATGTTTAAATAACCCATTTGTTTCTTCAATCAGATTTGCCTTAATATGTCTTAGCCATTCTTTGTGTAATACATCGCCAGTTGCTAATATATGCAATCCTTTTAGTTTTGCTTGTTCTGCCATAAGGCCCAATTCCATGTTTTTACTAACTCCTCCTGAATATTTACCATGTAAATGCAAGTCTGCATTATATTCCTTCATAGATATGTTTAACATACTCTTTTATTTTAAAATAACCATTCTAATATTCAGGAGACAGTGTTTTTATTTTTTCTTTTTTTAAAGGTGGTTATTTGAAATTTAAAGAAGCTTTGCTTTGGAAAAAATTGAATGATAAAAAAGTACAATGTAGAGCGTGCAATAGATTTTGTGTTATTGAAGATAACAAAACAGGGAATTGCGGTGTTAGAAAAAACATAGATGGAAAGCTCTTTTGTTTGGTTTATGGGAGAACTTTGAGTAATGCCATAGATCCAATTGAAAAAAAACCTCTCTTTCATTTTAAACCATCATCAGAATGTTCTAGTATTTCAACTTACGGTTGTAATTTTAAGTGTTTGTTTTGTCAAAACTTCAATATAAGCCAAGAGTTTGTTGAAAAAGATATTCTAAGTGTTCCTTATACAGATCCCAGAGAAGTAGTTGATTTTACTATCGAAAATTCTTTGGAGATAATATCTTATACTTATAATGAGCCAACTGTATTTTTTGAATATGCGTTAGATATTATGAAGATTGCTAAGAAGAAAGGTTTGTATAATGTGTGGGTTTCAAATGGGTATTTCTCTAAAGATTTATTTGATTTAATTAAGCCATATCTAGATGCAGTAAATATAGATCTAAAAGGTAATGATAGTTTTTACGAAAAAATTTGTGGTAATGTAAAAAGACAGTTTGTTTTAGATAATATTGAGTTATGTCATAAAAACAATATTCATGTAGAGGTCACAAATTTAATAATACCAACTTTGAATGATAATGATAAAGATATAAGTGAAGTTTGTAGTTTCATTGCTTCTTTAGACAAAGACATTCCTTTGCACTTCTCAAGATTTTATCCATGTTATAAGTTAAATGATTTCTCATCGACGCCTAAAGAAACTTTGGTTAGAGCAAAAAAGATATCTGAAAAGTTTGGTTTGCATTATGTTTATCTTGGCAATTTAGGAACAGAAGAAAACACGTATTGTAAAAATTGTGGGAATTTATTGATTAAGAGATTTTACTATAATACTGAGATTTTAGGATTAGACGGTTCGTTTTGCAGAAAATGCAGAACTAAGGCAGATATAATTCTATAATGGTATAATTTTGGATTTTTACTTTATTCAGACAGGAATACCAAAGAATTTTAATATCAGAATTGTTCCAATGCCTGCTAAGCCAAATATAATTGATATTACTAATGTTGGTATTAATTGAAGTTCTATTTTGAATACAAAATATAATATCAACCAACAGATTAAGCCCAATATAGAATTTATAACAATTTCTTTTAAGTATGCAATTAAGATTATTGCTATTATAATTAACAAAATTCCTATTATCAACAAGTTTATGTTATTAGTTAAGCTGTTTACAATATTTTGTGATGTTGCGTTTAAATCTATTAATAAAATTTCCATAAAAACTTATTCTTTTCTTTTAATTTATTACTAACTGTCATTGCAAGCATTTTATAATTTTAAATTTTGTTCCATCTACTAAAATTAAAGATGTACTTTTGAGAGATTTAATTTGTTGAGATTAAGTCTTTATTGTTTTATTTCTATTTCTTGATTGATTTATCCAAACTTTAAGCAATTATAAATTGTTTCATCTTCTCAACAATTTTTTATTTGTGTATTGTTTTGGGGTTAAAAAATATTTAATGATCAACTCTTTTAATTTTTTAAATCTAGAATCTATATTTTTAGACTCTTATGTTTTAACACAAAAGAGAATGCCAGAGTACTAACTATCGAATTAAAACCCAAAATTAAATATAAATTAATTATCTTAAGTAATGATTCACATATTAAAATTCTATCCTATTTATTTATAAATGAATAAAATATTACTCTTTTTATGCAGAGAAAATTGATAAAAGATATTCATAAGAAAATAGCTTTGTCGATAATGCACAAGCCAAAGACAGCAGAAGAATTAGTTAAAGAGTTAGGAGTAAGCTATGATGAGCTTATCGAAGAATTAAAGCAAATGCTTAGTTTGAAGTTGATAACAGCTTCTGGGCATCCATTGAAATACTCTATTGCAAAGGGTATTCAAGAAGCTATTGAAAAAAGAAATGAGATTGCAGAAAAAGATCCTTATAAGATTAGATTGAATATTATTATTGAAGCTCAGTCTTTAGATAAAGATTTACTTTTGAGAGAGATGAAAGGAATAGAAGAAGCATTAAGAAAAGAGAAAGATTATAACGTTTATGATTCTATTGTTGGTGAACCAATAAAGAGAGATAATGATTATTATTCTTGTTTTTTAGAGGTAGAACTTTCAGTAAAAGATTTTAGTGCAATGGTTAAGTTAATGTATTTTTATGGGCCAGTTTCTGTTGAAGTATTAAAACCAGAAAAATTAGAGCTTAAGGCTTCAGAGTTACAAGATGGGTTACTTTTAATGCTTGGCATGATTCAGGCTTATAATACAACTATGTTAAAATTGATGAATAAGGCAGAGTTAGAGGACTTCTATAGAAAAGTTATACAAAAGAAATAGTAGATTTTTTCTTCTTTGTGCTTTATAAATTTCTTTATATTTTCCCAATTCTATTATTCCTTAATCTATCTTTTGGTTGGGTATGTGCAAATAAAATATTCCGTTTATACCTTATTCTTAACTTTTTTAAATCTATTTTTTTAAATTTAACCCTTTATATACATTATTATATACTTCCACTCATATTCGTTATATGCAGAATTTTTTTTCTGCATATGACTTTGTTAGGAAAATACAACAATTGTAGTATTTTTGGTTGTTTTTCCTAAAAGAGAAAGATATTTAAATAAAATGGGGGTTTAATAATTAAAGTATGGCCTTTAGATAGTAGGCTTGCTCTATAGGTGATTATAGAGCGATGCTTATCTAAAGGTGTTATTATTGATAATATGTGAGGTGAATTCATGAAAGGAATGTCAGTAAAGAAAATTGCTGCTATTGCAGCAGGTGCTGCATTAGTCGGATCTGCTTTAGCACCTTTTGTTAGTGCTATAGGCAAATCTGACGTGATAAATGACAACGGTACACCAAAAGTTAAAGTAGTTGTTGGTTCAGCTGCTCAAATTACAGATGCAGTTTGGGCAGGTAACATTGCTGCAAAGATTGCGTCTTTAGCATATTCTGAGCAAACAGTAACTTGTTCAGGCTCAGCAGCTTCAGCAACATGTCAATTAACCAATCCATCAGCTACAGTTGATTTGACAGTTGGAGGAAGAAGTACTTTCAGTTTGGAAGACACTAAAGTTTTTAGAACTACATTAGATTCCTCAACAGGTTCCTCAGCAGTAGAAGTAGATAACCAAAATATAACAAAAGCAGCATTGCCTTATTTATTAGATAAGCAAGTTAAAGTTAGATTAAAAGGAGATGTAACAGACATATTAGAAAAAGAGACGTTAAACGTAACAGTTGATGCCAAGTTTGATGCAAGTGAAGAAGATTTACAAGATCTAGTTGCTTACATTGACGAAGGAGAGTTGAATTATACTATTTCTTTTGGTAGTGGTATAAGTTTGAATGATGCAAAAGGGTGGGATAATACTAATAATGATTCTTTCGAAGATACATCAAAAGATAATATACCGATTTACCTATTTGGTGAATTATATACTCTCCAGAAATTTACTGAAAACCCACTAGAGTTAACTTTAGTTAAGCCAGAAACTTCAAGTAAGAGTTATCAGGAAGGTGAATTGATACAAGGCATAGCTGGTGATGGACCTTATAAAGGTAAAACAGTTAGTTTGAAGGTTAAGAGAGTGGCAGTTACTGGCGAAGAAGACGATTATCATGTAGTGTTTGCATTAGTTGTAGATGGTCAAGAGGTTGCAGAGTCAGACGAAGTATATAGTGGCGAAAATGCTAAAGACAGTTTGGTTTCAGACGACGGAGAGAATCTAATCTTAGATAATGTGTTTGTCAGCTCTATTTATAAAACAGTAGCAACTGGTCTACCAGGGGTTTCAATAAGAAAAGGGTCTGATACCTTAATAATAAGAAATAATGCAGAGTTCCCTTACGACAACGATAATAATACAAGCGATGATTATTATAGAGCAACAATAAATTATAGTAGTACTGCAAAAGATTTAATGGGAATAACAATTTCTAACTATAAGAAAACGTGGACTTATGATACTAAAGGAAAAACATCACCATTGTATCCAACATTCCCAGGACAATCTTTGAAAGGCAAAACAGGAAAGCCAGCAGTATTTGGAGAAGAATTGCCTGTAGGTAGAAACTATTTCAAAGTTGATTTCAAAGGCTTTGATTATTCAGGTAGAACAATGGATGCAGTAATTATTGGTGAGAATGCTCCAATTGAATTAGGTAGCGGTTCTGGAATAGTATATACTGCAGCAAATGGAACTAATAAAATACCATTCTATTACACAGTGAGCGCAGGTGAAGATGAGTCTTTGACTATTTACAAAGAAGGCGGAGTTACTGCAGATATAAAAGTAACTTACGATGGTAGTACAAATAAGATATATATATGTAATCCAACTGTTGTTGAGTGTAATAGTGGTAGTTCTCCTATTCAAACAATAAGTTTAAGTAGTCCTACTTCTCTATATAACGCAAATTATTACGATGTGGATACTAAGTTCGGTGGTCTAAGTCCTGTAAACTATGATGTGATATTGTCAGAGGATGGGAAAGATATCTTTTTCGTATTAAGTGAAAATACAGGAGCACCTTTCGTAACAAACAACGGTAAACAAATATATTTCTATGGAACAGGTTTGACAAAAGCAGCAAGCGATATTAAAGAGGAAGGTGAGTTTGGTACAGTTACTGTTGGTAGTCCTGGTACTGTATACTATTGTTACGATTGTAATCCTGCTAATGGTAATACTCGAGACTTTATAAAAGCATATGTGCCTAAGAGTACAAAAGTTTCTAATTGGGGCAATACTAGTAATAATCCATTCAAAAATTCAGATGCATATTTCACAGCATATTTCTTAGTTAAAGATAGTGGTTATGGAACAGTTGTAACAGTTAATACTAACACAGGAGGACTATTGCCAATCGGAAATGAAAAGTTAGAAAATAGAGGATATAATGCAGCAGTATTCGGTGTTAGTAGTTATACTCTTAGTAATTTCGATGGAACTGATGCTGTTAATTCTTTCGCAGAATTAATGGTGGCAGGAACTGCAAAGTTAGAACTAAGTAATGACGAAGAGGATGATGATGCATATACTGCAGCATATATAGACAATGGTACCAAGGTATGGTTAGAAGAAAGTGAAGATAATACCAAGCTAAGGATTCCAAATAGCGCAGCAGATATTTTAGTAACAGTTTATGGCGGTGAGCAGGCAGTAACTGTAGAAGGCGGCGAGAGTAAGAAAGCATTGAAGAAAGGAGATACCTTTACAACAACAGACGGTGTAGTAGTAAAGATAGATGATGTCAGTATAACCGCAAGCTGTACTGCTGCAGGAACAGGTCAAGCTACATGTACACCATCGGTTGCTAAAGCTGTTGTACCAGCTACTGTTGGCAACTTAGTAGTATTAGATAATGATGCTACTACAGGGCCATTCGTAATAGTAGGTGGTCCAATAGTTAACAAGATAGCCAAGCAATATGAAGAAGAGATAGCTTTGAATACAGCAGGTCAAAAAGTTGTACAGAAGCTCTCAAGCGGAGATATCATTGTAGCAGGTTATACAGCTCAAGATACAATATCTGCAGCAAGAGAGTTCATCCAAGCAATTAGCCAATAAATAAAATAAAAAGGTTAGGCTAAAGGCCTTTCCTTCTCTTTTTTCTTTTTTGTTTTTATAATTTTTTGTTTTTTGTTCTGTTTTTGTTTTCTGAGTTTGTTTTTTATTTCTAAAATGTTACCGATTTAATGTTACTGATTTAATTTTTGTTCTTGTCAGGAATTTAAAAATATTTGTTTTCTTAATTTTTACCTTGTTCTCAGGTGCTTAACTTTAAAATATTTAAGTTTTAAGATATTTTATTATCAAAGGATTTTAAGCTTCAAAAAAGTTAAATCTGGGAATCAGCTAAAATATTGTATTTTTAATTTAATTTTTATTAAATTGAATTTTTTATTGTGTGATAAAAATGGAGAAGGATAAAAATAATAACCAAGAAAAAAAACATCAGCATAACAAAAAAGAAAATTTGTTTCAAAAATATGGTGTTTTATTTGCAGTTTTCATACTAATTTTAATATTCACTTTTTCTTTTGCTTTAATTAGTGATTTATTGAAGCAAGAAAAACAAAACGAAGAATTCTTTCAAGGAATTCTTTTTTATTCTAATACAAAAAAACCTTCTTTGCTTTTAGCGCAAATAGCAGAAAGAAAATTGTTTTTAATATCTCCAGAGTTTACTAAAGAAAGTTCTTACTTAAATTCTCAAATGTCTGATGCAATAGTTAGGTTTACTGTTGTCTTAACATATTTAGGTAAATCAACTATTATTTTAGGCAGGGTTACAGAAGGAAATGATGTTAATTATTGTTATACCAATGAAGGAGATGTTTTGACTGGAAAGGAGTTAGATAAGAACGAATGTTTGGCTTACTTAGATAACAATTCTTATGTAAAAATTTTGATAGAAAAACCTAATAATAAACAATCTAAGATCAGAGTAGAAGAAGGGTTAATTGAAATAAAGCCAAAATCTGAGCACGATATTTCTCAATTAAGCCACTTAGTGCTTAGGAAACTATTTAATGAGAATGCAGATTTGGCAATTGAAGCTTCTAATAAAAAGGCAGAAGGTTTAATAAGGTGAGCATTTGGAATCAAACATAACAAAAACGCTTCTTTTTCTGTTGGTTTTTGGAGCAGTTCTTTTTATAATAACCCATATAAGTGAGGCAATAGATATTATTTACACTACCAATATTTTTTTCTTAATAGTAGCATCATTTTTCTTTATTGTTTCAGTTATTGTATGGCTTTTTGGATGGGCTTGTCTAATAAAAAATACATGTAATGTCAAATTGGTTGACTCTTTATCTATAGGAGTTGCATCATTTTATGGTTCCTTAACACCAGTCCAAATAGGTGCAGAGGCTTTAAGGTCAATAAATCTTAAGAGATTGTATAAAATAGATTACAAAACTTCTATATCTGCTTCTATGGTTGCTAAAGGAATAAAATTTTTTATAATTGCTTTGTTTGCAATATTTCTCTTCTTTTATTATTTAACTACTACAAAGCCAGACATTTCTTTGATATTTTATTATTTGAGTGGTTTGTTTGTTATTTTGTTGGCTTGTTTGCTTTTTTTGCTTCCTTTCAATAGAGCAATAGGTTTGTCCATCGCACAACTTTTTAATTCTCTATCTCAAATAAGGTTTCTAGGTTTTAGTAAAAAGTTAGGTAACTTTTTTGAAGAATACACAGAATATCTCAACCAAACAAATATCGGCTTGATTTTGATTGTCTTTTTTTTCTGTCTTCTTTCTTGGACTTTTGAGTTTTTAGCATTATATTTTTGTTTTTTATCTTTAAATCTACAGATTGGTTTATCACAGGTTTTGTTGCTAGCAACTTTATTTGCAGTTTTAGAGAGAAATCCTTTGTTGCCAAGAGGTATTGGTTTAGTAGAAATTTCTGGATATTACATTTTAGCGATGCCTTCTCTTATAGGTAGTTCTTTTAAAATAAAAGAAATAGTGGCGCTTATAGTAGTTTATGATTTTGTCAGGTTGTTTTTGCCTACTGCATTAAGCTTATTTGTATCTTATCCTATATTAAAATCACTTAATAACCAAAAGCCAAAATGAACAGTTAATTATAACAATAATCCAAATTATTAATACAATTTTCCATTCTTCTAAAGGGCCAAATATTTTTATTATTAGTTTCGCAAAATCATAACCTGAATTTTTAGGAATTGTTAGTTTATTATATTTTAGTTCATAAGGTTTTACTTTACTTTGAGAAACATCTTTTGGGTTTGTTAACAGTTTTAAAAAGAAGAAGTCTATGATATGGGGAATATAGAATAATACAAAAATGACCAATATCTTTAGGTTCTGATTTAATAATATTAAAGTTCCCAAAGAAGATCCAAAAAGCAATGTTCCCGAGTCACCAGGAAATATTCTTGCAGGATATTTGTTAAAGATAAGCAAAGCAAGTATTGATGATGATATTATTAAAGATATGTAAAAGTAACTTGTGTTTACTAATAAAATAGATGTGAAGATAGATATTATAAAAGAGCTTCCTACTTCCCAGCCGTTTAGGCCAGCAAAAGTGTTATGAAAAGATGCGATAGCAGCAATGAATAGAGAAGCCAAAATTACTAAAAGCAAATCCTTTGTTATGAACAACCAAGAAAATAAAAGGCAGATTAGTGCTATAAAAAAAGCTCTTGTTTTCCATGGGATTGGTTTAGATAAAAATTTGTTTTTACTATCATCTATTATCCCTACAATTGAAAAAGAACTAATTAAAAGTAACCAACCAAGCAAACTATAGTCAATTTTTATAAATCCTAAATAATTGTTTAAAATTATAAGAAACCATATTGAAAATAATACTGCTATACCACCAGATTCTGTAATCTTAGGCAAAGATTTTTTATTTATGTCTATTCCGTAAAACAGTTTCATTCTTCTGTTGATGTTTATATAAATATAGACAAATATTAGCGAAATTAAGAAGCAACTAAAGTAAAAAATTAAAAATTTCATGAAAAATTTTTAGCACAAACCATTTTTAATAATCTCGTTTATAACAACTGTAGCATAGCTACCCTTTGGCAAGTAGAAACTTATTGTTATCTTGTTTTTTCCTTCGTTGAATTCATCTTTTCCTATTTCAACAATCTCTAATCTTTCTGGTTTTACAATTATTGATCTTCTTGAACCTTTACTACTTATTTCTGGCATTTTTTTAACATAAAACAAATCTTTTGTTATTCCTTCTTCTTCTAGAATTTGTTGTTCTATTTTGCTTTGTGTACTATTACCAAACTCAGTTTCGTAACCTATCAAAGAAGCAGTTGGATTTCCATCTTTATCTAAAACATCATCTTCCAATCTCTTTAGCCCAATCCCTAATTCAAACCTTCTACTTATTGCTTTATTAAATAGATATCCTTGATAAGCATGCGTAAACATATATCTTAAACTTTTGGGTAATTTCCCAAAAGCATTAACATAGTCTTTAGGATATTTACATAGATGATGAATGATTGCTCTTTCATACCTGTATTTTAGTGGGAATTCTTTAGATGCCTTTGAATAATCTAATGTTTCTTTTAGATTTCTTCTTGCATTTTTAATTTCTTCATCCTCTTCTTCATTTTCTTCACAAAGATATTTTAATACACCTTCTTTAAAATTCCCTTTTAGTAGCTCTTTGCCAACAACATGGGTTAACCCTCTTATACCTCCAAATCTCTGACTGCCAAAATAGTTTGGTACACCATTAGAAATTTCTTTAAAACATTCTTTTACTCTCCTTTCAATTTCCTCTTCTTTAATTTCTATTTTTCTTATTGTAACTTTGAAGATATTTCCTTCTAACATTCCTATTTCTATTTGATTGTCTGACCAACATATAGGCCTTAAAGAGATATATCTTGACTTAAATTCCTTTAACCTTTTAATATCCGGTTCTTTAATAGATATTCTTTGACATGTTATTGCTCTTTTGTCTTTTACTCCAGCAAAGCCAATTATATATCTACTGCTTTGCAACCATCTTGCTATTTTCCTTATCGCATAATTCAAATCCATGTTGTATTTTTCTAATTCTAAAATCAAATATTTTTTATTATCAGAATTTTCAATATCTTTAAATTCAATCTCTTTTTTTTCTTTGTCTGAGAAAGCCTTTATACTACAGACATGTTCTTCAGAGACTTCTTCAACTATAAAATCAGATATTCTTCTTTTTATCTCCCCATCGATTCCAGATGTAGAGCTAGCGTAGTATTCTATCCCTATCCTTCTTAATTTTTTGGATTCAACTTTCATCATCTTAATCTTGTTTTTTTATGTATATTTCAGCTTTTATCATTTATATCTCAATAGAGCTCCTAAGCCACCAAATGCTTTTAGGAATTGTTGTCCTTCAGAACTTTCTGTAGATATTACTTTGACTTCTGCTGCAGTTTGTGCAGCCTTCTCTAACATATAATCAATATAATCTTTCTCCTCAATTAATTCCATCTCATAATTACATTTCTCACATTTTTGGGTTTCTATCTTATGTTCTTTATCTACAATTTGAATTTCGTGATTGCAATTATTACACCTAAACCTTAGAACGCTCCAATCCAAACCTTCAGATATCAATAATCTGTCCACTTTGCCAATTTCTAATGCCTCGTTGATTTCTTTTTCTCCATATATTGCCAACCCATCTTTAGATATTTCTTCCATGAATTTATCTATTATCTCTTTTTCTTTAATCAAATCTGTTTCTTTTAACAACTTGTCTGATTTTTGTATTATCTCTCTTATTCCATATTCGTCTGTATAAGAAGAATCAATTAAACCTATTATTTTTGCTTTTAATCTATGATCTAAAAGCTCTTTATTCAAAAAGTAATTTTTTGTCATCCCTGGGCCACCTACTATTATACCTTTCAACTTATCTCCAAGTTGAATAAAATAACTGTTCATTTTTTCGCTGATTCTTTTGTAAAACTCGTGCTCTGATTCTTCTCTCAAATGTTCAAATCTTTTCGCAGACCAACCTCCTGCTCTAAACTTTCCATGGTAGCCGGAAGTAAATTTTCCAATTATCTCGTAATGTTTTCCACTTATTATTGCCAAGGTTGATTCATTCTTGTCTATTGCAACAACACCGTAAACATCAGAAGGTTGTATCATTTCATATAAAGGATCTAAATGGAATTTTGAATCACACCAATAAAGTTTTGTTCTAAGTTGTTTTATTGGATGAACTGTAAATAACCTAATATCTGTTTTTCCTTCTACTTCAGAAATATTGCCGCAAAATATTGCTAATCCTCTTTTTGGAATTTTAAAATCTATTGTTTTTAAAAATCCGATTATCTTTCTTAGCGCTCCTTGAACATTTTTTCTTGTTTGTGGACTTTTTATATTTGATGCTTGACTTGTTTCTTCTGTTAACTGGCTCATTACACTACCTCTATCTGCATCTTCTGGTATATAGAGACTTATTAGTTCAGTGCCTTTGCCAGAATATGATGAAAGCTTCACTAATTTTTTTTTGAATAATGAAAACTCTGCTTCATCCACATCTTCAAATTTTGTCATAAAGTCCACATCTTATCTAATTATTTTCATAATTAGAAAAATAAGAAGTCAATATTTATTATTAAATTATAATATTATTTTATTAATATTAAATATTTAATTTGTTTTGTAATAATGGTGGTTTAATGTCAAACATATTCGAAATGTTTGGGGATTCAATAATTAGTGAACAAACACAACAAGCACCAAATAATAAAATTTTTGTTATTTCTGCAGGCGGTTCGATATTTTTTGGAGAGGATGTTGATAAAGAATTAGTTGTGAGATTTGTTTCTACAATAGAAGAACTTATTTCAGAAGGATTTAGATTTTGCATAGTGGTTGGTGGAGGAAAGCCCGCTAGAGAATATTGTAGAATAGCTGATACTTTAGGAGTAAATAATTTTGTTAAGGATAAAGCAGCAATATTAGCAACTAAAGCAAATGCAACAATATTAGCAGGTTTATTCAAAAACAGCGATCTTTGTATTGATAAGCACATAAGTGATTCAAAAGCAATAATCTCTTCAGGAAAGATTCCTATTTATGGTGGTGTTTTGCCTTCTTTAACAACTGATTCTGTAGCTGCATTGTTGGCAGAATATTTAGATGCAGTCTTTGTTAATCTGACAAATGTTAATGGAATTTATAGTTCCGATCCAAGGTATAATAAAGATGCTAAGTTGTATGATAAAATAAGTTATAATAAATTACTATCTATTTTAAGAGAAGCAAATTCCTTGCCAGGACAAAACTTTGTTTTAGATATTCCTTGTGTTCTAATACTAAGGAGAAGTAAAATAAAAGCAGCTGTTTTAAATGGAAGAAATATAGATAATCTAAGATCTTTTATAAAAGGCCAATCATTTGAAGGAACCTTAATAGAACCTTCTAATGAAGATTTCTTAGATAATAAAGACACAGATTATCCAAATATGAAAGGTACAAAAAGTTTTAATGAAGATAAAATAGATTTGGATGAGATAGAATATTGAATTTTAATAAAATTTATAAAATTTGTTCCATATTGTAATCTTCCCATTTTCTTATATCCAAAACAATTTCTAATTCATTAGGATTAATTATTGGCTTTTTCCATCTTTCGCTTTCAAATGCTATTCTTGGGCATGCTGTGTTAATAAAACAATCTACTTTTATACCTTCTAGATATTCTGGTAAAATATAATCTGCTACTAACATTATTGTTTCTCTATTTCTTTTAAATAATTCTTTTTTTATCTGAATTGCCAAATCTTTTCTTTTTTGACCTATCTTTGTTGATATTAATATTCCAAAAATCTTAGCTTCTTTTGCTAGTGCAATCTGTGCAAACCTTTTTCTTAGAAATAATTCTCTCTTTTTTTCTAGATCTATTATTTTGTTCTCGATCATATCGTAGTATATTATTTTTTTATTTGTAGATAGAGATAAACCTATTGCATGAAATTCAGCATCACTGATTAATAAGATAGAATCTATATTTGAAATATTTTTTATTACTTCATAATTACAGCCTAGTATTAAACCTCTCTCTCTTGCCCTTTCACTACCTTCTGGAATCATTACATTAATCTCTTTTTCTTTAATTTTTTTTGCAATTTCATCTATATAACTAATATATGGTGAAGATGCAACTAAGAGAATTTTTTCAAGATTTTGTTTTTTTATTTCTTTATATATATCGTTAGCAACTCTTTCCAATTCATCTTCTGATATTTTATATTCTACGGGTACATATAGAACATTCTTTTTTTCTAAAATCTTTCTATGACCAAAATGTAAAATTGTTTTTATCCCAAGTGCATCTGCACTGTTTATTGCCAAGTCACAAGCACCATAGCAAGGATCAACTAAAATATAAAACTCTCTATCTGGGAATCTACTTTTTAAATTGTTAATTATATCTAAGGTCCTTATTTTTAGACCTTCAGGTATTTGTATAATAAATTCTTTTTCCTTTAGATTTTCTATTTGAGGATATATTTCTTCTATCTTTATTTCTAGTTTCATAAAAAAGAAAATTAGAATAAAATTTATGTTACTTTGCTTTCTCTGTTTTTTTCTCTTCTTTCTTTTCTTCTTTGGCCGCTTTAGTATCTTTCTTAGCTTCCTCTTTTGCAGCTTGTGGAGCTTCTGTTTTTGTTTCTTTTGTTTCTTTAGCAGCTTCTTCTTTCTTTTCAATGAGCTCTATCTTTGTCTTTCTCGGTCTTGTACCTATTGACTTTACATCATCACCTACTCTTATCTTTATTTTGCAATTTAATTTTGATTTAGCCCTTCTTAAAGCCTCTTTTGCGACTTCAACATTTTGTTCATCAACTAAAATACTTATTATTTTTTGTCCAGGTCTTACTCTTGCAGCCCTACCAATTGCTTTTCCAAATGCATGGCTCATACCTTTTTGTATTCTATCAGCATGAGCTCCTTGTGCTTGTTTATTTTCTCTAAGCACATGGTAAGGGTATATTCTTAATTTTGCAAAGAACCCATCTTTACCTAATTTTCTAACCAAATATCTATTTATCAACATCCTTGCACTTTCTAATGCATTATCCCTTATCTGAACATCTTCTTGTACGACAAGATCTAATATTTTATTAAAATCTTTTACTGGGTTTCCCATATTGAATTGTCTTATCTTCAAACCTGGAGCAGCACCAATATAGTTTCTAGAATGCACAGTAACTGCTAACCTAGTATATGGTCTATCTTTCTTGCTTCTATAACATCTTCCTGGTCTTAATGCCAATTGTGCTCACCATTTTAAAGTTAATAATAGAAAACAGCAATATTTATTTTTTCTATGCATAGTTTTTAAATCCTAACTTTTTTAATTTTTGTTTCATTTTGGAGTCCTCAGTTCCATTCTCTTTGCATCAACAATTTCATTAGGATGGAATATAGCATATATTTGTTTTCTTTCTTCTAAATGAAAAATTTTATCATATATCTCTTTTTTTATTCCGTTCTCTTGTAAAAATCTCCAAAATTCGTCCCAATTGTTTATTTTTCTGAGTGTCTCTATTATTTGTTTCCTAATTCTAATCTCTTCCTGTGTAAGTCCCAATCTTTTTGCGTATACATCTTCGTATTTAAGTAAGCTGTCTATCGCTTCATGTTTCCATAATTCATATGACTTTTTTTCAGGGATATATTCTCTCTCTTTTATTACTTCACTTTTTATATTTCTAATACTTTTATATAACTCTTCACCAACTTTAGAAGCTGTTTTTTTTATTACTACATTTCCCAAAGTTTTATTTATTTGTTCTACTGGTTTCCTAGGTTTTTGTTTTATTTGCATAAGCTGGAGGAGAGAGTCGAACTCCCTTTGCTCGCTCTGCAGGCGAGTGCATGGCCGTTCTGCCACTCCAGCAAATTGTTTAATATAAATATATTTTTAGGAATACTATTTAATTAAATTTATTTTTTAAATTTTTTAGCATAACTTTTAAATATTCCTAAAAAATACTATTTGGAACTGATTGGGAACAAAATTGTAAAGAACTCAAAATTTAGAACGTTTAATAAAATGTTTTTTATTTTGTAATGTTTATGAAGATTGCGATAATTTCAGATTTGCATTTGGGTTTTAACGAAAAGGAAAGAGGAGATGAAAGTTATAAAAACGCAGAAGAGGCTTTTAATATTGCTATTTCTGAAGGTGCTGACTTGATTGTTTTAGGAGGAGACATTTTCGATGAAGCAGTTCCTTCACAAGAATGTTTTTATAAAGCAATAAAACTTTTTTCTTCTCTTAACAAACAAAATAGCAAAATAAAGAGTGCTAAATTTATATCAGGTAAGAGAAACAATCAAGAGTTCTTTTTTAAGAATTTTCCCATAGTTGCTATTTTCGGTACTCACGAATTTAGAGGATCTGATAAAGTCAATATTTTAGACATAATGCAAGAAACAGGCTTGTTGTTAAAAATACATGGAGAATCTGTTTTATTTGAGAGCAATAATGAAAAAGTAGTTGTTTATGGTATGGGTGGCGTACCAGAAAAGAGGGCTTTGGAGGTTTTAAAATATCTAAATCCAGAACCGATAAAAGATTGCTTTAATATTTTTGTGATGCACCAATCATTAAAAGAGTTTTTACCTTTTGGCGACGATATGATTGCAACAATTTCTTTGGCAGACTTACCAAAAGGTTTTGATGTCTTAGTTAATGGGCATTTGCATTGGCATAAAAAAGATACTTTAGGAAAATCACTCTTTTTATTGCCTGGTTCAACAATAACTACCCAGATGAAAAAAATAGAAGCCAACTCAAGAAAAGGTCTATTTATAGTTGATTCTGAGACAAAAGATGCAAAGTTTTTAGAGATAAGAAATCAGAGAGATTTTTTCTATAAAGAAATTTTTTTGAATAATGCAACCACCGAAGAAACAAGAAATATAGTAGTTAAAGAAATTTCAGATTTGCTGAAAAATAATTTTAGCTTGAAGCCATTAGTTAAAATAAGTTTAAAAGGTAGTTTGGCAAAAGGTTTGTCTTTAGCCGATTTAAACTTAGCAAGAATAGAAGATCAGTTCAAAGATGTGGCAATAGTTTCTATATCAAAAGATTTAGAAGTTACTAATTTTAAAGAAAAGATAAAAAATCTAAGAGATGAATATGCAAAGAAGCAATCAATAAAGGATATTGCTGTTTCCATTTTAGATAAAAATTTAAAAGAATCTGACTTTGGAGATGCGTTCGACTATATGAAAATATTGGACTTGTTGATAGAAGGCAATAATGAGAAAGCATTAGAACTTCTAGATGTTTAAATAATGTATTTTAATAAACCTCTAATTTTGTATCTATGGCAAAAATTCTTTGTTTTTTATTTTTTCAGGAACGTATTTTTCTGTTATGAATCTTATCCCTTTTTTGCTTAGTGCTTCTAGCTCTAGTTTGTATCCTTTTTCTTTCATATTCTTAAATTCTTCTTTCCACTCTTTCTTTTGGAACCATTTGTAATTTTCCATTTCTTTTAATCTTTTTACATCCAAGTTGTTTAGTTTTATAGTTACTTCCTTAGGAATATTATATTTTTCTACGTCTTGTGTCAATAAGCCTAAAAATTTTGCTTGTGGTGTAGCTAACTTTTCTTCAGAATATGACAATGCAATAGAACCTTGTTTTATTACACTGTAGATATACATACCCCATGGATCAGCATCTGTTAGAACATATATTGGTAAGCCAAATTCTTTGTTCAGTCTTTGAGCTAATCTTCTTTCACCTCTACCAGGTTGGCCTCTACCTGTCATAATTATACAATTTTGTTTTTTCCAGAACTGATCTTCGTTGAATCTTCTCCAAACAGCATCTTTCTCTATGAACAGTACATATTCTGCATTTACTTTTTTAAACTCTATTCTATCAGGTTCAACGTTAGATGGAACACTCCAACCTCCAGAACCCATTTTGGTTAGATCTATTGTATCCTTTCCATCCTTTATTAAAACATCTCCTGCTATAATTCCTTTTGCAGAAGCGGCTAAATGAAGTTCTTCTCTTAATAGGTCTAAAGAGCATTCAATATCTTCAATACAAGGATCACTTTCTGATTGTTCTTCAAAAGTATTTTCTTGAGTTCCTTCTATAGTGTGTTTTAATGCATAATATAAATCTCTGATACTTATCGTAGCTTCTTCTTGTATTACTTTTTTTATCTCTGCAGCAACAAGCATCGTTTGCATGAATTTCCTACTATGAGCTATATTGAGGAATTGTCTATCTGCCATCTTGTCTCCAAGTTTTATTGTACCTGTTTTTTCATCAAAGTATACATTGCTTAAAGTTCTTAATGGTAGTCTAAAAGTTGGGTTTTGACCCTTCTCTATTTGTGATAATATTGTTTTTCCAACATTTTCTAATTTTTCTGTAACTTCCTTATCTTTTGCTGTTTTCATTCTTCACCACCTTCTTCTGCTTCTATCGAAGCTTTTTTGGATTTTTTTACTTCTTTTTTCTTTTCTTTTTCTTTAAGTTTTTGATAAGCTTTCTCAATTTCTTCTTCAGTTATATTCTCCATTTTCTTCGCTTCTTCTGCTTCTTTCTTTTCTTCTATCTTTAGATGTTTTAATACTAGCGCATGTAATTTTTCTTCGATTTCTTTTTTATCTTTATTAGTAAGTACTGACAAAGCACTTGCAACCTCTGTAGCATATTTATAATACATCTTTCTTTTTGCTTCTCTTTCAGCCATTCTTCTTTGATAACCTATAAATCTATATATTTTTCTTCCAGCTTCCATTAGAGCTAATCTAATTTCTTCCATTATTTCTTCTTCTGGACTAACTGCCTGTTTTCCTGCACCCGTATATGGAATATGTACTGATAACAAATGTATAAAGATAGTTATTGGGGAATTGTCAAAATCTTTTATCCCATATCTTTTCCAGTCAATACTTTGTACTGCTTGCGTTAAGGCACATCCTCCACTATCAAATAACAAAGGAGTTCTATTTGCGAATCTCATTATTTCTGCTTTCCAAATTGGTTTACCCTCTTCATCTTTCCCTGCCAATCTGCCAGCATTTCCACCGAATGCAACACCAACTTCTACGCAAAAAGGAAAACCTCCTCGATATACTGCAGGTTTTCTCTCAACAACTTCTATAAATTCAGGTTCTACAATTGCTTTTATACTCTTTTTAATTCTCTCTTCTCCGATAGGAATCAATGCATCCAACCGAGGCGCGATAAAATCTATTTTTCTAAATGCTTTTATTATCTCTTCAGCTTGTTCCCATGTTAAACTTTTAGGATCGCAGTTAAGATCAAAGTGAACTAATTTAGATATATCCTCAATAGCTTTATCTCCAATTCTGTCAAATTCTTCTTTAAGAAAACTACTTATTTTTCTTGCTTTAGTGTGTTTTGCTAAAGTTAAAAGTTCGTCGACTGTAGCTCCTTTTGGATGAGGCTTTATTGGTTGTGGTCTCTTCGGAATTTCATGGCTACTTCTTTCGAATACAGTCACTGTTCCATCAGGTTCTGTAAAAGTTATTTTTGCGTGAGGGTTTGCTATTGCCGTTCTTCTCAAATATTCTAAAGGCCCTTGATCAGATCTCTGGTATTTTATTTCTTTAAATTGGGCTTTTATCGCCAAACCTCTATATTTTTTGTCTAAGTCCTCAATACTTATTATTTTTGGCTCATTCTTTTTAGGATCAATAGTTAATTCGCACTTAAAAACATCTTTAGATGTTCCACTTATTACTTGTATAGGCTTACCTGTAGTTATTAATGAAAGTAAAGTACAACCTGAAGCTCCAATTCCTTGTTGACCTCTCTGTTGTATTAATCTATGAAATTTTGTTCCTGCTAATAACTGTCCTAATGCTTTTCCCACAGTTTCTTTTGTCAAACCTGGTCCGTTATCTTTTACCATTACTTCATAATGTTCTTCACCAAGCTCTTTAACTTGCACCTCGATGTCTGGCAATATTTTCGCTTCTTCACATGCATCTAAGCTATTAGAAACATATTCGTGAATTATTACAGTCAAGGTTTTTATTTTTCCTGTTAAACCTAACATTTGTCTATTCTTTTTGAAAAATTCAGCTACTGAGTGCTCTTTAAATTCTTTAGCAAGTTCTTCTGCAGAAATCATTTCTTTAACTTCACTCATTAGATCACCTTTTAAATCTCAAAATCATTTTTACAATGTTCTAAATATCTAAAAACTGTTTTGTGCATCGCCCCTTCTAACAACATCTCTATTGCTTTTTTTGCTTTTTGTACATCCTCATATCTTCCAATTATCCCAACTGTTTTTCCATATACAGATATAAATGTATTTGTTTCTTGTTCTATCCTTTCTCTAACTTTGCCCTTTTCTCCTATTATCCTCCCTTTTTTTGCATTTATTGCATTTTTTGATTTACCGATAATCTCTTCTAATTCAATAATTTCTAAAACATAATCTTCATCAAGCAATGTTAAGGCTTTCTCAGGGTTAAATCCTCTTGAAATTGCTTTTACTACTTCAGCAGATTTCCAAAACAACAATGCATCTTTGTTTGATGTTATTTCTACTTCCCCTGTCTCGCTATCTATGTTTAATTTTATACCTGTTAATTCTTCTATTTTTCTTTTGGTTTCTCCATTATGCCCTATAAGCACAGCTACTCTGTCTTTTGGGATCCTAAAAGACTCTATGTGCATCAATATATAATAATATATAATAAATAAAAATATAATGAAAATATATAATGAACTTATATAATGACTGGTATTTTTATGTAACTTAACTTTAAAAATCGAATATCAAAAATTTTAATGTATTTATATTTTTTATAAAATTGAACTTTTTTGCAATCTTTTGCTTTTATTCTTTTAAAAACTTATTTCTTCTTTTATTTCTTGAAGTGCTTCTTCATAGCTTTTGTTTACCCCCAATTTAGAAAAAAATTTTACTATGTTGTTCAAATCTCTTTGGAAAAATTCTTTGGCTAGAGGATGGTATGTGCTTACCGCTTGTCCCATATCTATCACAACCATATCTTCGTTATGGTTTAATATGTTATATTCAGAAAGGTCTGAATGCACAAGTTTATTTTCATATAATTTTGCTATAAATTTTATTATTTGTTTATAAGCATTTTTAGGATCTTTTGGTTTGTCTTCTTTTATTGTTTTGGCAAAAACACCATCTTTACCTATAAATTCCATAACTAAGCAGTTCTCAAAGTATGCTATAGGCAAAGGAACTTTCAGATTTGCTTTTATCGCAATCTCTAAATTTTTATATTCTTTTTTTGTCCAAGCAAAAATCACACTCTTTTTATCATTCGATATTCCCTGAAACCTTGGATCATAAATTAGATAGTCATACATTTTTTTGAAGTTGGAAGTCTCTATTTTGTATATCTTAACTGCAAAATAATTTCCTTTGTTATCTACTGCTCTAAAAACAACAGCTTCTTTACCTTCGCTTATAACAAATTCTAAATGATTAAAATAACCTCTTTGCGCCAATTTATGAACTGCCAAAATTGTATCTTCATCAAAGACTTTTACGAAATGTTTCCTTAGGTTTTCTTCTTTTATTAACTTTTCTAATCTTTCTTCCACCATAATTAGTATTTGGTCCTCTTATTAATTTAAATAATAAGTAATCTTTAAATTGATAAAAAATGTTTTGATATTAATATTTGAGAGTTCAATAGAATGTTGGTTTATTTTTTTGAATTTAAAATAAATTCAAAAACGTAAAAAGAATTAAACAGGTAAATTTTTTAGAAAGCCTTTTCTCTTTAATTGCTCTATCTGATTCCCAAAATATCTCCAAACAACATCAGCTCTGTCTTGTTGCGTCTCCCATAATTGTATTATTACCAAATCTCCTTCTTTTAGCCAAACCTTCTTTTTCATTCTACCAGGAATTCTGCACATTCTTTCTTTTCCATCCTCTCCTAGAACTCTAACTTGATTTGAACCATGCAATTGAATCAGCAATCCAAATATCTCTCTATTTTCTTTTTTCGGAAGCTTTAAATTACTTTCCTCGTTTTGTCGCTCTTCCAAATCGATCCTCCTTTATATTTTAATAATCACAGTATGTTTTATTTTATCTATCTCCATTACATTTTTTTCGGACACTATGCCTTCTCTTATTGCAACATTCACAGTTTTGTTGCCAATAAGATTTATGTTTTTAAATTCTTTTAATAATTCAGCTAATTTTTTTTCATCAATCTCTTTTTTGCCATAGAAACTTTCTTTTATCTCTATTTCAATATCTTTATATCTTACTTTTTTACCTAACAATTCTTTATCGCAGCAAGCCAAAACTTCATTATTATGGATAGCACAGTACATTTATTTTTACCCCTTTATTGCACTTATTGCTCCACAAGCTTCACATTTCATTATCTTTACTCCTTGTCTGTCCAATATTTTTGTGTCTGGTCTTTTACACTCTGGGCAAAGCACAAAATTTTTTACATAGTTATCGAAAAGTCTCTCTATCTGGAACTGTGAAAACTTACCGTTTAGTATCAATCTTCCTGAATTAACAACACCACTACTTGCAGTTTCTTTAGTAATGTATTTAATTATTTGCTTTTCATCTCTTTCGATAGTTTTAACAAATTGTGAGAAGTTCTTTATTATTGTTTTATTTCCTTCTATTATTGACTCTGGTTTAGGAATCTCCATTCTGCCTTCATTTTTCCCTTTTGTTGTGACTTGCATATATAGCCTATCTAACATTTTCTCATATTCCATCTTTACACCTTTTAATTAAATTATATAAAGGATACTTTTTTATTAGAATAAGAGTACTTTTTATTCTTTAGTAATGATTTGCGAATATATTTATTATTTTAACAATTAAATATTTATATTGCTTAAGTTATTTTATTTTGTGAAATGGATAAGAGAAAAGAAGTATTACTAGACTCTATCTCTAAGCTTATAGATTTAGGTTTATCTAAACAAGAGATCATCCAGAGTCTTTCTGATGTAGGAGTTTCCAAGGAAGAAGCAGAGTCTTTATTAAACGAAATTCAAACTAGAAAAAAAATAAAAGTTGATCAAAAAGGATTAGAAAAGGAAGATAGTTCAGATAAAAAAAGTAAAGAAGAGCTACAAAAGCAGGTAGCAAGTGAATATTCTGATTCTGAAAAGGGCGATAAGATAGATGAATTATTTTTCGATATGGAATATGAAAATTTGGAAAAGGGATTAGAAAAAGGTCAAGAGCAAAGTGTTTTTAAAAAATATGAAGACAAAGTAAGCGACAAATCGCATGAAAAAGAAGAAAGTTATATTCTTTGGGAAAGAGGAATATTGTCCACAGTTGATGCAAAACTTGAGGAGATGAAGAAAATAAAAGAAGATATTAATAACATTATAGAACAAAAGATAAAAAATATTTTAGATAAAGAAATGAGAGCCACAAATGCATTGATAGAATCAGAAATCGAGACAGCCAACAAAAGAATCGATGCTACCTTAAATAGAAAGGTTAATGAGATAAATGTCTTAATTGATAGGAAGATAGAAGAGTTAAAACAAATAAATTTAGAAACTAAAGATAGTTTAAAAAAAATAGAGATGCAGAAAAGTCTTAATCAGAGTTTATTGACTGAAATAGAGAACAAGCTTTTGCAGTTGGAAAAAATAAAAGAGACACTAATTAGAGATGTGAATAAAGAGATAATTGAGGCTCAAACAAAAGTTGAAGATTTTCTTAAGGACTCTCTTGAAAAAAGAGAAGCCTTAGACAACAGGATTAATAGAGCTTTAGAGTTAGAATCAAAAATAGTAGAAGGTCTTTTCGAAGATGCGAAAAATAAGATTGATAAATTAGAACTTTCTAAAAGCACAGAACTAGAGAGTAAAATAGATACTAAATTAAAAGAACTAGAGATATTAGAATCTAAAATAAGTCCTGAAGTAGTAGAGAAAAGATTAGAAGAAATCCACCAAGAAATCTCAAACGATTTATTAGAGTTATTCAAAACACAACAAAAAGATCTAGAAAGTTTTAAACTAAATTTGCTGTCTGAGTTTAATCAAAAGCTATCAGAAGAAAAATCTAATATTAATGACAAACTATCTAAATTAGAAAACTTATATGTTCAAGTAAGTCCTGAAGCAGTAGAGAAAAAAGTTCAAGAGATAAATAACAGATTATCAACAGATTTGTCAAATTTGTTTAATGCCCAAAAATCAGAATTTATAAAATTTGAAGAGAAAATAGTTGAAGAATATAGTAGAAAACTCAAGGAGGAGCAATCTATCTTTGAACAAAAGGTGAAAGATCTAGAAAATTTAGCTTCTAGGTTAGATGTTAAGGCAATCGATCAAAGATTTGCTGAATTACAAAGACAACAGCAGGAAGAACTCAGAAAAGCTAGAGATACAGCCATAACGGTTTTTAACAGAGAGTTATCAGAAGAAAAATCTAAGATTAACGACAAACTATCTAAATTAGAAAACTTATATGTTCAAGTAAGTCCTGAAGTAGTAGAGAAAAGACTAGAAGAAATCCACCAAGAAATCTCAAACGATTTATTAGAGTTATTCAAAACACAACAACAAGAACTAACTAGTTTTAAATCTAATCTATTAACAAAGTTCAACAAAGAACTAGAAGATACGCAATATAAGTTCAAAGAAAAAATAGAAGAACTCAATAGACTTGCTTCAAAAGTGAGTCCTGAAATAATAGATGCTAGATTTATTGAATCACAAAAGAAACAACAACAAGAGATATCCGCTTTTAAAGAAAACACAATCAAAGATATCAACCAAAGGTTGTTGGATCAACAATCAAAGATAGATACTAAATTAAAAGAACTAGAGATATTAGAATCTAAAATAAGTCCTGAAGTAGTAGAGAAAAGATTAGAAGAAATCCACCAAGAAATCTCAAACGATTTATTAGAGTTATTCAAAACACAACAAAAAGATCTAGAAATTTTTAATAATAAATTAGCGTCTAATCTCAATTTAAAGGTAAAAGAACAAAAAGAAATGTTGGATGCTTATATTGATGATACTGTTAAGCAAGTTGGCAAGGTTAGAGAGGCACTTAATGCCCAAATACCTTCTTTAGTTGAGAGAGTTGACAAAAAAATAAACGAGTTAGAAGTGTTGCAATCCAAGATTAACCCGTATGTAATAGAAGACAAGATGTTAGCTATGCGCGAAGAGATAAGTAGAGATATTCTTGAGCTCTTTAATAGTAAACAAAAAGAACTAGATATTTATTTCAATAATCTGGCTAATAAACAAAATGCAACTTTGTCACAGTTTTTGGCGGAAAAAGAACAACAGATAGATACTGCTTTGAAGAGAATATCCCCTGAACGAGTAGAAGCAGCTTTAGAATCAATCGATGAGTTCAAGGTTCAGTTTGTAAAAGTTGTAGAGAAAAACATAGCAGAGTTTAATGAAGCTAAAAGATCAATAGCTGAAGATATGAAAAAGAGGGATGAACAGATAAGTCAACACATTGCAGCAATAGATGAAAAAATGAGAGAGCTTACCGAATTCGAAAAGGAGTTTGCCGAAGAGATGGGTATAATGTTGGATAAGATATTACAAGAAAAGAAAAAATTAAAGTCGCAAGAAAAGAAAAAGTGAATTTTTTTGAGATTTTTTATGAAAGAATATTATGAATTATTTAGAACTTATAAAAAATTTATCAAAAACAATCTCTTCATTGCTCTTTTATTTTTTGTTGCTTTTATGATTATAATTTATCTACTTTTTTCTAGCAATACTTTTACATCAAAGCTAGTTCAAAACTTTGGTTTTGTAGGTATTTTCATAGGCTCTTTATTTACAAATTCTACTGTTTTTATTCCTATTCCTTTTGATGTTATATTAATACCTATATTAATAAACCCTATGTTAATTGGATTGGATAAATCTCTTTTTAACATATTATTAATGTGTTTTGCCGCAGGCTTTGGAGCTGCTTTAGGCGAGTGCAGTTCTTATTTTTTTGGTTCTTTAGGTTCAGAGTCAATAAAGAAATTATCTAAAAAGGATGTTCAAAAATTAGAAGAGTTTAAAGAAAGTATACATAGTTCAGGGCCAATAGTTTTATTCTTAGCTTCTTTAATTCCATTTCCTTTTGACATAGTTGGTGTTGCTGCAGGTGTGATAAAATACAATTTTTATATTTTCTTTATTTCTGTGTTAGTTGGCAAACTAACTAGATATTTTATTTTAGGCTTGTCTATATTTTACAGTGTTGAGATAATTGTTTCTTTTTTGGTTTAGCTAGATAATTCCAGAAAGATGCATAATCAAATAGCTGAATACCATGTATACTACTTGTAATGGTAATGCAGGCAACGCTCTTCCTGGTTCTTCAGAAGCTATTTTTGCAGTCATAAGAATTCCAAGTAAAGAACAGAGGATAACTACTAAAGGAAAAATAAGATAGTGAGGGAAAACATATATCATCTTTGCTTTTGCAAATATTGAGGATGCAAAAGCGAGAGGAATTGCAAGATCTCCAGTACCTAACTCAAATTTATGAATTTTTGTTGGGATAGCATAACTAAATATTAAATTTTTTTTAGTCACCGCATTCGCTAATGTTACCATATGTTTTGTTTTGAAGACTGCAATATAATCATATATTGCCAACAGAATCATAAATATCACTAATGGCAATGGGTCTAAAGATATTCCTATTATAGCTCCAGCCACACTAACTGCTATTATTGTAGTTATATTTCTCAGCATGATGTTATCATGGAGTATATTTCTAATAACTACAAGCAGTAGTGCAGCTATTATGTTTAAGTAAGAGCTCCAAAAAAGAGACAAGACTGTTAGTGTAGTAAAAAAAATTACCATTGATTCAAATATTCTAAGTGTTATATATAATATATCTGCTTTGACAAATTTAATAAATAGCAACAAGATTATGCTTGCTGCCAAAATATAAATAAAAAGAAATATGCTATTTATTATACTGCTTCTATCTTCAAATATTTCAACTTGAGATTCTTGCTCTAATATAGAATACGCTACATAAATACCTAAAATTTGTGTTATAAAAAAAGCCAATAATATTTGACTTAAAAGTTCTCTTTGCATTTAATAAGTTTTTATAGCAAACAATATTTAAAATTGGTTCATTCAAATATTTTTCTACCAATTCTAACGAAAGTTGCTCCTTCTTCTAAAGCAATAATATAATCATTACTCATACCCATACTTAGTTCGTTCAGATTAATTTTATTAGCAGCATTTTTTAACTCTTTAAAAAAAATCCTAGTGTCTTCTGCCTTTACAAAAGGAGCTATTGTCATTAGACCTATAATTTCCAGATTTTTATATTGTTTATTTTTTAATTCTAAATAAAAATGTTCTAAATCTTCCAAGAATATCCCATGTTTTTTAGGGTCTTTAGCAATGTTAATTTCTATAAAACATTTTACTTTTTTGTTAAATTGTTGACAACTTTTTTCTATTTTATCAGCAGTTTTTGTTGAGTCCAGCGAATGAATATATTCACAAGTTTTTACTACCCTTTTAACTTTATTACTTTGCAAATGGCCAACAAAATGCCATATTAGATCATTATATTTTTCATTAAGAATACTTACTTTACTTTCAAGTTCTTGTACTCTATTTTCTCCAAAGTCCCTATGGCCTATCCTAATTAACTTTTCAATTTCATCAATACTTCTATTCTTAGTAATAATTACCAATCTACAATCTGGATTTTTTTCTTTAATTATTTCTTTTACTCTGAAGTAATTCTTCTCTATCATAAAATATTATTTTTATTATTTGTTTAATATTAATTATGCAACAAAAATTAGTTACAAGGAAATTCTTTGTTGGTACTTCAGGTTATTTTTATTGGCACTGGGTTAAGAAATTTTATCCCATCGATCTAAAGCCAAATAATTGGTTAAGTTATTATGCAAAACATTTTTCTACAGTAGAAATAAATTCCACTTATTATCATTTTCCAAAGAAAAACAGTATGAAATCCTGGAAGAATAAAGTGCCAGAAAATTTTATTTTTAGTATTAAGGGTAACAAACTAATAACACACATAAAAAAATTCTCAAATTGTAAAAAATTAGTAAAGAATTTTTATTCGCAAATTAGTGTTTTAGATAATAAGCTTGCATGCATACTTTGGCAGCTTCCTCCTTTTCTAAGTTTTAATAGCAACAAGTTAAATAACATATTATCAAATTTGGATTACGATTATAAAAATGTTTTAGAGTTCAGACACAAAAGCTGGTTTTGTGATGATGTTTTTGATAAATTAAGAGATTTCAATGTTGGATTTTGTTGTGTTTCTGCTGTTGATATGCCAGATATTTGTATAGCTACCTCAAATTTTGCTTATGTTAGATTTCACGGTAGTAAAAAGAAATATTCTTCCGAATATAGTTTGAAAGAATTAAGAGAATGGGGAAAAAAGATAAAAAAATTGAAGGTAAAAGAGGTTTATTGTTACTTTAACAATGATGATAATGCCCATGCTGTAAAGAATGCTCTTCAGTTAAAAAGTCTTCTTTCTTAGTTCTTACTTTATCTTTTCAATTTCAGATAGTTTCATTCCTAATAGTTTTCTTAACTCAGCAATGTGTTCTTGTTCATCCATAATTATATGTCTCAAATCATGCTCTATTTTTAGAAAGTTGTATGGGAGTTCTTGTTTTGCCTCTCTAACTTTCTCTAATATTTGGGTATATAATTCTACTGCTTCTTTTTCATCTTTTAAATTTGTCTTAATTATATCTTCTATTGTTGTTGCGTTTTTTGCTTTTGCCATCGTTATAGCAGGTACTCCATCTAAATAATCACCTATTAAAGTTCTTAACATTGCTGCATGTTTCTTTTCATCTTCAGCTATTTCTTTTAGTCTTTCTATTATAGGTTCTGAATTAATTCCATCAACGACTTCAGCATGAGATAAATATTGTATATTTGCTTGATGTTCTGTCTCTAAAGCTTTATTTAATAAATTTATAATTTCTTCCACTTTTTTACTCATTTTACCACCTCTTACTTAAACTATAAAATTTGAGAAAGGTATATAAAACAAACATTATACAGCAAGTCCCTATTTTTTTGACTTAATTAATCTTTTAGTCTTTGTTTATTAACTATTTCACCAAATATAAAAATCTGTCCACAAATTTTTCTATAGAATAATTTTCAACACTTTTGTATGCTTCTTTTGAGAATTCTTTATATTTTCTTATTATTTTCAGAATACTTTTTGCCATTTCTCTTGGCGATCTTATAATAAAACCATTTTTTTTATTTTTAATAAGTTCTTTTGATCCATGTGAATGAATAGCAACAACTGGCAAACCATAAGCCAAAGCTTCGGCCATAGATAATCCAAAAGTTTCTGATTTTGCAGCATTTAGATATATATCATACTTTGGATAAATATCTTCTAATTTTTCATGAGGTATTGTGCCATAAAATCTAACTTTGCCCTCTAGATTTAATTCTAAGATCAAATCTCTAATTTGTTTTTCCCTAGGACCACTACCAACAATATCTAATACAAAATCCCTCTTTTTTTCTATTTCTAGTAACTGGCTAAATGCTTTAAGCAAGAATTCGACATTTTTATCTTTTCTTAATTGACCAACATAAAGTAGTTTTACAATTTTCTCTAATTTTCTCTTTTTTACTTTTGTTTTTAGCTCTAGTCCATAAGGTAAATATTTTGCATTAACAAATCCACTTTTTTTAAGTTTTTCTGTTAGTGTTTTTGATGGACAAAAAGTTATGTCTGTTGTGTTATAAAATGACTTCAGATAACCATCAATAGTTTTTTTTGGTATCTCTGCTATCTTATTGAATTCTTTAAAAATGTTTTTTGGTCTATCTATGTTATTTGTGATGAGGGATACAAATACTTCTGGCAAGGTATGGTAATATGCTACCGTTTTTATGTTCGCTATTTTAGCGTAAGCAAGTATAGCATATGATAATGGCCCTGGGCTATGAAATAATATGATATCTGGTTTTTTATGAAACAGATTCCTAAAATTTTTTATATCTTTTATAATTATAACCTCTATGTCAGAATCTTTTCTGTTGTTCATTGTAGTAAATATCTTAACATTATGTCCTTTAGCTTTCAAGCCTCTTGCAAGATTTATCGCTGCTTGCTCAGTACCACCATAAACAAAATATTCTAAAACCATTGCTATATACATCTCTTATCATCTTCTATTAGATTTAGTTCACAAATTTTATTATTTATTAGTATAACCAAAGTAGTTTTTTTAAGTTAACTTTTTAAGTTTTTTAGCAAAACTTAAAATTGTTGTAATCTTTCCACCATTTTTTAACCCAATAATGGATATTTTTTTTGAATATAGAGAAATCGAATTGCTTTGCAAACTTTTGCATATATTTACTATCCCATTCTATTTTATCTATCTCATTAATTGCTTTTTTTATACTTTCTTCATCTCCTTTAGTTATAATCCCACCTTTATAAAAACTAAGATCTCCTTTTTTCTCTAAAAATCCTGTTTTCTTAATTAGTATAGGAGGGAAACCAGTGTCATTGACAATAACAGGTTTTCCTGATGCCAATGCTTCAGAAGGCACTATTCCATAGTCCTCGTTGTAAGGGTTATATATAACTGCTTTGCATCTCGCCAAAAGATCTTTCTTTTCCTTATCTTTTGCTAGACCTTTGTATTCTATCAAATTTCCTTTATAATTTTTTAGATATTCTAAACATTTTTTGTCATTTCCTTTAGGACCTATCAGAATAAGTTTTTTATTTTCCATTTCACAAGCCTTAATCACTGGCATTATTTGTTTCATTTTATCTATTCTACCTATATGCAAAAAGAAATCTTCACTACTTTTATTTTTATATTCTTTACATTGTATTGGTGGGTATAGAATAACAGAATCTCTTTTCAAGTAATGCCACAATCTTCTTTTTATAATCTCTGAGTTTACGAAATAATGATCTACTCTTGAGTCTACAAGTATATCTATACACCTACGAAGTTCCATAGCTGTAAAAAAAAAGGCATTCTTTCCTTTACTGTTGAAATGAGAGAAATACAGGTCCCACAGTGATCTTGTGGGAGTATGACAGTAATTAACATGCATCACATTTTCAGGCGTAATTAATGATCTCATTTGGTGACTACTAGTTATAACAACATCAAAATCATTTATGTCTCTTATATCGATAGTCTCCCAAAATATAATAGATATATATTTTGTATAAAAGCCCACTTTTGGAATTTTTTTTAATATTCTTGCCCATGTTGGGAGAAGATAAGAAACATCTATTATTTTTATTCCATCTGCTTCATTAGTTTTTAACTCATTGTATAATGTATAAATTTCTTTTTTTCCAAATGCTTTTGCAATGTGTAAAGCAACGTGCTCTCCACCACCGTAGTAGAATATTGGGTGGAATATCCCTATTTCCATAACAACACATCTCAATGTTTATTATGCCCATATGTGTTAATATTAAATATAATTATTCATATAATTATTAAATTATAAAAAATGAGCATTTTTAATATTTTATCATTTAACTATATTATTAAATATTGTTTCATATGCTTAAAATGAATATGAAAAATATATTATCATTATTCAAAAACAAACTATTTTTGATCCTTTTTGTTATTGGTGTATTAATACTACTCTCTTTGGTTGTTTATTATAAGTTTTTTTACATCTGTTGTGCTGTCCCCCCTACTACTAAGAAGTGTGAAGAAGGAGGAGGCAAATTAGAGTATATTGGTGCTAGTGATAGTAAAACCGGAGTTTGTATTTTTACTAATGGTGCAAAATGTGAAGAGTGGGCTTATTACAGAGGAGAGTGTAGTCCTTCAAATCCAAATTTTTGTATAAGCGATGAAGATTGTGCTTGTGGGACCAATGTCTCAACTGGAGATTGCTTTGTCGGTTCTAAGGAGTTTGTCAATATAGCAAAACAATGTCCTGATTTTTGCACAGGAATTGCTGGACATTTGGAGACCAAATGTGTTAATCATCAGTGTAAGTTAGTTAATAAATTACAATAATTTTTTTCTTTAAATTTTCAAGTCATATTTTTTATCAATTTGTTTAACAGATTTCATTTAAAATTTTCATATTTTAATTTTTATTTTCAAGTTTTTTTTATTTTTCTCTTTTTTTAGGAATATTTATTAATTAAAGAAGATATAATTTAGTTTATGGCCAATATTTTGGGGTGATTTTGCTTGAAGTTTAAAAAATTAGGAAACTTAGAGAAATCATCTACTTTTAAGAAGATAAAACAAAATGTGAAAAAAATGAAGCCTTCTCAGATGAATACTGTTGTAGAGTTTTTTCAAAGATATAGTATACCTCCAGGGGCTGGGTTAAAAGCAAGAGATTTGCTTGCAAGAGGACTGAATGCTCGAGTTTTAAGAAGAAATGGATTTGGATCTAGTGTTTTATTTTATAAAGTTGCAAATTTAGGGGAATTAAGGAAGTTAGGGTTTACTCCTAAAGAAATTTTATCTACTTTAAATTCACATTTTAACAATAATGCAAATAGAACTACTTTGGAGACAGCCAAAAAGTTGATAGAGGCAGGGTTTAATTCAAATGAATTAAAAGCCGATGGTCTGGGTGCTAGGTTTTTTAAGTCAGCAGGTGTTTCTTCACAAGATTTAAAGAATATCGGTTTTAAAGCATTAGAGCTGAGAGAAGGGGGGTATACTATTAAGGAATTACTTAGTGCTAGGTATAAAGCAATAGAGATAAAACAGGCTATAAAGAATGTTGAGGAGTTAAAAAGAGAGGGTATTACTGTGGGTGATTTAATAGAGAATGGTTACAGTGTTTCTGATATTAGAAGTTTAGGAATTTCATATTTGAGTAATACGGTTTTAGATTTGCGAAGATCTCCTAGAGAATTAAGAAAGTTGAGAGTGCCTTTAGAAGATATAATAAATTTGAAATATAGCGCTGAGGAGTTACTTGAAGGAGGAATTAATGCCAATGAATTAAGAAAAAGTGGAATTAGTGCAAAGAGATTAAAATGGTTAGGATATTCTGACACAGAGTTGAAAAAATTGGGATTTACTGAAAAAGAATTACACTAAAGGGATTTTTAGTTTAATAATTATTTTTTGTTGTTTGTTTGACTTTTTTGATTTATAACAATTATCATAAGCCAAACTGCAATTATTGGAATTAACATAAGAAATCCTAGCAATAAGGAGTTTGTTATTAATCCATCAGTTGTTGTTTCAATAAATCCTTCGTTGTTTAAAAAACCAATTAATTTGTCTACAAAAATCATAATTGTTGCCCCTAAAAGCATTAATGATAAGTTAAGTGTCTTGTATTTTTCTTTATCTCTTATTAAAATATGCATTGACAATGCAATTAAAGAAGCAAAGATAAAAACAACAAACCACATTAATTATCACTTAATTCTGTTTTAGCGGTTGTTTCTAATATGTTTTCTGTTCTATAAAGATATACAATCAGTATCCAAGCCCCTAGTAAAGCTAAAGTCATTGGAACTCCAACACTAAACATTTCTTCAATCATAACTGCAGTTTCTTCAGGAGTTTTCATCGCAGTCAAAAACGGAGGCCATGGAACAATTTCTTGGTGAGCAATATGTTCAATAGCTAAAGCCATAGATCCTCCGAAGATCATCCATAGCAAAAAGTTGATTTTCAATCTCTCAGGAAGTTGTTTTTTAAGCATGAGTAAGATAATTCCCAAAAATAAAGGAACTAAAAAGCAAGCCATAATCTCACCAAAGTGTTTTTATTAAAGATATTGATGAAATATTAAACGTTAAAAAGTAATAAAAAATTAATTTTAGTAATACTTTTATCTATGAATAGTAATATGTTATCTGTCAATGGAAAAAAGTATGTTAAAAGAATTAGTTTATCTATTGACAAAGATTTATTTGAGAAATTTGATTCTTTAATAAGGAGTAAGGCTTATAGTAATAGATCCAAGGCAATAGCGGATGCATTGAAATACTATTTAGAAAATTATTCTTGGGAATCTAAAGGTAAAGATGCGTTTGGCGTAATTTCTTTAGTTTATGATCATAATAAGAGCAGAATATTGGATAAACTTGTTGATTTGCAACATAAATTCAATAATTTCATAATCTCAAGCAATCACGTACACATAAATGAAAAATATTGTCTAGAAACTGTTTTGATAAGAGCGAAAGATAGTGTAATAATTGATTTAGCATCCAAATTTCAATCTTTAAAAGGAGTTGAAAAGGTTAAACTTTTGTTATTTTTTGCTTAGTGTTTACACATATTTTAATTTTTACAATGACTAAAAAATGTTGTTAATATTTTATCTACAAAAAAGTTATTTTTTCATTTTTTTTAAATTTAATTTTTCGCTAATCCTTTTTACTAAACTCTCGCATTTCTTTGAATACCTTTCAACCAAATCTTCACAACTTTCATTTATTGCCTCTGCACAATATTTACCACTCTCTAAAGCAAAACTTATACCTTCGCTGCTTGTTGGACTTATTAAGCCAGCTGCTTCTCCTGCTAGCAATATATTATCTTTACCTAAGAATATGTCTGAAATGCTGTTAGGATTCAACGCAGGCCAACCATTAATCATGCCATTTTCTAATTTGCCAAACATTCCTCTAATTTTTCTTCTAAGTAACCCAAACTTTTGTTTAGCTTCTTTAGGTTCTAAACCAGAGCCTATTATAACTTTGTTATCTTTTGGTATTAACCAAGAATATGAGTCGCATATTTCATTGTCATAGATAAAAACAGTGTTTTTTAGATTAATGCTGTTTTTAGTTATTTCTTGCATTCCCATTAGCCAACGAATTTTTTTAGGAAATATTTTTCTTCTGATTGTAGAGAGTGCTCCATCACAACCTATCAAATATTTTGTTTTTATTTCTCTCTCAAAATAAGGAGATTTTAGTTTAAGTGTTATGTTTTCTTTTCCCTTTTTCGAATAATAGAAATCTAATAGGAAAGTATTGTCGCAAACATCTATTTTATTTTCTTTTGCCAAATATAATAGCCATTTATCAAATTCCTTTCTGTCTATATTCCAATACTTCTCATTAGAGAAAAATTTTTCATTTTTGTTTAAATCAATGTATTCGATCTTTATTTCTTTCGGTTCGACAAATATTTTTTCAGGCGGTTTTAGATTTTTTATGAAGTTCATAGCTTCTTTTACTAATATTCCCCCACAAGGCTTCTCTCTAGGTAATTTATTTGAGTCGATAATTATTGCTTTTAGTTCTTCTGATAGATTCTTAGCTGAACTACATCCTGCTGGGCCAGCACCAATTATGACAACATCATAATAATCAGATATCTCTGTTAGATTAAGATTTATCATAAGAATCTCTTTTCATTTCTCTACGAAAGTTAAACTAAGAAATTTATTTTTAGTACTTATCTTTGGGCCATCCAGTATTACATTTCTTTTTTTTGATAGTAGTCCGGCTGTAAAACCTTTTATATATAAGAATTTAGAATTTTCTGCTAATTCTGTCCAAGGGAAATAGTTAAATTGAACATAATATTTACCAGACCTTTTTATTATTAATACATCTCCAAAGCCCATAGCAGACAGTAAATTCATTGCAAAGTTTTCTATATTTGTTGTTTTTTCTTTTTTTATCAAATCTTTTGCAAACTCAAAAGCATATTTTTCTATTAATTTTTCTTCCCCCATTTTCCTTAAACCATCTTCTAACATGTATAAGAAACCGGCCTCAATTAAGATATATCTTTCATTATTAAGACTCAGTTGACCATTTTTCAAACTAAAAACATTTGCGTTTATTAGATCTTTCAATGATGTTTTTCCATATTTTGTTTCTCTTACTTCATTAAACATTTGATATTGTGATGATAAACCCTCAAAATCTTCTTTTAGATTATTCTCAGTAAGGTACTTTATGTTGTTCTTTTTAAGATATGTTGGTGGGGCACAAATTACTTCGCAATGGTCATCACCCCTTCCTTTACATTTTGTTTGCACACCTTCGATAGAAAAGTCTTGGACAAGGTATGCCCAAGTCCCTGCACATCCGCCATCAGTGAGAATATAACCTAAACCATTTTTTCCACATACTACATAATCTTCCATTTGCATATTGTAAATTTTCTTATCAAAATTTGCAGAGTGTTTGATATTTTTACCAAAAAATACTGCTTCCATGTATGTAAGGAAATAGTCTAAAAATTTGTCGATTTGCTTAACAGATGCATTTCTAATATGGGGATATTTACATATTTTTGCGTATCTATATCCAAAATTTTTCCCAGTACAATATAAAATATACTTACCTTTTTCAGGTTTGTTTGTTACAATTGCTGATTCAATATTACATAGTATTTTTTCTGGAATACTTATTTCTCTTATATTAACATTGTTTCTTTCTTCGGATAATTTTAAGATAATAAAACCAGCTATATCTATCCTCTCTGCTTTTGGAACAATAATATTCTCTATAAACCATTTAACTATTTTATTTTTGATATTTTCCATGCAAAGATCAAAATATTCCCAATAATATTATAAACATTCCAGTAATTAAAAATTCTCCATCTACTATCCAATCTAATAGGTTTTTTGTACTTATCGTATTAGGTTTATCTAAAAGATAAAGGAATGCATATCCCATCATTGGTCCAATTAATAACCCATATGCCAAATTTGGTAAAATTCCTATTAATACAGAAAATATTATTAGTATTAGAGATATAGTATTTAGTATATACATCCAATAGATTGTTTTTTCTACACCTAATTTAACCGGTATTGTCATTACTTTATGTTTTCTATCTCCTTCTACATCAGGAATGTCAAATACGATTGTGTTTATATTTGATCTAATAAATAAAAAAGTTGCTAATACAATTGATTGAATATTTATTGGCAGATTATAATATAGTACAGGAATTATTGCAGTAGCTAATGCCCAATCAATGGCTATTGTTATATTTTTTATCAAAAAGATTTGTTTTAATCTATAATAACCGATTATTTTTTTTAGTTTTGTAATTTTTACACTGTATATTATGCCTATAAATAATATAATTAACAATAAAAAGAACAAGTTGATATTTGTTCTTAAAGCCAAAAGTATTGCAAGCAAGTAGGTTATAACAATAACACAAATTATTGTTTTATTGTATGTTTCAATAATATTTTTTCTTTCCGGTTTATTTATCAAATCCTCTTCTTTATCTGTTATTCTATTCAATAAATATAGAGACCACGTAGGTAAAAAAACAATCAAAAATAAACCAACATCTAATTTTCCACTAATTAAAAAGCCAAAAGCTAATGCAGTTAATGCAATTCCAAAAGAAAGGTAAATGTTAAGTGTAATTATTGCATCTAAGATAAATTTAAGATTCATTTTGTTAATGGTTTTCATAAAGAATCAAAAAATATCAAGAGTATACTTTTGACAAAAATTAAAATTAATTTTGTTAACTTATATAAAAGTTCTACTACTGTTACTATTTTAATATTGCTATTCTACAAATATTCCCCCTTTCTTAAAATCAAAAGAGTGAACACTACTATCTATATTAGTTCTTCTCATTTTTACTACTTCTATTGTTCTTGTTAATCCTCCGCTTATAGAATTTCTATTCAAAGTTATCATTCCATCACACAAAAATTCTGAGATTTTGTCTCTAGTGTTTCCAATTTCCCCATCAACTTTTTCACTTGTTATCAGAGAAGTAGCTTTAGATTTAGTAAGCATTTCAAAGATATGTTTTATCTTCATTCTTTCTACATGTTCAGCATCAATTATTGCAGGCACTACTATATCCTTTATTTTTTCTATTCCTATCTTTTTTATGTCCTCTTCTTTTAACAAGTATGTAATTATTGAATCCAAAGAGTCAATTACTATAATATCATATTTTGTTTTATTTATTTTTTCTAAAAGATACTCTAAATAGTTGCCTTTTTCTTTTTCCACATCTTCGATCGTTATTATTTCCATATTCCTTTTCACTTTTTCAAAACTCCACTTAAATTGTTTCATTTGCTCTATAATTTTTTCTCTGTTTTGTTCGAGGTCAAATAATACAACTTTATTTCCATTGAGTGCATTATAGTATGCAATCTGTGTACAGATTATTGTTTTTCCTGTTCCAGGACCGCCATTTATTATGACAACACTATTTTCGGGGAATCCACCATTTAACATTTTGTCTAAACCAGATATATAACTTTTTACTCTTTTTACCATAAGATACACCCCTGTTAGAGGTTTTTAATATATTTATATTTTTGATTTATTAATATTTTTGGTTTATAAATTTTTAGACTTAATATATTTTATTAAAAAAATAAGACAGATTGATATTTTAATTAATTGAAAAATATATGTTATCTTTATTTGGTTCGTTGGTGTGAGCAATTTGTCGAGAAAGATAAATAAGAATATATTTACTCTTGGTTTTGTTAGCCTTTTAACTGACATCTCTAGTGAAATGATTTTTTCAATACTGCCTGTTTTTATGTCAAGCGTTTTAATGATTGATAAGTCGATAATAGGTTTGATAGAAGGTTTGGCAGAATCTGCTGCAAGTATTTCTAAATTATTTTCTGCTAAGTTAGAAAGGGTTTTTAAAAGTAAGAAAAAGACTATCCTATTAGGTTATGGTTTATCAACTTTAGTAAAACCTTTGTTTGTTTTTGCTACAGTTTGGTGGCAGATTCTAATTATTAGATTTTTAGATAGAGTTGGAAAAGGTATAAGAGGGCCGGCAAGAGATGCAATGATAGCGGATTACTCTAACAGTAAAAATAGAGGTATTTCTTTTGGTTTTCATAGGATGATGGATACAATAGGAGCAGTAATTGGACCAGTATTTGCTTTTTTAATCTTGTCTTTGTATGTAAAAAATTTTAATCTCGTTTTTCTTTTCTCATTTGTTCCTGCGTTAGTAGCACTTTTAATAATATTTTTCTTTGTTAACGAGAAAAAAATTTTTGTTATTAAAAAAGAATCAAAGTTTATTGATTTGGAAGATAGAAATTATAAATTTTTTGTTTTCTCTTCTTCTATTTTTGCTTTGGGTAATATGAGTTTTGCTTTTCTTCTAATAAGAATTCAAGAGCTTGGGTTGCCAATTGCTTTTGTCCCTCTAGCTTATGTTTTGTTAAACATCTCATATAGTTTTTTTGCTATCCCATTTGGAAGATTGGCTGACAAGATAGGAAGAATAAAAACACTCTCTTTAGCATTTTCTTTATTCTCAATTACATTCCTAAGTTTTTATTTGTTCAAGGATGTTTGGTTGGCTATTCTTTTACTTGTTGTTTACGGTGCTGCAACTGCTGGTGTTGAAACAACACAGAGGATAATTGCTTCAGAGATTGTTCCTAGAGATAAGAGGACAAAGGCTATTGGCTTGTATCAAGGAATAACAGGATTGCTTTTGTTACCAGCTAGTCTTATTGCAGGTTTTTTGTGGAGTAGTTTTGGTGCTGAGGTAGCTTTTTGTTTTAGTGCTTTTACTAGTGCAATTGCAGTTATCTTAATTACTGTATTTTTAAATTTTAAAAAATAATATTAGTTTTAAAAGAAAAATATTCATATTTTTTATTGGCAATGATGAGGTTAACACCTTCTGACCAAAAGATGATGAATTAACTCAACTCTGAGCCATTTAGTTTTTTAGTTTCTTTTTTTATATTTAGATCCTCTTGCATATTTTTAGATAACAACAATCTTTGCATCTCCGCTTCTTCCCATAGAGCATCTTCAAAATTTGTTTTTGATTTTTCATGTTCTTCATTTGGTTTTCTATATTCTACTTTTTGATCTTCGGGTAGCAGTACAAGAATAAAGTTTATTTTTTGATTTGGTAATTCTTCAACATTTTTTTTCAATAGCTCTGAGAATTTAGAACACACTTTATTAAGATTTTCAGTAGAAACCCTTCCTTCTTTATCTATTAATCCGCATTTTATATATTCTTCATATAAGTTTTTGTTGTTTATAAAATAATTTTCTTTATCAAGATTCAATTTTATATATTCTTTAGAATTGTCAGGAATTTCCTTGTGATCTTTTAAATCATATTTATACGAATATTTTTTATCCCCTTTTATTTCAATATAACACTTTTTATTTTTAATCTTCACAGAAAGTTCAACATACGGTTTTAGTGAGTTAGTGCCTGTACGTTCATCTGGTATTCCTGCTTCATCTCGAGTTATTTTTGGTATTTCTAGTATTTTCTGTATTTTTTCTATGTTAATATCATCATCATAGCAGATACCATATTCCTCTAATTTTTTATCCATCATTATTTTGTCTTCTATGAAATTTACGAATATTTTTTTTAAAAAAAGCCTATCAGGCAGATTCATTTGTTTTAGTTCATATGCTAACATTTTATAATCATTATCTTAAGGTTATATTTATATATTTTTTCATCTAAGGCTTTACTTCAAAACTTCTCCAGTTTCTAAATACCAAAGGTATAGATCTAATTCTGCCAAAGTATTGTTTGTTTTGTCTGCAATTTTTTTAAGAATATTCTCTATTTCTAGATATCTTTTCTTAGTTAATGTTTTAGGTTTTTTAATTACCTTAAACTTTTCAAGTAAATTCAAGATATGGAAATCAATTATTGCTAAATTTTTGTATCCAATATTTCTCAAAAAATGGCTGGCTTCTTTATACCCTAAACCCTTTATTTCTTTAACTAACCTTTCTCTTTTTTCTTTTTCATCAGTAGAATTTCTAATTATAGAGTAAATTAAATTTTTCTTCGTCCTTGCTTCTACAATATATTTTGCTCTTGCTTCAGGGAATCTGTGACCCAACTCTCTCAATTTTTCTGCAATTCTTTTTTCACTTTCTACATGAAATTTATCTCTCAAAATATTTTGAATAAATATACTTTTATCTGCTCTAAAGTTTGCAGTTAGCAAACAAAAACAGAGTTCTTCAAATATTTTGTCTTTGTCCTTCCCAATATTTTCAAACTCTAAAATTCTTTTCTTTACAGTTTCTGTTATTTTATCTTTTTTTAATTTATTAATCTCGAAAACTAATTTTTCTATATAGACCACGCTCTTTGTATCACACACCTAATCAAAATCTTGATAAAAAGCTATCCAGAAGTAATCCTCACAAACCCATGTTTTGGGAAATAAATTTCTCCCTCGTTCTTTAATTTTGTTAATATGTCTCTTACTTTTTCTTCATCAATTCCAACATTCTTTGCTTCCTGAATTACATCATCAATTGACACTAAATCGAACAATGCGGATTTTTCTTTTATTATTCTCAATACTTGTTTTATGTTTTCAATTTCTGATCTACTTTTACCAGCACTCAAAATATCAATATCAATTTTTCCTGTTGTTTTATCAACTGCAACTTCTCCCATACTTAATTTGAATATTCTTATTGCTCGCTCCGCATCTTGGATTTCTACTTTTTTACTTAGTCTTATTTTCGCTGATGCTTCGCTCAATCTTATTAAAGCTTCCAACTGTCTGTGTGTTGCTGTGTATGTGTTTTCGTTTCTCCCTTGTTCTCTTAAGTTAACGTAAAAATCAATTATCATTTTTTTAGCTTCTTCCGTCATTTCAGGAATTATGTTTTGTCTCGCGTATGCAATATATTTTCTTAACAATTCTTGGTCTATCTCAGGAGTTATGTTTTTTATAGTTTCGTCAATACTCTCTTTCTCTTGATTGTTTTGATTTGTAGTTTGCTCTTGGTTTTCTGTGTTGTTAACATGTGTTAACTCTTCTTGTGGTTCTTCTCCCTTTTCTTTTCTCAATAATTTTGATCCAGCTCTGTGGACATTGGTTATGTATGTTGCTATTTCTTCGTCCTTCTTTCTATCCAACACATCCTTAATTATAAAGAATAAATCAAAACGTGATAAGAGAGAAGGTGGAAGATCTATTTGCTCAATATAATTTTCAAAAGGATCAAACCTACTATACTTAGGATTTGCAGCTGCCAAAATAGAAGTGTCAGCTTTAAATCGTGTTACAATTCCTGCTTTTGCTACGCTTATTATTCCCTGTTCCATAGCTTCATGTAATGCACTTCTATCTTGATCATCCATCTTATCAAGTTCATCAACCATACAGAAACCACCATTAGCTAATATCAACGCTCCTGCCTTCAACACCCATCCTTCGCCAAATTCATCTTTCACTGCTGTTGCGCTTAACCCTGCACCAGTTGTTGTTTTTCCTGCAACGTAAACAGCTTTCGGAGCAATTTTGGATGTTGCTTGTAACAGCATACTTTTAGCCATTCCTGGCTCCCCAACCAATAGAATATGAATATTTCCCCTAACCCAACTCTTATTAGGGAGCTTTTTTTTCACTCCACCAAACAACTGTAAAGCTATAGCTTCTTTCACAACGTCATGACCGTATATGTTCGGAGCAATACTCTTCTTGATTTTCTCATATATTTCTGGATCTTTTGCTAGTTCCTCTATCTTGTTTTTTTCTTCTTCTGTTATATCCAGTTCCTCAAATTCTTTCTCTATTCTTTCTATGTGTATTGCTTCTATGTATTTTCCGTACACAATTTTTGATTTTGTCTGGTTTTTTAATCTCACTATTCCCACTATTTTAATTCTATCACCAGGCAGAACAGAATTAACTAAATCGTCTGTTAGCCAAACCTCCACATTAGTAGGTTGTTCGGAGCCTCTCAATTGTTCCAACGGCTCTTGAATTTCTAATCTTTGGAAATCTACAAAAGAAGAACTTTCTGTTAGAATTTTGAAAGTTTTGTTTTCACACGCACAAGCATAGGGAGGGTTTGGAGTAGTATCTCTCTGAATTGTCTTGATTATATTACCACATCTCCTACACTCCCACGCAATTTCCTTTATCCTTGGTAATACATCGCTTGTTAATTTAACTAATCCGTCAATTACTACTATTTTATTTATTTTTTCTGAATTTAGTTCTTTGAGTTTAACTTCATCAAAATTGTAAAAGTTGTAGAATCTTATGTTAGGATCGAATTTTTTTTCTTGCTCTGGTAGGACTGATAAAGGAATTCTCTTTATTGCTTTTTTTACTGCTTCTATGCATGTGTCAGGGTTATATATTAATTCATCTCCCAATACAACATCGTAATAATCCATTTTTTTATAGTCTATCAACAGACTTTTTTGCGCTGGGAAAACACATGCCAATTCGTTCAACTCGTTCATCATTTTTTCTTTCAAAAAACTTTCAAATCTTCTTACAAGTGGGTTTGTTTCGAAGTCTAATTTGTCTATTTTTGTTTGCTCTTGGTTTTCTGTGTTGTTAACATGTGTTAATTCATCGTTGTTTTGTTCTTGGTTTTCCTGGTTTTGTTGCTCTGGGTTGTTTTGTGGGCTTTGTTCAATATATATATCTTTTTCATTTTCTTCTTGATCAAAGTTGTTAGAATGATTTTTGTTCTTTCTTTTCATAAATATCATCTTGTGTTTTTTACATTACTAAAATTACGCAACCTCTTTGCCATTGCAATTTACAAGTAAGTTTTATTAAAATACGATTTAGCCAAACCCAATATATATAGGAAATTAATTTTATTATAGGTATTCTGTTAGAAATCCAAACATTTTTTCCAATTTTTATTTTAATATTAAACTTTTTTTATTTTTCATTTGCTTTCTTTGAATATTCAACTACTTACAAAATATCTGAAAACTTTATAATTAAATTACTTTTCTAACCTACTCTTTTATTTATTAGGATTTCGGTTAAAAGAAGACATTTTGTAGAAAGGTGATTATTTGGATAAATTTTATGTTACAACGGCAATAGATTATCCTTCTTCTAAACCACATTTAGGACACGCTTATGAAAAAACAATAGCAGATGTGATGGCAAGATGGAATAGATTAAAAGGTAAAGATGTTTTCTTTTTGACAGGAACTGATGAGCATGGTTTAAAGATACAAAGAGCAGCAGAAAAAGAAGGAAAAACTCCTAAAGAATTTGTAGATTTACAGGTTAAAAATTTCAAAAAACTCTGCGAAGTTTGGAATATTTCTTATGACAGGTTTATAAGAACTACAGACAAAGATCACGAGTTAATTTGCCAACAAATATTTCAGAAGGTTTATGATAAAGGTGATATTTATTTAGGTACTTATGAAGGTCTTTATTGTACAGATTGTGAGAGATTCTATTTAGAGAAAGACCTAGTAGAAGGAAAATGTCCTGTGCATAACAAAGAATTAGATGTTGTTAAAGAAAAGACATATTATTTCAAAATGAGCAAATATCAAAATCAATTGTTAAATTATTTTGAAAATAATCCTGAGTTTATTTATCCAATTTCAAAGAGACAAGAGATAATAAATAGAGTTAAAGAAGGTTTGTTAGATTTGAGTGTTTCAAGAACATCTTTTAGTTGGGGAATCCCTTTGCCTAATGACAAAAATCATGTTATCTATGTTTGGTTTGATGCTTTATTAAACTATGTTTCTGGCGTTAGTTATGGATCAGATAAATTTGGCAAATATTGGCCAGCAGACGTACATAACATTGGGAAAGATATTCTTTGGTTTCATAGTGTGATATGGCCATGTATGCTTTTTGCAGCAGATATAAAACCTCCAAAAAAAATTTGTGTGCACGGGTTTATCACAACTTCAACAGGTGCAAAAATGTCAAAAAGTTTAGGCAATGTAATAGATCCAATTCAATTAGTTGAAAGATATGGTTGTGATTCTGTTAGATATTTTCTATTGAGAGAAATTCCTTTTGGTGAAGATGGTAGATTTTCAGAAGAGGCATTGATAACAAGACACAATAATGAATTAGCTAACGAATTAGGTAATTTAGTTTATAGAACTCTGTCTTTATTAGAAAAGAAGAATAATTCTTTAATTCCTGACTCTTCTTCGGATTTGGAACTATTTAAAAAACTTGATATAAATTCTATAGAACAACATATGGACTCTTATGAGTTTCATCTAGCATTGTCAGAAATATTTTCGTTTATATCAGAGGTTAATAAATACATAAATGAGAAACAACCTTGGAAACAACAAGGACATGAGCTTAATAAAACATTATATACTCTCTCTGATTCAATAAGAGTTGTTGCCATTCTTCTAAGTCCATTTATCCCAAATGCAGTAAATAGTATAAAACAACAATTTGGTTTTGAAGAGTTATCTTTTGATAAGTGCAAACCAAATTTAACAAAAAAGAATACTAAAATAACAAAAGGTAATGTTTTATTTGAAAAAATATTGTTGCAATAAATTTAATCTTTTTAGTTTTAATCTAAGTTTTTGCTTTAGTTAAAATTTTGTTCACAATTTTTAAAGATGCGTTTAAACCAACATCGTTCTTATCTAAAGTTGGATTGTATTCCACATAATCAGCAGCTTTTACTTTTTTTGTGTTCATTATTAAGTCAATAATTTCTAATGTTTGTTCTAAACTAGCCCCTTGCGTTTCTGGCCAACCAGTTGCAAAAGCTATCTCTTTATCCATAAAATCAAAATCAACACTCAAATAAATATTCTCACTAGCTTCTAAAAATTCTCTTAATTGTTTTAATACTCCTTGAAAATCTGATTTCATATCTTTACCTCTTATAACTTTTATCTTCTTTTTTTCTAGAAACTTTTCTTCTGCTTTCCATGTATGTCTAATACCAATTTCTAACAAATTTTCAGGATTGAGATATTTTTCGTCAATTAACACTTTCACATAGTCTTCATGAGCAACTGGTTTTATAAATTCCCAACAATCAGCATGTGCATCTAGTATTATCAAGTGTGAATAATCTCTACCATAAGCTTCAGAAAATGCTTTGAATAAAGGATATGTTATTGAGTGATCACCACCAACTGAAAAAAGAAATTCCTCTTTGTTCAATATTTTTTTTGCTTCTAGATATGATTCTTTTTGTATCCTATCCAAACTTCCGTCAAATTCTTTTGAAGATCTTAAATTGAGTTTCTCCAAAATTTTCTCAGGAGCTTTCTCTGTACCGTTATTATAGCCTAAGCTCCCCTCGTGTATTTTAAAAGAAAAAACTCTCATTATTTCACTTTTTTCTTACAATCCTTACTTTACTTCCAAATCTGATATACTCTACTTCGTCACCATTCTTTAAATCAGGAACTTCTTTTGGCTTTGCTGATTCAAACATTTCATAACTTGATGTGTCCATTATACTTATGTTATTACCAACTATTGCAACTACTTGTGCAGTACCTCTTTTGATTATTGGAACTTCAACATCAGCATCGACAGGTTTTAGCAAAGTCTTTTTTGCATCAGTAAAAACAGAAATAGCAGTTATTCTTGTCTTCGCTGCTCCATGTTTTCCTGGTTTTGATTTTTCTACTTCTCTTACTTGACACACATCGTCATCAATTAAAACATAGTTGCCCTCTTTTAATTGGCCTGCTGCTACAAATCTCTTTTCTACATCGGTCATCAAATCACCTTTATGTTTCGTAGTTTTATATTTTTTATTAAGCTTTTACAATATTAAATTTAGAATAATTTTTTATTTTTTGTTTCTTCTTCTCTGTTTTGAAACTGTTCTTATTCTTTCAGCGCCTACACCTTTTCTCAATAGCCCTCTGCTTTTTTTACCCGCAGATGTAAGACCTCTTTCAGCTCTGTGTCTTTGTTTATTCGTGCATAGCATCATTAATTGCTTGTCTGCTTTAATTTCAGGATGATTGACATCTATCATTATTACTTCAAAAAATTTGTGTTTTCCGTCTTCTCCAACCCAATATGAGTTCAAAACTTCTGCATTAGGAAATTTCTTTGCCGCTCTAACTTCAGCAATTGCTTGGATAGATTTTGCTCTTGTGAGTTTATTTATTCCTAAGTTTTTTGGTTTTCTTCCTCTTGACGGTCTTATATGTGCTCCACCACCCTTTCTTATTCTTACCCTAACTACAAAAACACCTTTCTTTGCTTTGTAGCCTAATTCTCTGGCTCTAATTAAATTAGTTGGTTTTTCTATTCTTGTTATTGCAGGTTCTTTTCTAAATTCAATAAGTCTATTTTTGTAAATTTGTTTGTAATTATAGTTATTATCTTTCTCTCCCTTGTACTCTTTTTTCACTATCTCTCTTAGATATTTCTTATACCCCATTTTTATCATTCTCCTTAAAACTTAATTTTAAAATCAACCACTCAAAAATTAAAATTCTGTGTGAATAGATTTTATTTTTAGAAGTTAATTTAAAAATAATTGATCTTCCCTTCAAAATTTTTTACTAATTATTAAACTTAACAACATTTATATTCTGTTTAATTTATATTATTATTTACTATTAACATATTTTTATAAAGCTTAGGTTGAAGGATAGGGGTTGATTTAATTTGTTAGAAAAGGTTAGAGAAAAGATTTCTTCTTTGGGTAAACCTAAGCAAGATAAAAAAATAGCTGTTTTTATAGATGGGCCAAATATTTTAAGAAGAGAATTAAAAGTTGATTTATCGGAAGTAAAAAAAATTCTACAAAAGTTTGGAAAAATAAAAATTGGTAAAGTTTTTCTAAATCAATACGCTTCTGATAAATTGGTTGAAGCTGTTGTCAATCAAGGTTTTGAGCCAGTTATTACTGTTGGTGACATAGATGTTTCTATGGCAGCAGATGCAGTAGAAGCTGTCTATAATCCACACATTGACGTTATTGCTTTCGTAACTAGGGATTCAGATTTTTTGCCTGCTCTTATAAAAGCTAAAAGGAACGGCAAGGAAACAGTAGTTATTTTAGCAGAAGAAGCTAGCGCAGTTGCTCTAAAAAATAATGCAGATTATGTAATAGTAATGCCGAAGTTAGGTTAGTGTTCGTTATGAATCTTCCTGTAGATAATGCTATTGAGAAAGGAGTTAGGTTAAAAGATTTCAATTATAAAAATAAATTCTTAGATTTTTTAGATAAAGGATTCACAGGTTATGTAGTTGTAACTATCGATGGTTTTGAAGGAATTGAAGAAGGTGTTTTAATTTTTAAAAAAGGAACGATAGTAGCAGCAATTTATGATTTTCTTAATTATGACAGTTCTTTGTATGGTAAAGATGCGTTGAATTATGTTTTCAATGCTTTTGTATGCGATGAAGGTGTAGTTGATGTTTATACTTTAACTCCACAGCAAGTAGATTTGATTACCGCTTTTAATGATAAGATTGAACTAGAAAAAAAGATAAGCAAGGGGGATATTTCAAAACTATTTTCATCAAAATACTCAGAAGATTTGTCAAAAAGTTTTGTTTCTAAGTTTTTAAAGGAACATAGTTCTAGAGAAGAGGTATTGAAAAAATTAGGTTTAGAAGGTCTTGGATAACACTCTGGTGGTTTTTTTGCTTAGAAATTTAAACGATTTCTTTAGAAATATTTTTAGTTTTGTTTTTGATATTGACGATACTTCTTTACCAAAAGAGCAATTTTCTCTAATCGAATCGCAACATAGAAGGTTTTATAGAGAAATTTCTTGTTTCTATGATTCTGTAGAGCATTTCTCAAAAGCGCTTTTAAAAAAACATTTTTTGGATTCAATTTCGGTTTTTAAGAAAGATGGCTCTATTGTTTTCTCTTCAAATGGTGATTCTCTAGCAGAAGGAATCAAGATTAGTTCTTTATTTAATTACATAGAGTCAGAAATGCCAAAGACTCAGTCAGTCATGATTAAACAGGGTGTTTGGCACATAATTTACCACAAAAAAGATTTTTTTTATCTTATAAGAGCAAAAAACAATCTCGCTTTACCTGAACTGGAAGCAATTTCAAAAGAAGTCGAGCTTTTCTTTGCCCGAAAGTCTTAACTTTTTACTTTTCAATAGTTTTGATTGGCATTAAAAAAATTCTTGATAAGAAAGTTATGAGCCCGGCCGGATTCGAACCGACGACTTTCTGCACGTCAAGCAGACGTCATAGCCACTAGACCACGGGCTCATTTGCTGTTTATTAAATTTATAATAAATTAATTTATCTTTAATAACTCTTTTAATTTGTTAAGTTTTTCACAGCTTTTGCAAATATCTTCGTTGCTTGGGTTTCCGCAGATCTGGCAAATTTTAAAGCTTTCTTCTTTTTCTAATCTTATTAAATTTTTTATTTCTTTCAAAGATGCAATTATAGAAAATCTTATGCCAGGCATTTTTTCTTCAAGATAATTTACAAATTTTCTAAAATAGTTTCTTTTTGATTCTATTCCATATGGACATTTCTTACTGAAGTATTTTAACTTATTAATTTTTGCAAATAATTCTACTTCTTCTTCAGGGCATTCATATAATGGTTTTATTCTTGGTACAAAGCTTTCTATTCTTTTTACTCCGGCAATGGGACCTAATCTTAATAATCTTGGGATATCTTTTGAACAGATATTCATTAATATACTCTGGCATTCATCATCCAAATTATGTCCTGTGGCTAATTTCTTAGCACCTATTTCTAAAGCCTTCTGATTTATTATTTTTCTCCTAATAATACCACAATAGTTGCATGTTTTTTGTAAATCTCCTTTCAAAGATAATGCTACTTCTTTTGTAGAAATTCCATAATATTTTTTCATAGAAATAAGTTCATAATCAATCCCAAAATTTTTGCAACTTTCTATTGCTGCTTTTATTGCTCTATTCCTATATTCACCTATTCCTTCATCTACTATTATTGCCACAATTTCATTGCTTTTACCAAATATTTTATTTAATATATACAACACAGTAATAGAATCTTTACCACCACTTAAGGCTACTGCAATTTTTTCTCTCCCTTCTATAAGCTTGTTCATCCTAATTGTTCTTCTAACTCTTTTTTCGAAGAAATAACAAAAATGTTCTTTACAAAATCTATGAGGCCCATATTTTAGAATTATGTCAGCATCTTTATTGCAATAAACACATTTTATTTTCTTTTTTTCTTCAATTTTTAACCCAGATTTATTTTTCTGCTCTTTTTTCTTCTTTTTTGTTTTCATAATAAATATATAACTCCTTTAAGTTATATTTTTAAGGAAATAACAATTACTTCTATTATTAAAGGTGTTTTTAGTGGGTAGAGTAATTTCATTAGTATCAGGGAAAGGTGGCGTAGGTAAAACAACAATAACAGCTAATTTAGGAGTATCTTTAGCCAAAAGGGGTCTTAAAGTTTGTTTAGTGGACACAGACATAGCTATGGCAAATTTATCATTGCTTCTTAATATGCAAAGCTGCCCTATAACTTTACATGAGGTTTTACTTGGTGAAGCAGTAATCAGCGATGCAATTTATGATGGACCTGGAGGCATAAATTTTATTCCTTCAGGACTTAGCTTACAGAATTATAGGAGAGTAGATCCTGAAAGATTGGCAGCAGTAATTTCTTATATAAAAAATAAGTATGATTATATTTTACTTGATTCTCCACCAGGCATAGAAAGAGATGTTATTGCTGTAATAAATGCTTCTGATGAAATTTTGTTAGTTACTATGCCAATAAGTGCAGCTGTTGCAGATGTTTTAAAGGCAAGACTTACTGTACAGCGATTAGGTAAAGATTGTATTGGGTTTGTTAGTAATATGGTTAGAAGTGAAAAAGGCGAAATATCTCCTGAAGAAATATCTAAAATGTTAGAGATACCTTGTTATGGCATCATTCCTTATGATGATGAAGTTAGAAAATCTTTTTTGTTAGAGAAGGCAGAGCCTGTTGTTATTAGAAAACCAAATTCGCCTGCATCTGTTGCTTTCTCTAAATTAGCTTACAAAATATCTGGCGTAAGTTTAAAGGAAGAACCTAAAGAGACAAAAGGTTTTTTAGATTGGATATTATCTTTGATATTTGGAAGGCAGAAAGTACAACAAGATACTGCTATCAAAAAAGATAATACAACTAAGGAAGAGAGTAAGAGCAAAGACATAAAAAAGGAGGTTAAGAAATGACTAATAATAATTCAAGGCCTTTTGACCTACTAAATGATTCTATAGGAAAGAATGTTTTAGTCTTATTAAAAGGAGGAGTTAGGATAAGAGGAATTTTGAAATCTTTTGATGTTCATATGAATGTTGTTTTGGATGATGCTGAAGAGTTAAACCAAGATGGTGAAATGAAAGCAAAATATGGGAAAGTTATTTTGAGAGGAGATACAATAATATTAATTTCTCCATAATTCTTTTCTTTAACTTAACTTTATTTTACACTTTATCTAAAATTTAAAAATTTATTTTCAATCCTATTATTTTATGGGCTGGTGGTCTAGTGGTATGACGCACCCTTGGCATTTTCTAGACCAGAATGGGTGAAACTGCGAGTTCGATTCTCGCCCAGTCCATTACTTATTTTTTAGCAAAAATGCAATATCATATAATTTTTTCTTTCCTTATCTTTTTATGAAAAAAGATTTGGTGTTTATAGATAATTTAGAAAGCTTAAAATTAGCTAAAGATTTTTTTGGATTGAATAGTTTTATAATAGCTAAAGATTTAGCTGAAAAAGAAATTTTTTATCTTAAGGAGAGATCAAATTCTTTGGGCTTGAATTTAGAGTTTTGTAAAATAGTTAATTCAAAAGAAGATTGCAATAAAAAGTATAAAAATTTCGATTATCTAGGGTTTAGACCAAATAATATAGAAAGTTTGAATTATGCTTTGAGGAGAGAGATGTTTGACTTCATAATCCACCCGTTTTCTAAAGATTTTATTTTAATTGATTCTGCTTTAGCAAGAGTGGGGAAAGAAAATGATTTAACTTTTGTTTTTTTATTTTCTGAATTTTTTGGATTGAACGACAAAGAGAGGGCTTTATTAACAAAAAATTCAATTATAAGTTTTAGTTTTTTATCAAAGTTTAAATGCAAAGTTAAATTTTTCTCAGGTGCTAGAGATTTGTTTGAATTAAGAGACCCAGAATGTTTAGAGAGTTTAGCAGATTTTTTCTTTTTAGATAGAGAATGTTTAGATTAATTTTAGGTGATCTTTATGAAAAAAGAATTTCAATTAGGTCAATTAATTAATCTTTTTCCTTCTCCTGTAGTTTTGGTTGGTTCCAGAGATTCATCAGGAAAGAATAATGTTATGACAGCAGCATGGTTTGGTGTTTTGTGTAGTGTACCACCATATTTGGGTGTTTCTATAAGGCCTTCAAGATTAACAAATAGAGCAATTAAAGAATCAAAATGTTTTTCCATAAATATTCCTGAAGAAAAAATTTTAGAGAAAGTTGACTTAGCTGGCATTATTTCTGGATGTAGTTGTGATAAGTTTAAAGATATTGGTTTAACTTTAGAAGAAGCAAAAAAAATAAATGCACCTTTAGTAAAAGAGTGTCCTATTAGCTATGAATGTGAGCTTAAGGAAATTATCTCTTTAGGAACACACGATCTTTTTATTGGAGAGGTAAAATTAGCATTAGTTGATGAAAATCTTTTAGAAGATTCTAAATTAAAAACTCAGAATATTAAAGCATTGTTGTTGTTTAGTAATGAATATTTTGGTGTAGGCAACAAACTTGCTAGCTATGGATTTAAGAAGAAATAATAATTTTAAAGTGATAATATGCGTTTGCCTTCAAGAGAAGATAGTATTAAAATGGTTAGAGAGAAAAATCCAGATTCAATACTAGAGCATTCTTTAATGGTTGCGAAGGTTGCAGTTTATATAGCGAATGGCTTAAAGAAAAATGGTGTTGATATAAATATAGATTTGGTTGAGAGAGCATCAATATTACACGATATTGCAAAATTTGAGTCTTTAAATTCAGATACAAAACATGGTATAAAAGGAGCACAGATGTTAGAAGATTTAGGTTATAAAGAAATAGCTAAGATTGTTAAAGAGCATGCTCTGAGTGAGATTTTAAATCCAGAATCATTAAGAAGTTGGGAAAGCAAGATAGTTTATTATGCGGATAAGAGAGTTAAGGGTAATAAGATAGTGAGTTTAGATGAGAGGTTTGATTATTTGAGAAATAGATATGGATCAAAGTCAAAAGACATTTTGGATGAGATTGAGCGTTGTTATTTGCCTTGTAAAAGATTAGAACAAGAAATATTTTCAAAAGCAAAATTAGATGTAAACTTAAGTGATCTTAAATGAGTAATATAAAGAAAAAGTTAAAGATAGCTAAAACAACAATGAGAGGGAAAAAAAGATATTTAGCTTTCAGAGTTTTACCTGATAGTAATCTATTTTCAAAGGCAGAGGTAGAAGAGGCAATATGGAACAATTTGTTAAGTCTATATGGTATTAGAGGTTGTGCTATCATTAGGCCGTGGTTAATTTATTGGGACAAAAATAAAAATTACGGCATTTTAAGATATTCTTTAGTAATGAATAATGAGGTTAGGGCAAGTTTTTTATTTTTAGATAGGATTTCTAAACAAAGAGTAATAGTATTGACTCATAAGATTAGTGGAAACATAAACAAGCTTTTAAACAGTTAAGAAAACATTCTTTTTATATTATTTACTATAAATTAGTTTTTAGAGGAGAGATTATTATGTATCCGTTATCTCAAACAGCAGGTTATGATAGAGTAGCTACAATGTTTAGCCCTGATGGTAGGCTTTATCAAGTAGAGTATGCTAGTAAAATAGTATCTCAAGGTACTTTAGGAGTTGCTGTTAAGTATAATGACGGAATTATCTTTGGTGCAGATAAGAGAGTAACAAGTAAGCTTATAGTACCAGAGTCAATTGAGAAAATGTTTTTAATTGATAATCATATAATGGCTTTGTCTGCAGGTTTAGTTGGAGATGCCAGAAGGTTGGCAGAATTTGCAAGACAAAAAGCTCAAGAAAACATAGTTCTTTATTCACAATCTATAGAAGTAGAAACTTTGGTTAAAGAAATAAGTTCTTTAAAACAACTTTATACACAATATGGTGGTGGTAGACCTTTTGGTGTTTCTTTCATAATTGGAGGCATAGATGCAACAGGTAAAAGATTATTTGAGACAGAACCTTCAGGGGCTTTAGCAGAATATCATGCAATTGCAATAGGTAGGAATAGAGAAAAAGCTATGGAGTTTTTAGAAAAAGATTACAACCAAAACATTAATTATGATGATGCTATAATACTGGTGCTTAAAACCTTAAAGTTTGGCTTGCAAGAAAAAGAGAAATTAGAATATAAAAACTTAGAGTTTTCGTTTATTGAACAAAAAAACAAAAGGTTTACAAAGATTCCCAACGAAGATTTAAAACAATATTTAGCTAAGGTTTAGGCACTTTTTTAAACAAGGGTTTTTATATGGTAAAAATGGAAGATGCAGTTATTGCAAAATATGAAAAATTCGGGCATAGGTTTGAAATTTTAGTTGATCCTTTTTTAGCAATGGAGTTAAAGCATGGGAATAAAATAAATTTTGATGATCTTTTAGCATCTGACGAAGTATTCAAAGATGCAAGAAAAGGAGATAGACAGTCAGAGGCAAACATAAGAGAAGTTTTTAAAACAACAGATATCCAAGAAATCGCAAAAACAATAATAAAAGAAGGTGAGGTTCAACTTACTACTGAACTTAGAAGACAGATGTTAGATAAAAGAAGAAAGGAGATTATAGATTATATAGCTAAAAATGCATACGACCCAAAAACAAAAGCACCACACCCCCCTCAAAGAATTGAAAATGCGATTAATGAATTAAGAATTTCTATTGATTTACATAGAAGTACAATAGAACAGGCTAATGCTATAGTTAAAGAACTTAAGAAAGTTTTACCTATAACTATAGACAAAATTAAATTTGCAGTTAGGATTCCTGCAGAATACGCAGGCAAAGCAAGTGCGGCAATACATAAGTATGAAGTAAAACAAGAGCAGTGGCAAAGCGACGGTAGTTTAATTGCACTATTTGAAATATCTGCAGGTGCAAAGATCTCTTTGCTTAATGAGCTTAATCATATTACTCATGGAAGTGTAGAGGTTAAGATCTTAGGTGATTAAATGAGAAAATTAGTAATACCTGGTGAGTTAGTTAGTGACAATTCAAAAAAAGCAGGACAACATGTTTTTGTAAGGGATGGCAAACTGTATTCTGATTGTATTGGTTTGGTTAATGAGAGCTATGATAGTATATCTGTTATTCCATTAGAGGGTCCATACATACCCAATATTAATGATATTGTAATCGGTATAATAGAACAAGAATTGTTTGCTGGGTATGTAGTTAATATAAATTCTTTTTATTCTGGTTTTATACCAAAGAAAAATATTGATTTCTTTGCTAAAGTAGGTGATTTGGTATCTGTTAAGATAGCATCAGTTAATGAAGTTAACGAAGTAGATTTAGATTCGCCGAGGATATTAGAAGATGGTGAGCTTTTAGAGATAAGTCCAGTAAAAATTCCTAGAGTTATAGGTAAAGAAGGCTCTATGTTAAACATATTAAAGAAAGGTACAGGTTGTAATATACTTGTTGGTAGGAATGGTAGAATTTGGATAAAAGGAGGAGATGTAAAATTAGCCTTTAGGTTGATAAAGTTTATTGAATCGCAAGCACATACTGAAAATTTGACTGATAGAGTTACTAAGATAATTGAAGAAGCAAAAAATCAGAGTAGTAATGTTTTAGGAGAGTGAAATTATGAATAAAAGACCGGATGGTAGAAATCCTGAAGATTTAAGGCCAATAAAAATAGAAGTAGGTGTAATACAAAGGGCTGATGGATCTGCTTACATAGAATGGGGACAAAACAAAATATATGCTGCAGTTTATGGTCCTAAGGAATGTTTACCTAAACACATAGGTAATCCATATAGAGCTGTTGTAACTTATAATTATAGAATGGCAACTTTTTCTGTTCCTGAAAGAAAAAATCCAAAACCAGGCAGAAGGGAAATTGAAATAAGTAAGGTCAGTGGTGAGGCATTAGAGAGAGCAATCTTTACAGAAAAATTTCCAAACACCGAAATTGAGATTGATGTGGAAGTTATAGATAGTAATGCAGGTACAAGAGTTGCAGCATTGACAGCAGCAGCAGTTGCGTTGGCTGATGCTGGAATACCTATGAGAGATTTAATTAGTGCTGTTGGTATAGGAAAGGCTAACGGACAACTAGTTGTTGATTTAAATAAAGAAGAGGAAGATGCAGAAGATGCAGTAGATATTCCTTTTGCAATAATGCCCAATACAGAGGAGATTGTTTTGTTGCAAATGGATGGATTGCTTACTAAAGAAGAGTGGAAAATTTTGTGTGAAATGGGTATAAAAGCAGCAAAACAAGTTTATGAAATTCAAAAACAAGCGTTAAAAAGTAAATATTTTGTGGAGGAGTTATAATGAATGAAATTATCTGGGATTTAATAAAAGATAAAACGATTGATGAGCTTAAAAAAGGGATAAGAGAAGATGGAAGATCTTTAGATCAATATAGACCAATAAAGATAGAGTATGGAATTACAAAGAATGCTGATGGTTCTGCTAGTGTAAAACTTGGTAATACTTTTGTTTTAGCAGGTGTTAAGTTTGGCTTAGGTGAACCTTACCCTGATTCACCAAACGAAGGGGCAATTTCTGTAGGTACGGAATTGTTAGCAATGGCGTCGCCTTCTTTTGATGTTGGGCCTCCAGATGAAAATGCAATAGAATTAGCAAGAGTTGTTGATAGGGGTATTAGAGAATCTAAAGCAATTGATTTTAATAGTCTTTGTATAAGAGAGGGTGAATTAGTTTGGATCATTTATTTAGATTTATATGTGCTTAATGATGATGGAAATCTTTTTGATGCATCTGCATTAGCGGCATTATCTGCGTTAAAAAACTCTAAATTTCCAAAAATGGAAAATGATAAGATAGTATTAAAAGAGAGTACTAATATTCCATTGAACTTAAAAAGATTACCTATCCTAAATACTTTTACGAAAGTAGAAGATCTCCTTTTGGTTGATGCTTCTTTAAAGGAAGAAAAAGCTTCAGATGGTAGGTTCTCAGTATGCGTTACAGAGGATGGGTTTATGACAGCTTTCCAAAAAGGAGGTATTGGTTCATTTAAAAAAGATGAGATTGATAGATGTATTGATTTAGCATTTAAAAATGCTGAGTTATTGAGAAAGCTTTTGTAAAATTAGAAGAGAGTGATAATAAATGTCAACAAAAAAAACGAAGCAAACTGCAAGGTTTGGAGCAAGATATGGTGTTGGAATTAGAAAGAGGTTATTGAAAATAGAACCTTTACAAAGACAAAAACATGAATGCCCACTATGCGGTTTTAAGAAAGTTAAAAGAGTCAGTACAGGTATATTTTACTGTGGCAAATGTAATACTACTTTTGCAGGTGGTGCTTATTTGCCGAAAACTACATCCGGAGATATAATAAAGAAGATGGTAGAACAAAAAAGTTTTATGGCCAATCTGGCCCAACTTATTTCTGTTAAAGAAGGTAGCGTAGAGGGAAGCATATTAAATTTAGAGGAGAGCAGAAAAGAAAAAACAGATAAAAAAGAAAAAAAAGAAGCAAAGAAAAATAAGAGTTGAAAATAGTAGATAGATATATGAGGTGTTTGGATGGCAACTTATAGGTGCGTAGCATGCGGGAGAGTTTTCGATACTATCTCAAAAAGTTTAATAAGATGTCCGAGTTGTGCTTATAGAGTGGTTGAAAAAGTTAGGCCACCCGTTACTAAGAAAATAAAAGCTAGATAGTGTTATGATGAGTTGCTATTTAGAATTAGATATTATTTTTGATGATAAACATTTAGCAAAGGCAATATTTGATTCAATAATTCCCGATGTAGAAAAAAAATTAGAAAAAAGATCAGAGTCAAATTTTTTCTTAGAAGGTAATAAGATTTGTTTAAAAATATCTGCAAGAGACAATACTGCTCTGAAAGCATCTTTCAATTCTTATTTAAAACAGATTGCTTTATGTGTTAATATTGAGGAGGGATTATATGGCAGAAAATGCTGATGATATAAAAGAGTTCGAAAAATCAAGAGCTCAACTTATTAATGTTTCTACTCAAAAAAGAAATTTTGTAGTACAGTCAGAAATTTTAAATAATGCTATCGAAGAATTAGAAAAAACAAAAGAGAAGATTGCTTACAAAGCGATTGGCAATATTTTGATTCCAGCTGACCCAAAAGAGTTAGTTAAAGAGTTAAAATCACAAAAAGAGAATATCGACCTTAGAATAAAGACTTTCCAAAAGCAAGAAGATGCTTTGTTAGAGAAGTTGAATAAATTAAAGGCAAAGATAGAGAAATCTGAAGTAGAGAATATTTCTGCAGAGTCAGAAAACAGTGAGCTAGCTTCTAGTTAATTTTTTATTTAATTATACAATCTGCTCTTCTCGAAATATTTGTCTATAACAGAATCTTAATATACTTATGTCTGTTTATTCTATTTTATGGGATCAGTACAAACTAATAATGATTTTAGTGCTCTAGAAAAGTTTTTTTCAGCTGTAGAATCAAAATCGTTAAATATATTGATTTTAACTCACAAAGGTGCAGATGTTGATGCAATAGCTTCAGCAGGAATTTTCTATTTTATGTTTATTAAGAATCATTCTGTTAAGATAATAGTTCCTGAACACATAAATATGGCAGCGAAGTCCTTTGCAGAGAAGCTAAAAATACCTTTCTCTGTTGATGAACGAATAAGCAATAAAGATATGGAACTTTTTGACTATATTTTTATTTTGGATTGTTCTGAAAAGAATATGCTTGGAAACTATGCTAATTTTTTAGATAAAGAGAATGTTTTTGTAATAGACCACCATCAATCAAAGATTAAAAAAAATAATTTTATTATAGCAGATAGTATTTCTACGACTTTATTAATTTACAAAATAACAGAGCATTATGGTTTAGATATAAATAAAGATATTGCTGTATGCGTAGCTTCAGGTATAATCTCAGACTCTTCTAATTTATATTTAGCTAGAAGTGAAGATTTATACTATTTGGCAAAGATGTTAGATTTATCTAATAAAAGTTATTATGAGATTTGTTCTCTATTTGAGATTCCTAGGACAATAGCTGAAAAAGTGGCCACATTGAAAGCTGTTAAAAGGTGTAGGATCTTTAATAGTTTGGGATATCTAATAGTAACTACAGAAGTTGATGCTTATGAGGCAAATGCAGCTTCATTGCTAGTTCAATTTGGGGCAGATGTCGCATTTGCTGCAGGTGTTAAAAAAGGAATTTTATTGATATCAGCAAGGGTCAAACAAGATTTTTTGAAAAAGACAGGTTTTGACTTATCCAAAAATATTTTTTATGAATTAAGTAGAAGAATAGGTGGTTCCGGGGGTGGCCATGCCGGAGCAGCATCTTTCAATTCATCTTCATCTATGTCTTCAGCTGCTTTAGATTTGTGTGTTAAGTTAACCCATCAGTTTATAGAGAATTATGAGAGCAAGAAGGTTCCTATAAGAGAGTATTAAGTTTAAAACTTCTTTATCTTACTTATCTTTTACCCTTTTTCTTTTGTTTTCTTTTTTTGTCAATTTTTTCTCTCTGTTCCATCGCCTGTTCAATTATTTCTTGCTCTTTCTCTAATTCTCTCTCTTCTCTTTTTCTCTTTCTTTTTGATTGCAAATTTGCATATTTTCTATACTTGCTTTTTGCCCAATGCTCTGGTTGTTTTTTTCTCAGTTTTAATTCTTCTTCTAAAAGTTTCAATCTTAGTTTTTCAGATGGTGGACCTAACATCACCATACAAACCACACAGCTTATAGTTGTCATAATTCTTTTAGAATTTTTATAGTTTTTCTTGTATTTAACTTTATTGGTTTAAATTTTTTAGCCTTAAAAAGCAGTTATCGCAAATAAACTTGCTCTTAAAATCAATACCAGTTTCAGAACTTTCATTGCAAAGTATACATGTTCTCCCATTTTTTATTTTTTTCGAGTTTGCCCATTCATACAATAGTTCCCAATCTACCCATTTTGGCAAAACAATTTCTTTTAATACTGTTTTATCATTTTGTTGTATTCTTTGTATTGTACTAGGTAACAAAACCTTATCCAGATTCTTTAGAAAATTTGCTTTATCTAGTTGTCCTTTTCTAGTATATTCTGTTATTAGTTTTTCTATTCTATCCATATCCATCCCTCTTTTATTCTATTTAGTTGTTCATATTCTCTTATTGTTATTTTAATTTATATATCTTTCATAATTTATTTAGAAATTTATTTATATCTGTTTTAACAAAGTTTTTTTTGTAATGAGAGAGATACCTATAATTTTGTTTATATTTTTTTTGTTTACAGGTTGTGTCCAAAATAGTTTTGAGGAGGATTCTAATATGGTTTTGAAAAATAAAAATGTTGTTATGGTAATAGCACCAGGAAATTTTAGGGATGAAGAATTATTTAAACCTAAAGAGATTTTAGAGAAAGCAGGGGTCAATGTTAAGGTTGCATCTCTAGAGAGAGGTACTTATATAGGTAAATTAGGTTCAAAAGCTGATGCAACATTGTCGTTAAATGAAATCTCAGTAAATGATTTTGATGCAATTATTTTTGTAGGTGGTCCAGGAGCTTCTATCTATTTTGATAATAATAAAGCTTTATCTCTGGCCAACGATTTTTACAAAAAAGGCAAAGTTGTTGGTGCAATATGTATTGCGCCATCTATTTTGGCTAATTCAGGCATTTTGAGTGGAAAAAAGGCAACTGCATTTCCTTCAGAGGAGTCAAATATTAAAAAGAGAGGTGCAATATTCACAGGTAATAGTGTAGAGGTAGATGGAAAAATAATAACAGCAAACGGTCCCGATGCTGCCAAATCTTTTGGGGAACAAATAGTTAAGCTCCTTAAGTAAATATTCTTAAAGATAGAATATTCTGTTTCCTTTTTTTAATTTGTCTCTTTTTGCATATCTTATCAAATAATGAGCAGTACTTTTAGGAATTCCTATTTTTTTTTCTATCTCTCTATAACTTCTAAAATCTCTTCTGAGTTCTACAATATCCCTAATTTTTTCAATCTCTTTTAGTGTTCTTCCTTGATGGGTTTCTATGTTAATTTCAATATTATTTTCATTTAAAAGTTTTTTTACTTTTTTTGAAAGTCTTTCATAGGTAGATCTGCTCATCGATATCTTTTTCTTGTTTTTTATAATCTTTGTCAGCATCTTAAAGTTTATTGGCCTAACTAAGTGTATTTCTTCAATGTTTTCTATATTGTTTATAGGACTATTTGGATAAAGAGCTAGCTTCATCTTTAATCTTTAGGTTTTTCGTTGTTTTTAATTTTTTTGTAGTTTACTATTGTTTTAATATGTTTTTCTTTATTTTTTATTCTTATGAGTAATAATGTGATTAAAGCTGTTAATGCTTTGAAAAAAGGAAAAATGGTAATAATAGTAGATGATTATGAAAGAGAAAATGAAGGCGACTTAGTAGTAGCAGCACAGTTTGTAAATAAAGAAATCTTAAACTTTTTTATAAAAGAGGCAAAGGGATTAATGTGCGTACCAATAACTAAAGAGAAGGCAGAACAATTACAATTACCATACATGACACAGAACACAGATAAATTCCAAACACCTTTTACAGTTTCTGTTGATGCTAAAGATGTTGCTACTGGTATATCTGTAGAAGATAGACTAAAAACGATAAGAGTGATATTATCTAATAAATCTAAACCATCTGATCTGTTAAGACCTGGTCATTTGTTTCCTTTAGTTGCTAAAAATGGAGGAGTTTTGGAAAGAGCAGGACATACTGAAGCATCAATAGATTTACTAAAAATAGCTAGATTAAATCCTGTGGCAGTGATAGCAGAAATTATGAATGAAGATGGGTCCATGGCAAGGATTAAAGAGTTAAAAAAATTTGCAACTAGATTCAATTTACCAATAGTATCTGTTAAAGAGATAATAGAGTATAAGTTAGAGAAGGGGCTTATTGTTGAAAGGACAGCATCAGCATTTTTACCTACTAAATTTGGTAATTTTAATTTGTATGCCTATACTGATATAGTAAATAACGATCATTATATCGTCCTGGTTAAAGGTAAAATAAAAACTTCTGATGTCGTGCCAGTAAGAGTCCATTCTGCTTGTTTAACAGGTGATGTATTTAGCTCTTTACGTTGTGATTGTAGACAACAACTAGAATTTTCATTAAATTATATTGCAAAAAGTAAATCTGGCGTTTTGCTTTATATTCCTTCACATGAAGGTAGAGGTATTGGGATAGTCAATAAGATAAAAGCATACGCCTTACAGGATAAAGGTAAAGATACAGTAGATGCAAATATCTCTTTAGGATTTGCTGCTGATCTGAGGGATTATGGAATAGGAGCTCAAATATTAAGAGACCTTGGACTAAGAAAAATTAAGCTGCTAACCAATAATCCAAGAAAGATAATTGGATTAAGTGCATATGGTTTAAAGATAGTAGGTATAATACCGATCAAAGTTAAACCCAACAAATATAATAAAAAATATTTGAAATCAAAAAAAGAGAGACTTTTCCATTGTTGTTAAGTTGATTTTTCAATTTTTTTTAGCTTGCCAATTTGTTTCTTTATAATACTTTTAGTTATATATGTGATCCCTTCTAAAATCTCTTTTCTCTTTATTGGCTCGTATACTTTTTCATACATTCCATTGTCAACTTCTCTCACCAATGGGCCAGCCCAAATAACATTTTCTTTTTTTAGTATTGACTCTAAGATATTTTTAGGAGTTATTTCGCTTTCGTAAAATTTTACTTTCATTATTCCTGTACCGAGTCTATCAGCTGTGTGTGCATCCGAACCGGCAGTAACAAATTTTGATAATTTGCTTAACTCGATGGCTTTTATATTTCTCTTTAATACTTCTAATCTTTGTTTGTCAATTGTCTTTGTTATTTTACCCGTAATTTTTGTCATACCTATTTTACTTAAAATCTTGTTTTTTTCAAGAAAATCAAAAAAGTTTATGGGCTTTTTTATCCAACTTGAATCATAAATGAAATTTCCTAGATATCCAATCATCCCATTATAGGCTTCTACCCCTACAAATTCTCTTTTTACTAACTCTTCAATTTCTTCTTGGTCAAAATAGAAACCTAAACTATCATAATCAAATCCCCATGGGTGTGCTATGCTTAGTATCAAATTATTCTCTTTGGCAACATCAAATAATTCTTCAAAATTTATCTCTTTCTGCCCAAGTTCTTTAATTGAATAAATATTTTCATCCTCTGAGTATGCTAAAATGTGGCCTTTCTCAGTTTTTACCTCCATACCCGGAATCAATTGTGTTTCAGGGATCATCTCTTTTTTCAAAACATCATATGCTTTCTTTGGGTTCATTTCTGAATGTTCGCATATAGCTACAGCGTTTAGTCCTATTTTTTTGGCTCTCTCCCAATATTTTTTTGGTTTCACTTTTTTTTCTAAGAGATGTGTATGCATATCAATTGACAGTATGCAGTTTTCCATATTTCTATAAATATTATATTGGTTTTATAAATATTCCCTCTTTTTAAACTGAATTTTTTATCCTATTTTTGTCATGCCAAAATTTGGATGAATCATATTACTATAGTAACATTTAAATATAATAGAATTATTCTATCTTTTAGATTAAAATGAGAAGACTATCTGGCTTGCCAATAAAAAAAGAAGATAATCTGTCAATTAGGGAAATGCAAATTTTGGAATGTATTTTGGAATGTTGGCCAACAAGTGCTGTTGAGATAGCAGAACATTTAGGCATAATTGCAAAAACAAGGGATGAAAGAAGGAGAGTCTCCTCTAAGTTTTCTTATTATTTGAAAAAGCTTAATGAGAAAAAGCTAATATTTTCTAAACGTATAGGAAATGCTTTAATAGTTTGGCCGGCAGAGGTTGAAAAATATAGAACTATTCACGAGATTTTGGCTTCTGAGGTTGATAAGAATGCTTAACAGTTTTCTAGATAAATTTTTATATACTTCAACATTGAGGTATGTTCATAATAACTTTTACTTAGCAGAACTTCCTTTTGTAATATTGCCTGTTGATATTCTTTTAGGTATATGTGCAGAGCAAAACTTAACTTTTGATAAAATTCTTTATGAAGATGTTAAAGAGGCAACTTTAAAAAATTTAGTAAAAAGTTTTGATTCGCAGTTTAGATTAAACGATCATCAGTTCTTAAAGCTTTTAGAAGATTTTATTTCTGCTTCTGGTTGGGGAGCAATAGAGACATTAAGTTTGGATATGAATTTTAAGCGAGCAATCTTAAAGGTAGAGAATTCGCCGATTGCAATGCCTTTAAAAGGTAAGGTAAATTATCCTGTAGATCATATTCTTAGAGGGTTTTTTGCAGGTATATTTTCGCATTATTTTAAAGATAATGTAGATTGCGTTGAACTAAAGTGTTATGCGACAAATTACCCTTTCTGTGAGTTTGTGATAAAAAGAACTTCTGACTTTGATTTTAATAACGAAATTGTTAGGAGACAAATTAACATTTAATTTTTGTTTATTAAACCAAAATTATATTAATTTTCACAATAAACTTTTTTTATGGTTATTTCATTGTTCAGTTTTTGTTTATTTAGGTTGGTTGAGAATAATTATCTTTCTTATGAGGAAGCAAGGATCATTAATCTACTTGTTGAGAATAAAGGTATTAGCAGAACAGAACTTCAAAGGATTTTTTGTCTAGATGAAGAATATCTAAAAGAAATAATAAAAAATCTGGAATGTAAGAAGCTAATATGTTGTTATGCGAATAAGTATTTTTGTAATAAGGAAGATTTTATTCTTAAGATTTTTGAAGAAGAATTTTTTGCCCAAAAAGAGTTGCTTAATTGCAAAGAGTAATTTTTTCATTTTTTTACTAAAAATCCAAAGAAAAATCACAAAAATAAAATTCTATCTTTTGTTAGAGTTATTTTAGATTTAGTTATCTTATTAACTACTTTTATAAACATATCTAAGTTTAATCTTATAAAAGTCCTTTTTATTTTGTAAAGTTCTTAAAATTATAAAACGGTTTTGTTTATGTCTATAAAGTTAAAAGTTCTTGGTGGTGGTTTAGAAGTAGGTAGAAGTGGATTCTTAATTGATAGTGGTGATAAGGTTATTTTAGATTATGGTATTAAGCTAACTCCTAAAGGTACCGAATATCCTCTATTGCCGAATGGAAAAATTGATGCTGCAATAATTAGTCATGCCCATTTAGATCATTCTGGTCAGCTTCCTCATCTTTTCAAAGATTCAAGATTTTTAAGTTATATGACATCACCAACTTTAGAAATTGCTAAAATCTTATGGCATGATTCATTACACATTGCCGGAATGGAAGGTATTGATGCAAGCTTTTCAAAACAAGAGATAATAAGAACTGAAAGGTTTACTTTTGCAGTAAACTATAAAAAAGATATAAATATAACAGACAATATTAAATTGCAATTTTCAGATGCGGGACATATTTTAGGTTCCGCAATAGTCAAATTAACAGTAGGCGATAAGATTTTAGTTTATACAGGTGATTTCAAAGAGGAAGAAACAAGATTGCATTCAGGTGCAGATCTTTCAAAAATAAAAAAATGCGATTATTTGATTATAGAAAGTACTTATGGTGATAGAGATCACCCCCCAAGAAAAGAATTAGAAAAAAGGTTTGTTGAGGATATACAAGACGTTTTAGATAGAGGAGGCATAGCACTAATTTCAGCCTTTGCTGTTGGTAGAAGCCAGGAAATTGCAGACATACTTTACGAATATAGATTAGATACAGACATATATTTTGATGGGATGTGTCAAGAAGCGGCAATCACTTATATAAAGAATCCTAATTTTCTCAGAAAACCAAAGTTTTTGAAGAAAGCTTTAGAGAGATTGATATGGGTTAAAAATTTAAAGATGAGAAAAGCAGCGTTGAAGAAGCCATGTGTAATTATAACCACTTCTGGGATGCTTCAAGGTGGACCAGTCCAGTTTTATTTAAGAGAACTTTATAATGATAAAAACTCTAAATTATTTTTAACAGGTTATCAAGTAAAAGATACACCTGGCAGAATATTGCTAGATAGTGGTAAGATAAATATTGATGGTATCATGGTTGAGCCTAAGATAGGTTATGAAAAATACGATTTCTCTGCTCACGCCGGTAGAAAAGAATTACTCTCTATAATCAATAGATTAGATCCAGAAAAGGTGATTTTAGTTCATGGAGACAGCGAGGTTATCGAGAAGTTTGGTAAAGATTTAGAAGAAGATGGTTTTGAAACATATAATCCAAATATTGGGGAAGAAATCATTTTGTAATTATCTATTTTTCTTCTTAACATCCTTATTAAAATTTTATTTTGTTCGATTTAAGTAGATTTTTTGTTAATTTATATATTCAGTCTCATCTATAAAGTAAAATTTAACAAAATACTTATGTCTTAGTTATTCTAATAAATTTATCAAAAAAATATTTATCTGTGCCATGATCAGATAATTAAAATAATAGTTTCCCCATTTTTATTTTTAGTAAGTTTTAATAATGGGTTTTTATATTATTTACTACAATATGGTTGAGAATTTATCTAAGAATAATTTGATATCTAAAGTTCCAACAGGAATAAAAGGGTTAGATGATGCTTTAAATGGTGGTATTCCAAAAGGCAACATTGTTCTTTTGTCTGGCGGATGTGGAACTGGCAAAAGTACTTTTTGTTTGCAGTATTTAGTGAATGGGGCTAAGATTTACAATGAGAGAGGCCTTTACATATCCACAGAGCAATCTAAGCCAGAGATTTTGAGAGCAGGTATGCAATTTGGCTGGGATTTAGAAAATCTTGAAAAGAAAAATTTGTTAAAAATAGTTTATTTTGATATTGTTGAAGGGGATGATTTCTTAGAAAAAGTGCATGACAATGTTGCTCAGTTTGCCCCTCAAAGAATTGTAATAGATTCATTAACAACCTTCACAGATTCTATCTTAGTTTCAGATGATAGCGAAAAGAAGCCATATACTTTTGCTAAAGTAGTTACATCAGTATCACCAATTCCAAAATCTGAAAGAATAATAGCAAGGGCAATGCTTTATCATCTGATTAGAAAATTAAGATTGTTTAATGCGACTGTGATTATGACCTCTGAACTTCCAGAGAAAACAGATTTCTTGAGTGCTGATGAGATTTCTGAGTTCATATGTGATGGTGTTATAAATACATATTTTTTGGGCATAGAAGGAGCAAATAGTCTAACTCTCAGGATAAGAAAAATGAGGTATACTGATCATAATAAGAGTTATATTCCTTATTCAATAGTATCAAACAAAGGTATCGAAGTTGATTTGGCAAATGCAATGGATGTTTTGATGAAGTGATTTTGTTGGAATTTGGGGGAACATTAGCAAAATTGCTTTTGGGAAGAAAAATAAAGTTTGAACAAGGAAAAATAATAGCTTTTGATTTACCTTTCTTTCTTTGTTCTATGGAAACAATAAAAGAAATGACCAGAGATGCGCTTAAAAAAGATATAAAGGCTTTAACAGATCTTTATTTTTATGGTTGGGTATATGGTTTTGTTGTAACAAAAAATATAGTTAATCAACTCAAACTAAAAAAATTTGAAGAGAGATATAAAGTTTGTATGGATATAATGAGTGTACTCGGTTTTGGTGATTATCAAACACTCAGCTTCAAAAGAGCAGATCATGCTAAATTTAAGGTTATAGGAAATCCTTTTGCATTACAATTCTATAAAAATGATAATATTTTTTGTTATTTTGTAAGGGGCATAGAATCAGGTGGTGGCTGTTGGGTTCACGAAACCTTGATGAATAATGTTGAATTTGAGTGTGCAGCTCAAAATGGACAATATTGTTTGCATGCAAATTTAGCACCACACAGAATTGCGGAGTTAGGCGAAGAATTTATTAAAAAGCAGTTTGATTTAAGTTATTTAATAGAAAAAGAGACTAAGTTTATGAAAGATTTCGGAGAAGATCCTGCATTTTTCGGAATAGAATAATTTTTTTAGAGGTGGTTTCATGGAGGAATTTTTTTCTAAACTAGCAGGAAAAAATAAAATACTTAATTATCTTCTTCTAGGAAGACCTTGGAATGGAGCTCTTATAGGAGCAGTAGCTGTTTTGACTTATTTGTTACTTTCAAGTAATCCTTCTTTGGTTTTATTGTTTTCTGCATTTATGACTTTTTTGCTTTTTTATATGGGTGGAACAACTTTAAATGATGTTTATGATATTGAGGAAGATAAACATAATATGCCTTTCAGACCATTGTCTAAAAAAGAGATTTCTTTAAAATCGGCCAAATTATTTGCAGTGTTAATGTATTTTTTAGGATTTATTTTTGCTTCAGTTTCTTTCTATTTATTATTGGGTGCAATAGTATTTGTAATTGTTGGCGTTTTATATAGTTGTCCTCCGTTTAGAATTGACAGAAAAGGGATAATTGCAAACATTGGTTTGGCTATTGCAACTATTCTACTTCCTGCACTATTTGGTGGTTTTTTGGCAAAAGATTCTTTTATTTTACCACAAAACTTCTTGCTTTTGTGCTTGTTTATGACTGGTGTGTATTTATCAGTTACTCTGATAAAAGATTTTAAGGATGTGGAAGGAGATAAGAAATCTGGTAAAATGACAGCTGCAATTCTTTATGGCCCAAATAAAATTATTCCTTTAGCTATTTTGTGTGCTGTCCTATTTATTCCTCTTTCTGTTTACTATATTTATACTTTTTATATGGATAACATATTAGCTTGGTTTGTAGGCCTTATAACTTTATTAGGATTTGTCACTAACGAGTATATTCTTTTTAATAATCCAGAACCTAAACAAGGTGTTAAAGCATTTGCAATAGGGAGGCTTTTGGCAATGTTTTTTTATTATTCATTACTAGTATTAGCAGCATATCACAAATTTTTGCTATAGATCTTAATTAAATAATTTCTTAACATTTCAGTTTAATATAAAGTGTGGTTGATTTGAAAAAAATTTCTATTGATGAAATAAAGCCTGCTTACGATATTGTTGTTGTTGGCAGCGGTCCTGCAGGTTGTTCTTTTTGTAATGACATTTCTACTGAGGATTATTCTGTGTTGTTGATAGATGGGTCAAAAATTCCACGTGATAAACCATGTGGTGGTATATTAGTAAAAAACTCAGAATCGTTTTTGAGTAAATTTGATATTCCAGAAAATATATTCTCACAACCAAAAAGATTGGATTTAATTTATTTGGATTTGGAGAACAATATAACGAAATATTCTAAAAAGAATTTTCTAAATGTCAACAGAAAAGAGTTTGATAGGTGGTTATTATCATGGTTAGATGATAAGAATATTTCTTTTTTAGAGAAAACATTCCTAATAGATTTTTACTTTACCAAAAAAAAAGACTTCGTTGTTGTTGTTCTAGAGAGTAACTCCGAGGTTAGGACAGTAGTGTGCAAATATTTAGTTGGATGTGATGGTGCTAGCTCTGTTATAAGGAGAAAGCTATATGGTAAACCAATACCTCATTACTTAGCAATACAACAGACATTCGATAACCCTGGTTTAAATATATCTTATTTCATTTATGACAATAGTATAACTGATTTTTATTCTTGGATTATTCCTAAAGGTAATAAATTGCTTTTGGGTTCTGCTTTACCTTTAGAAGATGCATTGGTTAGATTTGAATTACTAAAGGAAAAAATTAAAGATAGGTTTAAACTATCAAATGAAGGTAAACTTTCAGCATATTTAATATGTAGACCAAATTCAAAGAGAGATATCTTCTTAGGAAAAAATAATATTTTTTTAGTTGGAGAAGCAGCTTGTTTGATAAGTCCTAGCAGTGGAGAAGGAATAAGTTTTGCTTTGGAAAGTGGCAAATATTGTGCAGAAGCATTTAATTCTAAAGAGAAAATCTTTGAGACATATGTAAAAAAAAGTCAATCTCTAATAAATAGAGTAATGTTAAAGATATCAAAGTCCAATAAGATAAAAGATTCTAAAAAAAGATTTGGACTTATGGTAAAATAAGTCAAGTATTTTTTATGATAGGAAGTGTCAATTTATTACTAGTTTTTTTGTATGGTGTTTTGGGAGCAGGGTTAAAAATTATAGACAACGCTTTTGATAAAAATAGTTTCAGTAAGAATAAAGCGATTTTGATAGCACTATTACTTTCATTAATTTGGGTTTATGCTATGATGATAAGCGAAATATCTGCTACCATTCTTCTATCTATTTTATTAGGTTCATTTTTAGCAGGCAAAGTAGATAATATTGCTCATTTTCTTGGTTTTATCTCAACAATATTTCTTTTATTGTTCTTTAGCAATTTTAACATTCAGTTCTATCTTCTTCCTATTTTACTATTTGCTGCTATTGTTGATGAGTTTGGCAATGATTTAGTCGATATGATAAAAAACAAAAAAAATTATTTTTTGCTTTCTATTTACTATTTTTTTAGGTATAGGGCTGTTCTTAAGTTCACAATTTTATTTTTGGTTTTGTTTGGTTATTTTAGTTTTGAATATTTCCTGGCAATTATTTTTTTTGATGTTTGTTATGATTTAATGGGCGGTTTTACATAGTTTTTTTGGATATTCTTTAATAATTTGTATTGTAGGATTTATTTATGAAAAAAATTATAAAGAAAGAAAATGTTTTAATGATACTTAAAGATGCTTTATTGTTGTTAATCAAAGAACCAAAGTTGTTTATACCAAAATTATTAGTTTCTTTTCTTTATTCAATAGTAATCCTTGTAATACCTCCTTTGACAATCTCGTCTTTTTCAACACCTAGTTTAGAGTTGCTGAAATATGTTCTATTCTTTATGTTGTTTACTATTTTAGTAGCGATTCTTGATATTTGCATAAATGCATTATATCCTTTTCTTGTAGCAGAATATTTTAGGTTAAAGAAAATATCTTTTATAAATGCATTTCATAAATTAAAAGAAAGGTTTGTAGTTGCTTTTTTTAGCCCATTTTTGGTTGAATTTTTTTCAATGCTCATAGTGATAATTTTAGCATTCTCTGCTTCTGCAATACTGTTTTTTTTAGGTAAATTTGCTTTCTTTTTATCTTTGCTAATTTCGCTTCTTGTAATTTTTGTTATTTCGATAATTTTTTATTTTATTTATCCAGTAGCCTCTTTAGAAAAGTTTAATTTGTTCAGTGCAATAAAAAATAGCATAGATTGTTCTAAGAAGAATATTAAATTAGTTTCGAAATTAGCACTCTTTTCTGTTTTTCTGTCCTTGCTAACTTTCTTATTGTCGTTTACTTTAGAGCTTTCACACGGAACATTAGAAAAAACAATTTTCTTTTTAATTTTTGTTATTCTAAGATTTTTCATTGCAATAATTTCTACTTACATATATGTTTTAAGTCCGGTTTCGTATGTTAAATACATAAAGTGAATTTTTATGAGATATTTTTGTCCTGAGTGTGGTAAGTCCGTAAACAAATTGTTCGATAAACTTTGTAGTAAATGTTACTTAGAATTAAAAAATCCAATAAAAGTAAATGAATGTTTAGAGTTGTTAGTCTGTAGGAGTTGTGGTAAAATAAAAGTTTTTGGAAGGTGGTTAGAAAAAAACAACGAGAGTTTGAAAAACTTCGTAATGAACAATATAAGTTTTAGCAATTTAAAAATAACTGACGCTGCTTTGGATTTTTATCAGAAAGATTATGGTTATGATGTTAAGCTCGTTATTCGCATTTCCAATAATAAAAAAGAATTTAGATTCGAGAAGAAGTTTAAGATATTTGAAAAAAAAGTGCTTTGTGAAAGTTGTTTAAAATTAAGTGGTCAATATTATGAAGGAATCTTACAATTAAGAGGTAATTTTAATAAAGATAAACTTTTAAATGAGGTAAATTCTTTTTTCGAAAAAGAAAAATTAGAGGATAGTTTAGCATCAGTGGTTTCTATAGAGCAACTAAAAGAAGGTATTGATTTAAAGATTGGTTCTGCAAGATCTTTGAAAAGATTAGTTAAAAATGTTTTATCTAAATTTAATGTTGAAGTTTTGGAAACTTATTCTGTTGTAGGTTATGATAGGCAAAAGAATAAAATGAAAAAAAGAGTTACTTTCTGTGTTAGATTTCTTTAAGAGTTTATTTTCAACTTTAAGAAACTTCAAATTTTTTTAATACTTCTCTTATTTTTTCAACGGGCATATTAGTTGTTAATAAAGGTATTTTTTCGTTTTCTGCTATTTTTATAGCAACAGGGTCAACTTTTTCAACACCATGTAAAACAACAATAGCAGGTCTCATTTCAGTACTGAATCTCCCTACTTTTACAGCAATCATTGGACTTCTACCTGTTTCAACCTTTAGGAATATTAATGCCCTTTGTGGTGTTTTCCCATACATTGCAATATACTCATTAACGGGCACATCTACGATAACTTTTATAGAATCTATTATAGTATACCCAAAAATTTTTATCTCTTTGAGTTTGTTTTTGTTTGCAATACATTTTGCTTCTATCAATTCAGTAAATTTTGTCCCATCTACAGAATCTGCAAATTCTCTTACGTCAAAAATACTTTTTCTAGGTTCAATTTCTTTTAAGAGTTGTTTTGTAACTTGGCCACCTCTCTCAGCATCAATTTTTAATATAGTTTCAACAAATCTTTTCACAACACCTATTCCCGGACTTTGCCTTCTCCCTCCTTCATAATCAGAAATTGTTGATGGGCTTATACCTAAAGCTTTAGATAGTTCTATTTGGCTAATTCCAAATATTTCTCTCCACTTTTTTAGTGCTTTCCCTGGTTCTTTGGAGAGAGCAATTTCACCTGCTATTATCAGTTCTAGTTTCTCCATCAACAAAAATAATGTTGTTATTAGTTTAAATCTGTTTCGTTGAAGAAAAATTTGAAAAAACAAATTAAATTCACAAAATGCGGACCGGGCGGGATTCGAACCCGCGACCTACTGCTTGCTCTAGAGCTTAGGAGGCAGTTGCGCTATCCAAACTACGCTACCGGTCCTTCATTACATCTCTTTATAACTAAATCCTTCTTTCTCAATGTTTTTAAAATTTATTTTTGTGTTTTAAATAATACTTAACAAAGTTCCAGTCATGATTGGCAATACAATGTTATCATCAAGAGGTATGAGTTCAACTAATGTAGCGAAGAGACTAACAAAAAAAGATTTTATAAATCCAAAAAGAGGTAGCAACAAAATAAAAGAGCTAACTAAAAAAGCCAAACTACCTTCTAATGTCTTCTCTTTAGTTATCTTGATCTTTCCATAGTTAGTTCCTATAATAGTTGAAGCTGCATCTCCAAATACTAATATTATTAAGCAACCTAGTGAAACTTTATAACTAAAAAGGGCTATAGCTAAAGTTAATCCTAAAAAAAATGTCACTGCTCCAATCCCTCTTATTGTTTCATTTTTTCTCCCTAATTGTTCTAATACCTCAGAGATTATAGGGATATTTTTTTCGTTTTGTGTGAGTATTAAAATAATCATCCCAAATGCTGCTATTAGAAAGGTTATTATTGCTGTTTTTTTGCCAATTAGTAGAAATAAACTAATTATGATAATACCAAGTCCTATATGCGCAATTTGCCTTTTAAGTTCTTTTTTATTCATAATGATTTTCTTATCTCTCTTTCCGCTTCTTCCAAAATTTCTTTATTTTTATAATTCTTTAATATCTTAATTAGTTTATTTTTTTTAAATTTTTTCAGTTTTTTAATCTCCTCTACAAGCAAAGGTAAAGCCCTTGTTATATTATCTACAATTGTGATATTGGCTTTTTTTGATGTTCTACTCAAAGGATTTAGATCAATGGCAATAACTTTTTTATGCATTTTTTTTAATGCTTCTGTTCTATCGCCATCTTCAAGCATTACTAATACAACATCAGCGTTGTATATCCCATCTTCTTCTACAATTGCTCTTTTTGAATTTAATCCTTTTATTTTCTTTTTTGCCTTTTTTCCTAGCGCATTTATGCCAAACTTATTTAGATAATTAACTATTCTTTCAACTCTCTCCCTAGTCCTATAGAAAAGATTAACTTCTACTTTACAATTTAGTTCTTTTGATAATTCTTTAATCTCATTAGGACAGAGTACTGCACTATTGCCGTTAACTGATATGATAGGTCTTTTTGCTATTAACAAAAGTGCTGCAGATGCTTTTATTGCTTTTTTTGCAAATCTATGTGTTTTCTCTTTGATGAGATAATCAAAAGCTTCTCCTCTACCATGTGCTATTAAGCCTTGGATATGCGTTATTCCTTTCTTATAACCTTCTTCTATCTTGTGCCTCTCTTTTAGAGATTTATATCTTGGGTGTGTTTCTGGTATTTTATGCATATTTTATCCTCTTAATATTATATTGTTTTAGCACCTTCTTTTGATATCTCAGATATTAGAATTCTTTTAGTATATCTTCTCATTTTGTTTGCTTCTTTCATTGGTTCGTTAGTTATCACAAACAAAGTTTCCCCTAACATTGACATGTTTGCATAAGGAATTTTTTCCTTAATTTTTTTTAACCTTCTTGTGAGCAATCCACTTTCCCTAGAAAAAAAATCGCAAAGTTCTATAAATTTCTCGAGTGTTTTTTCTTTTTCTAATATTTTCATACATTTAATTCCTACCTTGTTTATTTTTTGTTTCATAGCAGGGTTTCTTATTACACTTTTTGTTTTTATTGGTTTGAAAAAACCAAGCACAACATATTTTTTATTTGTAGGGATAATTTCAACCTCTTTTGATGGATATGGTTTTTTTCCAATCATTATACCATAGTATTGTTCAGCTATCACATCTCCTAAACCAGTACCCTCTTCTATCTCAGCTTCTTTTGCTATATCTACACATTCTTTTTTTGTAAGTCCAACAGATAGTGCTTTATTAATAGCTAAAGAGAGAGATAAAGCACCTGCGCCGCTTATCCCAAGGCCATAACCAATAGGAATTTTTGTTTTGTGTTTGACTAATATAAAATATTTTTTATTTTTTAGTCTTGCTAATATCTTTCTAATAACCCTCTCAGAAGTCTTTGCTTTTACTTTCTTTCCGTTTATTTTTATAATTATTTTGCTTTTTTTGCTTGGTTTTGCAACAACTTCAGTTACTACTCCTTCTTTTACATTAACGCCTGCTCCAGTAGAACCTTTCTTAAATATGACAAAAAAACCTGTTATGTGTGATGGAGAATATGCCATTGCTCTTAAAGTTTTTCTATCCATTATTCATCTCCTTTTACAAATTATAAAGTAGTGGTCTTTATCATATGGTTCTAAATTAATTTCTTGTATTATCTCGAATTCTTTGTTTAGTTTTGCAGTTTCTCTTTTTAACACTACTTCAGTCTTTTCGTCTAAACTTATAGACCTAATTTTTAGCACTAATATCCCACATCCATCTGGTTTTAGATACATCCTAGAATTTTTTAGAAATATTGAAACTTGATCTTTTTGAGAAATATCTTGGTATAATATATCTATGCTGAAATTTTTAATATAATCTGAATAACTTTGTGGTTTTTCAGCGTCAGCCAATATCGGAACAACATTTTTCCTTTGTTCACATAGATATACAAATTTTTGCATTGCTTTTGCACTTATATCTATACCAAATATAGCTCCTTCTTCTACAATGTCACTTATGTGCGATATAGTAGTACCTTCAGCGCTTCCTAGATATAAAACCTTGGAATTTTTATCAAACGGGAAAAAATTAAGATTGTTAATAATAGCTGCTGCCAGTTTACTTCTATAAGGATTCCATTCTCTATATTCTACTCCATCTATTTTTATTAACTCTTCTCCGTACGTATTCTTTCCAGGAGTCATATTTTTTGTAAATATTTTATTTCCGATCTTATAAACACCTTTAAAAATTTCCAATGCTTTTAACATGGGAATCACTTTAATTTAATTATCTTTTTTAGAATTCTTTTTTTCAATTCTTCACCAATAAACCTCTTTGTATAATAATCTACTTTGAGTGCGATAGCTAGATTGTTTGCTAATATTCTAGCTACTTTACCTCTTTGCCTTCTAGGTGCATCCATAATAAGCTTGCTGTTGTATATTATGCCATATTTTGGACTTTTAGTTTTCTTTTTTATATGTAAAAATATCGCTTTATCTGCTCCAAGGATTTGTATAGTTGAAGCAGGCATGTTGGCAAGTTTCTTTAATGAACCAGCTTTTAAAAGCATTTTGGCAGCCAACATATTTCCTAATATATAACTAGTATTTGGCATAATTCTATCAGTTGTCTTTTCAATATATTTTGTTAAATATTTTTTTTCTTCTTTAAGATTTAAAATGTTCAAAGCTAACAACCTTATCTCTTCTAGTGCTTCTTCTTCTATTTTAGAACCAATGGAATTTTTAGCAGCCTTCTCTATTTCTTCAGCTTTCTTGGTGTTTTTATAGAATTCTGTTATTTCTTCTTTTGTAAATTTTTCTTTTGTACACAGCTCATAAACTAGTTTCAAATATATTTCTTGATCTTTTATTAGTGTGGTTAGTTCTGGGAAGTATAAAGAATACCATTCTCTCAGCTGTTCATAAAGTAGGTTAGAAGTTGCATCTATACTTTCGGTTAGAGAATATGCTCTAATTATGTTTATTTCGTCACTAGAAAGTTTTTCTTTAACTTCGGTTTTTGTCTTTTCTAAAAGCTTCTTCTTTAATTCTTCAAAGTTATCCATAGTGATCAAATTAATTCAAAATTTATTGTTTGTGCATATTATAAAAAGATAACTTTAAAGTATTTATTTATAATTAAAAATTTTTGTTAGTCGCTTAAAAATGCCAACTTAACACATTGTTAAATTTAAATTTTAAAAAAGGTGTTTTTTTGCCAAAAGACGAGATAATGAATTTAGCATTAAGAAGAAATTTGTTTTACCCAGCTGCAGAAATATATTCTTCGAGTCCTTCAGGTTTTTGGAATTTTGGTCCTTTTGGGAGTATTATTAGAAGGAAGATTGTTGAGCAATGGAGAAAAAAGCTTGTTGAAAAAGAAGGTTTCCTTGAGATTGATGGTACAGTAATTTTACCAAGAGATGTATTTGAGGCTTCTGGACACTTGAAGAGCTTTTCTGATCCTATAATTCAATGCTTGAAGTGCAATTCTTTACATAGAGCCGATGAACTGATAAAAGATAGTATCTATGAGATTGTTCCTGAATCAATGTCTAATCAAGAATTAGAAGCTTTAATAAAAAAGCACAAAATAGTTTGTCCAAAATGTAAAAGTGAGAATTTCAGTAATGTTAGAAGGTTTAATATGATGATGAGAGTAATGATAGGTGCTACTGAAGATAATGAATGCTACTTAAGGCCAGAAACTTGTCAAAGTATTTTCCCTGATTTCTTAAGAATATATAAAAATATACAAAAGTTGCCTTTGGGCATATCACAAGCTGGTAAGTCTTTCAGAAATGAAATTGCACCAAGAAATAGTTTGTTAAGAGAGAGAGAATTGGGTCAGATGGAGATTGAAGTATTTTTTAATCCAAATAAAATAGATAATGTTGAAGGTTGGGATGAAGTAAAGGATTACAAGCTTAATCTTCTTTTGCTTGGTAAAGAAGATGTTGAAAAAATATCTTGTGATGAAGCATGTGCTAAGAAGATAGTTTCCGGTAAATTAATAGCTTATCTTCTTGCGAGGACACAACAATTTTATGAGTCTTTAGGAATATCTAACAATTTAATCAGATTTAGACAATTAGCCGATGATGAAAAAGCTTTTTATTCAAAAGAAACTTGGGATTTTGAAGTTAAGATAGACTTAGGTTGGGTAGAATTGGTTGCGTGTAATTATAGAACTGATTATGATTTGAAAGGTCATGGTAATATAAGTAAAAAAGATTTGTCAGTTGTTGAAGATGGTGTTAGGTTTATACCGCATGTTTTTGAGATTTCTGCAGGTATAGATAGGACATTTTATGTTTTGTTAGACTTGGCTTTTAAGAAAGAAGTTAGGGGAAGGGAAGAAAGAATATATCTAGATTTATCACACGAAATTGCACCTTATTTTATTGCAGTTTTTCCAATAGTTAGTAAAGATGGATTACCTGAAATTGCTAAAAGAATAAAAAATGACCTTGAGAGTTACGATTTTGATGTTATTTATGAAGAAAAAGCTTCTATTGGAAGAAGGTATGCTAAAATTGATGAAATTGGTGTGCCTTATGCAATTACTGTAGACTATGAAACTCTTAGTGATAATTCTGTTACTTTGAGAGAGAGAAACACTATGAAACAAAAAAGAATTTTTATAGCAGATATCCCCACTAAGCTTTGGCTTTTGAAGAATAAGAAGATTTCTTTTGATGATCTATAGAGGGATTTATAACTTTACGATTTTTATATTTTTATTTTTTAAGCCCTGGTAGCTCAGTGGCAGAGCACTCGCCTCGTAATAAAAAGTGTTTTTAAAAGAAAGCGAGTGGTCGAGGGTTCAAATCCCTCTCAGGGCTCTTTCCTCATTTTTTAGTAGTTATAGAAAATTCAGAGATATCTACAGTTAAGCTAGGCGGAATCGTAAAACTATATTCGTTATATAACGGGTTGTCTAAAATAATTTGACCTTTACAATATATTGTTTGGTTTTCTGGGAAGGTTGAAGGTAAAGCTATATATAAATTTGTCCTTTTGCTTTCATTAGGATATATTTTATCCCAACTTGAATCACCAAGAGACAAATCTGTTGATAAACTCCAATTTTGGGTTATAGAATATCTACACAAGAATGCATTTAATCTAACATTTTTTAATACTACATTACCCTTGTTTGTTATAGTCACCGGACTACTTACTGTGTACTTGTCCTCGTTGATATTATATTTTGCAGTATATTTTGAGTTTATTCCGGAAATCTCTAGCTTTATATTTGGTTTTCTAATTGTTAAATCAACTAGTGTTTGAATTGAATCGAAATCTCCTATTTTTATTATTAATTTGCCAAGATATTTTGCTGATGTTTGATTTTCAGGAATATCTAAAAGTTTTATAGAGGGATTTATTGTTATGTCAATAGATAATCTTTCGTTTGAGTCAATTTCGCTTAATATATTTGGTGTTATGGTGAATAATCTGTCTAAAAGACTTTCTCTTAGGTAATTTATACTGGTTTTCTCAATAGTTATTTTTATATTTTTGAGAGATGTAACATTGTTATTTCTTATAAATATTCTTTTTGTGACTGGGTTGTCTGCGTTTAAGTCATACACAATCTGACTTATTGGAGAGTAACTATTTCCTTTTTGTTCTTCTATATATATTTTGTCCCTCTTATATTCTATTACTTTAAAAGTTATTTCTTGTGATTTGTTTGTATATTTTAATCTTATTTTACCTTCGACTCTTGCCTCTTTTGTTTTTTCGTTTATAGGAAATTTTTCATCAACCTTTATTTCAATATTTAAGTCTCTTATTTCTCGGGGGCCAAGGTATACTTTGAATGACTTCTCCATTAGTATTTTATCATTAAAACCCTCTGAAATAAGCGTGATTTCTTGTGGTTGATCTGTTTTATTTGATATTTCTAACACAACTTTAAATGATTCTCCTTGGAATACCATATCTGGAGCTGTAGTTTTTACTGATAATTCTACATCTATTCCTTTCAAAATTGTTACTACAACTTTGTTTTCATTATCTGATACTTCTAAAGGTAGAGTTTTTGGAATATATCCAATTTGACCTATTTCCACCAAATAATTACCCTTTTTAAGTGAAATTATGCGGGAACCCGAAAAGGAAGCCACTATTTTATTACTTTCGTCATATATTTTCACGTTAGCGGCGATATTTTCGCCTTCTGTATTTTTTATTTCAAAAATAACATCTCTGTAACTACCAATAAAGTAATCATATAAAAATAATGATATTGCAGCTATTATTATAATCAGCAATATGACAAATTTATATTTGGATAAAAATTCTTTTGTCCCATCGATAACCTTTTCAGCATCACTTCTATCATCTATAATTATTTCATCTGTTGTTGTAGGTTTGTCATATATCTCTTGTTTTTTTAATTGCAAAAAACCAGCCTCCGGCATTGTTGCCATTTATATTATAATCGTTTTATTTACAATAAACAATATCCTTATAACTATATATAAATATCTTTTTAATAAAAATTTTAATAATGCAAAATAAGAGAAATAACCTTTCAAAAACAATTTCGGAAGATAATGACATAAATTATGTTTTTTGTATAGTTGTAAGTGTTCTTTTAATTGTTATTGCTTTTATTGTTTATTCAATTTTTACACATAAACCTTCGGGGTTTACTCAAATTTATTTTGTTGATTACAATAATTTTTCATGGCCTGTTTTGAGTTTCTCATTTGTTGTTGATTCTCAAGAAATTTCTGATTTTAATTACAAGTACCGGTTATTTTTTGGAGATGAATTAATAAAAGAAGAGAATTTTTATCTAAAAAAAGGTGAAAAGAAACATTTTTTTGAAGACATAAACTTAACAAAATATAACGTAAAATTTCCTTTGAAAGTTACAATATCTGTTAATAAAATTTTACAAGATGGAAAAGAAGATAACAATTATAGAAAAATTTGGTTTTGGGTTTTTAGATGAAAGTTGCTTTGATAACTTTTAATGATACATACTTTAATTTCTTTAGTGGTTTATCTAATTATTTAACAAAAAACTTTGCAAATGTTCAAATATCCCAAATCGTTTTAGATTCTCTTTTAGATCTACCAAAAAAATTGATTAGTCTTAAAGATTTTGATCTTATTTTTGTGAGTTATTTTTATACACAAGAATCTATAGAACTAAAAGTTGCACTAGAAAAACTAATCGATTTTGAAATCACCAGTCAAAAGAAAGTTTTAAAGCTAATTAAAAAAATAGATCCTGATGATTTTGATCTTTCTGAAAAAGATTTAATCCCAAAGTACGGGGATTTGATAATAAAAGAGTTGATTAAGTGATTTTTTACAATTTTTCTTCTAAAGTTGTTAACATATCTTCTAAGTTTTCTTTTCTTCTAACAAGTTTTATATTTCTCTCTTTTATTATAATTTCTGCTGGTTTTGTTCTTAGGTTATAGTTGCTTGCCATGGTAAAGCCATATGCTCCCGCATCTAATAAAGCAATATGCTGTCCTTCTTCTGCAATTGGTAACTTTCTAAGAATTTCTCTGTTTTCATTAAATACATCTCCAGATTCACAAAGGTTACCTGCAATTAAGTAATCTTTTGTATTTTTTGATTCAACATTTTCACATAGGATAATTCTATGGTATGCTCCATAAAACGCAGGTCTTATTAAACAATTAAAACCTGCATCAACCCCTATTATTGGTACATATTTGTCTTCTACAGTATTTATTTTACAAACTAATATTCCAGCATCACCAACTATAAATCTTCCAGGTTCTATAAAAACATCTGCATTTATGTCTTCCTTTCTAACAATTTCTGAAATTCCTGCAGAATATTGTTTTATTGGGAATTCTTCATCGTTTTCTCTATATGGAATACCAGGTCCACCACCAAAGTCTATAAACTCTAGTTCATACCCCAAAAAAGAACTAATCTTTTTGTAAATTTCAATTAACTTATTTGCAGTAGTCAAAAAATTTTTGACGTCATTGCCTAACCATCCTGAACCAATATGTTCGTGTATTCCTTTAATCTTAAAACCAAAACCATTAGCTAATTTCGCGGCTTCAATAACATTCTCTTCCGGTATTCCAAATTTAACATATTTTCCTGCAGTTATAGTATGCTCATGAATTCCTGCACCTATTTGAGGATTTATTCTTATACTAATTTCTTTCCTTTTTGGATTTATTTTTGCCAGTCTTTTTATTTGAGAAAGTGAATCTACATTTATTAAAATTTCTTCTTCAGTCAAAATTTTCAGATCTTCATCACTTACAGATGTACCTGTAAATAAGATATCTTTACTTTTAAAGCCACATTTTATTGCCAATTTGACTTCGTTTGGGGATACGCAATCCAAACAGGATTCTAGTTTTCTAAGCTCTTTTAATATTTCTGGATTGGAATTAGCTTTCATTGCATAGTGAATTTTTACATTTATACCTTCGTTTTCAAAACTGCTTTTCAACAACTCATAGTTTTCAACTATTCTATCTAAATTGTAAATATATAACGGAGTACCATATTTTTCTGCCAACTCAGCAACATCAAAACCGCAAATTTTTAGTCTATTTTCTAACACATCTAGATGTTCCACTTATAACACCTTATTAAATTTCTAAAATACCATCAAAAACTTTTTCCGCTTCGCCTCTAAGTAAAATAATGTTGCTTTCTTTCTTTATATATAAGCTTCCTCCTGGTTGTTGAATCTCAACAAATTCTTTGTCGCTGAAGATGCCTTCTTTCAATCCCGCTAAATAAACTGCAATACTTCCAGAGCCACATGCCATTGTTTCACATGCACCTCTTTCATGTATCCTGATTAAAGCCTTATTTTTGTTTAATACGTTTACAAATTCTGCATTTGTCCTTTTTGGTTTGAATCTTTCATGGTATTCTATTAGATGACCAAATTTCTCAACTTCGAAATTTTCTATAGAACTTTTTATGAAAAACACTGCATGAGGATTGCCAACATCTACAAAAATATATTCAATATCTTCTCCAAAAATTTTTATATTGTTTTTTTCTATAACTTCAGCTTTTCCTAGGAAACTTAGTTCAAACATAACTTTATTCTTATTCTTTTTTACAACTTTTAATTTATTTAATCCGGCTTTACTTTCTACTAAGTATTCGTCTTTATTTATCCCTCTCTCAATATCTTTAAGCATTTTGAATAGAGTTATACATCTTATACCATTTATACAATTTTCTGCTTCTGAGCCATCAGCATTAAATATCCTCATAAGAAAATCAGCTTTCTTAGATTTTTGCATAAAAAGAACTCCATCTGCTCCTATTCCTCTATGCCTTTCACAGTATTTTCTTGAGAATTCAGCTTTTGCATTTACAATTTCTTTTTCTTCTTCGTCTATAACAATAAAATCATTTCCCAAACCATGTATCTTTGAAAAATTTATTTTCATCTTCATCACTAAGAATTCAGCTATCTTTTTAATTCTAAAATTCTCTCTGCAGCTTCTTTTGTTTTTTCAATAGATTGCACCATTGCAAATCTCACATAGTCTTTTCCTGGATTTTTTCCTTTAAACTCTTTAGATATCAAATTGCCTGGTGTGCTGTTTATACCTTTTTCTAGCAATAACTCTCTAGAAAACTCTAATGGGTTTTTGTTTTTAGGTGTTTTTGTCCATATATAGAATGTACCTTCTGGCATACTTACTTCACAGCCGATAGATCTTAATGCTTCTACCATTATTTCTACTCTTTTCTTATATTCATTTCTCATTTTCTCAACGTGTTTATCTTCTAGGTAAGCAAAAGCAGCAGCATCTTGTATGAAAGTAGCAACCCCTTGTACACTTTTTTGTTGTAATACTTTAAATGTTTTTAACAAATCTTCGTTTTTTGATGCGTAAAAACCAACAGCATACCCAGTCATCATGCTTCTTTTCGATAGTGAGTTTAATACTATTGCACAATCTTCAGCGTTCTTTATATTTAGTATTGACATTGATTTCTCTGAAAAATACAGTTCTGAATAGCATTCGTCTGAAACTAAAATTATTTCATTATCTATGCAGAAATCTACTATTTCTTTAAGTTTCTCTTTTTTGTATATTCTTCCTGTTGGACTGTGGGGAGAATTAACAAAAATTATTTTTGATTTTTTGACAACATCTTTTTCTATTTCTTCAACATTAGGCTCAAAATTATTGTCTTCAGTTAAGTTTAGGTAGTATGGTTCTGCATTTGCTAAAAGAGTTCCTTCAGTATATGGGGGATACCCAGGGTTAGGAATAAGTACAAAATCATTATTATTTGGGTTAGTAAAGCATAAAGGAATATGGAAACAAGCATATTTGGCACCATATGTTGCTATAATATCATTTTCACTTAAAGAAACATTAAACCGTTTTTTTATCCATTTGCAAACAGCTTCTCTAAATTCAAAATGACCTAGTGTTTGGGGATATCCAGAATCCTTTCTCTCGTCAACTGCTTTTTTGCACTTTTCTCTTATTTCTTCTGGCGTTGGATCAGACGGATCTCCTATTCCAAAATCAATAATATATTCTTTCCCAAATTTCTTGATTGCCAATTCTTTATTTTGCTCAACGACGTCAAAAGCATATGGTTGTTTCATTATCCTTTCCATTCCTCTATTTTTACTAAACATAATTATCACACTTAAAAATGGTTTAGGGTTATAAAATTGATTCTTTAGTAAGGATTAAAGTTATTTTCTTATTACGAAATTCGTAAATAAATTACTTTTAAAATAGTTTTCAAAAGGAATTTTTTTAGTATATTATATTTTTATGTGATAGTATGAATGTAGCATTGATAGGCTTTGGGAAAATGGGTAGAGAAATAAAAGAGCTAGCAGATGAGAGAAAAATAACAGTCTCCTCAATTATAGATCCAGTTGCTAAGGAGGCAAACTTTAAGGAGATATCTAAAGAATCCTTGAAGGATGTTGATGTATGCATAGATTTTACTACTCCTGATGTAGTTATAGATAATATAAAGAGAGTTGCTTCTCTAGGCAAAGATATTGTTGTTGGTACAACAGGTTGGTATAACGAGATAGATAAGGTTAGGAAAATAGCTTTAGATCATAACATAGGTTTAATTTATGCATCTAATTTTTCTTTGGGTGTTAATATATTCTATAAAATAATTAAAGATGCGTCTAAGTTGATAAATAAGTTTGAAGACTATGATGTTTTGGCTTATGAAATACATCACAAGATGAAGAAAGATTCACCAAGTGGTACTGCAAAATCAATTTCCGATATTCTAGTTAAAAACTTTTCAAAGAAGAAAAAGGTCGTTTATACTATGCTTGATAGAGCAATATGCCCAGATGAATTTCATTTTGCTAGTGTGAGAGGTGGCTTTGTACCAGGTACCCACACAGTAATATTCGATTCTTTTGCTGATAGTATTGAACTTTCACATATTGCAAGAACAAGAAGAGGCTTTGCTGCAGGAGCTTTAATTGCTGCTGAATGGATACGAGGTAAGAAAGGCTTTTATAATTTCAGTGATATTTTTGACGAGATTATTGAAGGATATTCTTAAATTTTTATGATTTTGTTTGAGGAGGGTTTTTAATGGTCGATATCAAAGGTACTTTCCCTGCTTTGCCGACACCTATGAAAGAAGATGGTAATAGGTTAAATCATGCAATAAACTATGAAGCTTTAAAACAACTAATAGAATTTGTGATTAAAGGAGGTGTAAATGGTATAGTACCAAGTGGTTGTACAGGGCATGCGGCCGCGTTAACAGTCAATGAACAAATTGAACTTATTGCCAAAGCTAGAGAATATGCAAAAGAGAGGGTGTTAGTTATAGCTGGTGATGGGAGTAATTGTACTAGAGAAGCAATAGAGTTAGCTAGAAAGATTGAGGATGTTGGTGTTAATATTCACATGCAAATTTCACCATATCAAAACAAACCAACTCAAGAAGGAATTTATCAACACTACGCTAAGATAGCAGAGTCTATAGATGGAGAGATAATAGTTTATAATGTGCCTGGCAGGACAGGAAAAAATGTAGAGCCGGAAACTGTATATAGGTTAGCGAAAGATTATAGTAATGTTATAGGTATAAAAGAGGCTTCTGGTAATTTAGCTCAGATAAAAAAAGTTATTGAATTAACTTCTGATTTAGATTTTGCAGTGATAAGTGGAGATGATGCTCTAACTTATGATATAATAAAGGCTGGTGGTAAGGGTTGTATTTCAGTGGCTGCAAACGTTGCTCCTAAAGAAGTTTCTGAAATGATATCTTATGCTCTACAAGGCAATTATGAAAAAGCAGAGAAATTAAATACCAAACTAAAACCTTTGTTTGATGTTTTGTTTATAGAAACTAATCCTTGTCCTTTGCATTATGCATTGAAGAGGAAAGGAATAAATGTGGGTGTTCCAAGATTGCCATTAGTAGATGTTACAGATGAGAGTAAGAAAAAAATTGATAGTGTTTTGAAAGATTTGGGTCTAATATAGAAAAATCTAAACTATTTGTCTAGAATTATCTATAATCCTTCTGGATAATTTATTAAAATTAGTCATCATTCTTTTTTTCTTTTTGATATTTTTGTTCTTGATCTTTTAATTTTTCAATTTCCTTTTCTTCTCTTTTTTGAATCTTTTCTAACTCTGCTATCTTTTTATTCAACAATTTTATTTTTTCTTCTCTTGTTTCAATTATTTTCCTTAAATCTGCTATTAGCTCATCTTTTTGCTCTATCTCTTTTCTTAATTTTCCAAGATTAGTCTTATATTTTTGATAAGCCTCTTCTCTTGCAATCTCTTTTTCTTGTTCTAGTGCTAAAAGTTCTTTTGAGTATGCACTCCTAATTTTCAATGTTTCATTTTCGATGTCTAACAAAACTCTTTTTGCGTAATCCCTCTCTTTTTTTAATTGTTTTACAAGTTCGGACGCCAAGTTTATTTGTTTTTCACTTATTTCTTCCATTTTTGAAAGCATGCCTCTAATTTTCTTATATTTATTACCTAATTCTTCGAGCTCTTTTTCAAAGGAGTTTATATTATTTACTATTATCTTTATTTCGACATCTTGCTTTCTAATCTCATCATAAAATTCTTTTTCCAAATCTGCTACTGTCTTTTCTTCTAGCAACCCAAGATGAGTTTTAGATCTTAGCTCTTCATATTTTTTCTTTAATTCTGAAAATTCTCCTTCTTTTTTTTCTAGTAGTTCAATTACTGTCCTTTTTGGATTTGAAAGTACTGGATGTTCTCCTCTTTTTCTTTCATATATGTTTAATCTATCTGCTAGGTATCTTGTTTTAAGTAAAAATTCTAAGACGCTTTGTTCTAAAGAAGAGTAAAGGTCCTTTTGTGGCTCTATACTTTGATCATTATTCTCTAAGTTTTCTATCTTCTCTTTTTCCAGATCTCTATTTTTTTTAAGCAAATTTAGAATATCTTTACCTTTTTCTAAATATTCATTAATTTCTGGATAATCAGTTAATCCTTCTCTTTCGTATTCCTTTTTTATAGAATTTAGAGTTTGCATTATGTCTTCTATGTCATTTATAGTATTATTAAGTACAAAAACAAATCCTTTTGGATTTAATGATCTCCATGCCTTTTCTCTAATCCTATTTTGTAATTCATCTAGTTGATTATGTAATTTATCCAAAGCTAATTCAATCATACATTAAAGTGAAACCCATACTTATATATATTTTTTAACTTATTCTTAGTTTTATGTTGTATCTTTGTGATGGAATAAAGTTGGAAGCAAAAAGAGAAATTTTTATTGACTCTCTAAAAGTAAAGAACAAAGAGATAATTGTTACTCATGCACACAGTGACCATGCCAGAGTGAAAAATAATAATAATTATTATTTAACTGAGCAGACAGCATATTTTGTTAGCAATTCTATCAGAGATAATTTTAATTTGGTTGGTTTAGATAAAAAACTTTGTTTTGGAGATGTGTCTTTAAGTTTTTATAATTCTGGTCATATTCCTGGGGCTATTCAAGTTATGGTTGAGAATAGTAATTCAATTGCCATAACATCAGATTTTAAGTTACAGGAGAGTCTTATAACTAAGCCAGCAGACATACTGAGTTCGGATATATTAGTAATAGAATCTACTTATGGCTTGCCTAATTACGAATTCAAAGATAGGGAAGAAATTTATAACGATATGGCAAAATGGGCAAAAGATATGTTAGCAGATAACAACTTTGTTATTTTAGGAGGTTATTCTATAGGTAAAGCACAAGAATTAACTAAATTTTGTAACGAGTATTTATCTTGTGCCCCCCTCGTTTATAAAACAATTTTTGAAAAAAATAGATTAATAGAAAAAGTTGGTTTTTCTTTAGGTGACTATATTCTGTTAGATAATAATTTCTCAGATTCTAATGTCGCTATTTTGCCAATAAATCTAATAGATAATTCTCTTGTTGAGGCTTTATCCCATCAAATTAAGAAAAAGATTAGTGTAGCTTTGGCAACAGGCCAACCTGTGAAAAGATATAAAAGATTTGAACTTAGCGATCATGCTGATTTTAAACAATTATTACATTATGTTAAAGAATCCTCTCCGAAACTGGTCTTTACTTATCACGGCCATTCGGAGATTTTAGCCAAATATATTAGAAAAAAGTTATCTATTAATGCTTTTCCATTAACAAAAAAACAAAAAGTCTTAGCTAATTTCTTTGGTTTTTTTTAGACTATATCTCCATTGTCAGGTATTAATCCTTTCATTTTAATAAACCACCAAGCCAAAGCACCAGATAATATTGTAGATACTATAATCAGTATCATATAATTAGTTTGGCCAATTGCTTCATAGTCAAATACAGGTATGCTCATAACAGTAGCAATTGTGTTAGGCACTAGCAAGGCAGTACCTATTATAGTCAAATAACTCATTAACAAAGATAGTCTGTTGTTAAGCATCTGGAGTTGATTATTGTATATAGTTTGTAAAACCTCTAAGCCGCTTACTAAGACTTCACTTAGATGTTCTGCTAAACCAATGTGTGCAGTTACTTCTGATATCAGACCAGTAATTCTATTTAAAAGATTTTGATCATCAGTAAGAAGCTCAGCATCTCCATATCTTAAAGAATACAAAACATCTAAAGTAGACCATAGACCACCTAAATACAAAGTTAATGCATGCTTCATTTCAGGAATTTGTTTTGCAAATAATATCTTAGAATATTTTACGTCAGCTAATTTTTGACTTAAATCATCTCCCTTTTCTTCAATCTCTCTCAGGTGGTCAAAGTTTCTTGAATTATTTTCGTCAATTATTCTAATTAAGAGTATCGTTATTTTATCTTTCATATCTAGGTTAGACAGTTTTTTCATGAATATGTTTGCATATCTTCTCATCCTGAAGAATCTCTTTACTTCTGTTGTGTGGAGTGTTGCTACAAGTCCTTCTTTTATGAGAATGATTAAGGGCTCTGTTTTTACATCGAATCCTTTTACTATTATTGCTGGCAACAATAAGCCCATTTCTCTATCAAGATCTAAATAACCACCTTTCGGTTCTTTCATCAGAGTAGTTATTAAATTCTCACTAAAACCAAGTTTTTTTGCTACTTCTGGTGTTTCTTTATGAAAATTTTCTAATACGTAGTCAACCCAACAAAAGTTTTTCTTTTTTATATAACTAGAAAAAGTTTCCACATTGTCAGAATTAATAATCTCAGTCTCACCATTATTTTTTAAAACAGAACAAAAACCTCTTTTTTCCAATATCATACCAAAGAGGGATTCTCCATTTTTGTTGCTTTCTTTTTGATGGCTCACCATATCTAAATAATTTTTACATTAACTATATATACTTTTTGCATCGTGTTTAATTATTTTTTTGATGATATATTTTTAAATGAAAGAGCAAAACATCTTTAAGTTGTATGAGCTTTTATCTTCCTATTACGGTATCCAGAATTGGTGGCCTGTTAGTAACAAAAGTAATAAAATAGAATACAAAAGATTAAAGAAATTAACAGGGCATCAAAAGCTTGAGATATGCATAGGTGCAATATTAGCCCAAAATACAAATTGGAAAAATGCAGAGTTAGCTATTCTAAGATTATTAGAAAATGAATTTATTGACACTAAAAAACTTTCATTTATAGACAAAAAGGATTTAGCATCATTGATTAGATCGAGCGGATATTTTAATCAGAAAGCTGAGAGAATCAAAAACTTTTGCAACTTTTTAATGAAGAATTATGACGGGGATATCAATAAATTTCTTTCTCTGCCCTTACAAGAGTTGAGAGATAAGCTCCTTTCTTTAAAAGGTATAGGTAAAGAGACTGCAGATTCAATTATATTATACGCTGCAAATAAGCCAATATTTGTTGTGGATGCTTATACTAAGAGAGTTTTGGAGAGATTTTTAAGGGTTAGTTTTAATGACTATGATGAATATAGAAATTATATAGAGAACCATATAGAAAAGGAGGTGTTTCTATTTAAAGAATATCATGCTCTGATAGTGGTTCATTGTAAAGAGTTTTGCAAAAAAAAGCCTCTTTGCAGAGATTGTTTTTTATCTAAATCGTGTTTTTACGTAAATAGTAAAAATAATAAGATTATTAATTAAATCTCTGGATATTTTTTTATATTGCATAATAACATTTGATGTTTTTTTTCGTGTTTTGGAGGGGATTTTTTGAAAAGAACAGTAACCTGTAATGATGCAAATGAATCAATAGTAGGTAAAACAGTAATCTTGAACGGGTGGGTTCATAATAGAAGAGATCATGGTAATTTAATTTTTTTAGACTTAAGGGATAGATATGGGATTACTCAAGTTGTTTTTAATCCAGAAATAAGTAAAGAGGCTCATAGTGTTGCTCAATCCATTAGTAAAGAGTTTGTAGTTGCAGTTAAGGGTAAAGTTGCTTTAAGGCCAAAAGGTACAGAGAATCCAAAGATTTCTACAGGCAAAGTTGAAGTTTTGGTGGAGGAGGTTACTATTTTAAATCCAGCAAAACAGCCTCTGCCTTTGGAAATATCTTCTAAGGTTTTAGCTAACGAAGATGTTAGATTAGCTTACAGATATTTAGATTTGAGAAGAGAAGATATGCAAAGAAATTTGATTTTAAGATATAAAATAATTAAAGTTATTAGGGATTATTTCGATTCTTTGAATTTTATTGAGGTGGAAACTCCAATATTAACAAAATCTACTCCTGAAGGAGCAAGAGACTATCTTGTACCAAGTAGAGTGCACAAAGGTAAATTTTTTGCTTTGCCTCAAAGTCCACAGTTGTTTAAACAAATATTAATGGTTAGTGGCTTTGATAGATATTTCCAAATAGCTAGATGTTTCAGAGATGAAGATTTGAGAGCAGATAGACAACCGGAGTTCACACAGTTAGATATTGAGATGAGTTTTATAGATGAAGAAGATATTTATAGTGTGGTAGAAGGTTGTCTCAAGGAGATTTTTAAGAAGATTAAAGGAATTGATATAAAAACACCCTTTATTAGAATGACTTATGATGAAGCAATGAATAGGTTTGGTTCCGACAAGCCAGATTTAAGATTTGATTTAGAGTTAATAGATATTTCTGAATGTTTCCGAGATTCATCTTTTTCTATATTTAAAAATGTGTTAAATTCAGGGGGTAGTATAAAAGCAATAGTAGTTCCAAATGGATCTGAGAAGTTTTCTAAAAGTGATCTTAATAAATTAATGGATACTGCTAGGCTTTATGGTGCAAAAGGTTTAGTTACTGCAAAAGTTTTGGAAGATGGAATAGATTCTATGATTGTAAAACACTTAACTAAAGAAGAAATTAAAAAAGCAATAGAAAAAACAAAAGCTAAGGCAGGTGATTTAATTTTTATTGTTGCTGACGAGTGGAGTATTTGTTGCAATTCTTTGGGCCAAGTAAGGTTGCAGATAGGTAAAATGTTAAACCTTATAAGAAAAGACGAATACTGTTTCTTATGGGTTGTTAATTTCCCTATGTTTGAGTGGAGTGAAGAAGAACAAAAAATAAATGCAGTACACCATCCATTTACTTCACCTGTGTTAGAAGATCTACAACTTTTAGATAAAGACCCATTAAAGGCAAAAAGTAGAAGTTATGATGTTGTGCTAAATGGAGTCGAGTTGGGTGGTGGTAGTATAAGAATACACCGTAGAGATATACAAAATAAAGTTTTTAGTATATTAGGAATTACAGAAGAGGATGCAAAGAAAAAGTTTGGTTTTCTATTGGAAGCTTTTAGCTATGGAGCACCACCTCATGGTGGAATTGCTTTGGGTATAGATAGATTAGTTATGCTATTAGTAGGTGCTGATTCTATAAGAGATGTAATTGCATTCCCAAAAAATAAAGCATGTGTTTCTCTTATGGATAATGCACCTAGTGAAGTTTCTGATGATCAGCTTAAAGAACTTGGTGTAAAAATTATTAAAGAGAAATGATTTGCCATGAGCAAAATAAAAGTAGACTTAGAGCTTTTAGAAAAAATTTGTAAGAATGCTAGATTAAGGTTAACAGAGGATGAGAAGAAAGAGTTTTTGCCACAGTTGCAAGAGGTTATTAATGCATTTTCTGTCTTGGAAGAATTAGATATTAGTAAAACGAAGCCAAGTTTTCAGCCTATTGTAATCAAGAATGTCTGGAGGGAAGATATAATAAATAGAAGTTTTAGTGCTGAAGAAGCTTTGGCCAATACTGTTCATAAGAAAGATTATTATTTTAAGGGTCCAAAGGTGGTTAAGTGATACTACAGTTATCTGATTTTGTGAATCAGGTTAAGGCTGGGCAGATTTCAATCTCAGAAAATACTTATTCAATAATCGAAGAGGCTAAAAAGGTGAATAAGAAATACAACTACTTTACTACTATTTGTGAAGACTTTGCTTTAGCTGAAGCTGAAAGGCTTGAAAGAGAAGTTAGAAAGGGTTTTAGTGGATTGCTTCTAGGAGTTCCAGTATCTATTAAAGATTGTATCTGTGTTAAAGGTGTTGAGTCAAAAGCAGGTAGTAAGATATTAGAGGGCTATAAACCAAATTTCGATGCTACTGTTGTTGCGAAGGTTAGAGCTGAAGGAGCAATAATAATAGGAAAAACTTCTCAAGATGAATTTGGTTTTGGTACTTTTGGAAAAAATGTAGGCGTTGATTTCGAAATTCCAAAAAATCCTTTCGATGAGTCAAGAAGTTGTGGAGGCTCCTCTTCGGGTTCAGCAGGTTTTACAGCAATATCTAAACATACACATGTCTCAATTGCAGAGAGTACTGGTGGAAGCATTGCTTGTCCTTCTTCTTTTTGTGGTATTGTTGGAATAACTCCTACATATGGTAGAGTCTCTAGGTTTGGTTTGATAGACTACGCTTGTTCTTTAGATAAAATAGGTTCAATGGGTAAAAATGTTAATGATGCTTTTTTGCTACAAAAAATAATTTCTGGTTATGATGAAAGAGATAGTACCTCTATAAGAGATCAACCAGATATTTCTATTTTAAAAAGAAAAAATTATGAAATAGCAATACCTAAAGAATTGGTTGAAAGTGATTTGGCTGATAAGAAAGTTTTGGATATTTTTTGGAATTGCATTCATAAGATGGAGTCTGAAGGATTTTCTTATAAGGAAGTTTCTTTGCCATTAAATTCAAAATATAGTATCCCAACTTATTATCTGATTGCTGTTAGCGAAGCATCCACCAACTTGGCAAAATTCTGTGGTTTAAGATATGGTAAACATGAAGTTCTTAAAGGTTATTTCGATGATTATTTTTCAGATGTTAGATCAAATAATTTAGGGAAAGAGGCTAAAAGAAGGATTATTTTAGGTACTTTTGCAAGGATGTCTGGTTTTAGAGATGCGTTTTATTTAAGGGCAATGAAAGCAAGGACTTTATTAATAGATGAATACAAAAGAATTTTTTCCAAATTTGATTTTGTTGTTCATCCTACGATGCCAATCTTACCACCAAAGTTTGAGGATATATCAAAATTTACACCTGTTCAAGATTATTTTATGGATTTATTTACTGTACCTGCCAATCTATCAGGTTTACCACACATAAGTCTTAATATGGGATTTGTTAACAATTTGCCTTGTGGTATTATGTTAACCGCTGATTTCCTTAGAGAATCTGAGCTTATCTCTGCTGCTAGCTTTTTGGAGGGACTATTATGAAAAGTGCATTCTCAAAAGAGTTAAAATATGCCATAAATGCTGCTAAAGGAGCATCTAAAATAGCATTAGAATATTTTTATAGTCTTGATAAAGGAGTAAAGGAAAAAAGTGTTAGAAATTTAGTTACTAATGCTGACATTGAGTGTGAAAATTATATTAAGCAATACTTGTTAGATAAATTTCCAGATCATGGATTTCTAGGTGAAGAAACTGAGAAAAATATAAATAATAATGATTTTTTTTGGGTGGTTGATCCAATAGATGGAACTAATAATTTTGCTTGCGGTCTGCCAATCTTTTGCCACTCTATTGCTTTAGTCAAAAAAAATATGCCTGTCTTGGGTGTTGTTTACGATCCAATTATGAAAGATTTGTTTTTTTGTAAAGTTGGGGAAGGTGCTTATTTAAATAACAAAAAATTAAGTTTGAATTATAGTTTAGTTTTGAAAGATTGTTTGATAGGAACTGGTTTTCCTTATGCTGATGGAGAGAAAAAAGACAAAACTGCAAAAGCAATACATGTTCTTTCATATAAAAGTTTAGGTATTAGGCGTTTAGGATCTGCGGTTTTAGATATTTGTTATGTTGCGAGGAATGTTTTTGGAGGGGTTTTCTTTTATGAACTCCAGCCTTGGGATGTTTCTGCAGCATATATCATTGCAAAAGAAGCGGGTGCTGTGATCACAGACATAAATGGGAAAGAGGCAGATATCTTTGCAGGTCATTTTATTATATGTCATAAAGATGTTCATAAGGATCTATTAAATTCATTGGAGAGGATCTGATGAACAAAGTTGTAATTGGTTTAGAAGTTCATACTCAATTAAACACTAACTCTAAGCTTTTCTGTAGTTGTTCAACAAAATCAGATTTACCCAATTCTTCTGTCTGTGAGGTTTGTTTAGGTTTTCCTGGTTCAAAGCCTAAGATTAATAAAAAGGCTTTAGATTATGGGTTAAAGGTTGCATTAGCTTTAAATTGTGAGATAAATAAAGAATTTTACTTTAGTAGGAAAACATATTTTTACCCTGATTTAGCCAAAAATTTTCAAATTACACAGTATGAAGTACCATTAGGTAAAAACGGTATTGTTTTCTTAGATTCTGGCAAAAAAGTTAGGATTAGAAGAATTCATCTTGAAGAAGATCCAGCTTCTTTAGTTCATAGTGCAGGCATTTCTACGAGCTCTTATTGTTTAATAGATTATAATCGCTCTGGAATTCCATTAGTTGAAATTGTTACAGAACCGGATATTAATAGTCCTTCTGAAGCAAGGGAATTTCTAAACAAACTTATCACTATTTTAGAGTACTTAGGTGTTTTTGTTGTTGGTGAATCTGTTTTAAAGTGTGATGCAAATATTTCTATAGAAGGTTACGAGAGGGTTGAGATAAAGAATATAAATGGTTTTAAGAATGTGGAGGTTGCTTTAACTTACGAAGAGAAGAGACAAAGAGAATTGATTAGTAAGGGAGAAAAGATATCTAGAGAAACGAGAGGTTTTGATGACAAAGAAAAAATAACTTACTCTATGAGAACTAAAGAGACTGAAGAGGATTATGGTTATATTGCTGAGCCAGATTTGCCTATTATAGAAGTTTCGGAAGATTGGTTGAAAGAGCTAAAAAGAGAAATGCCAGAATTACCTGAACAAAAAGCCAAAAGATTTGTAGAGCAGTATAAAATAACAAATTACGATGCAAAGGTCTTATGTTCTAATTATTCAATATCTTTATTATATGAAGATATCTGCAAGGAAGTAGAGCCAACATTTGCAGCAAAATTTGTAACTAGAGAAATCATGGGTGTATTAAATTACAATGATTTAACCTTAAAACAGTCCGGTATAGAAGCTAAAGAAATTATAGAGCTCTTGAGGTTAGTTAATGAAAATAGAGTTAGTGAAAAGAATGCAAAACAAGCTTTAATAAGATATGTTTTAGACAAAATAAAACCAAGAGAATTTTTAGCAAAGGAGAATTTACTTATAGATAAATCAGAAGAAGATATATATAATGCTGTAAAAATAGTATTAGCAAATCACAAAAATATTTTTGAGGATTATAAACAAAAACCAGATAAAGTTATTAATTTTGTAGTTGGCCAAACAATGCGCCATTTGAGAGGCAAAGCGGAACCAAGAATTGTCCAAAAATTAGTTAGAGAATTATTGGAAAAAGGGAAAATGTAAAAAGTTTGTGATGATCATGATAGAATTTTTTTCTATTAAGACTAACAGAAGAGAAGAAATAGTAGATATTACAAAGAGAGTTGAGGAGATTGTTTTAAAGAGTAAAATAAAAGAAGGTTTATGTGTTGTTTTTGTTCCTCATACTACCGCAGCATTGACAATTAATGAGAATGCAGATCCTTCTGTAAAAAGAGATATTTTGGATAAATTAGCTAAGCTTTTACCTATGAATGATAATTATGCACATAGTGAAGGTAACAGTGATGCTCACATAAAAAGTTCTTTGATAGGCAATAGCGTCTCGTTGTTAGTTAAAGATTCTGTTTTAGTTTTAGGCACATGGCAAGGTATATTATTCTGTGAATTTGATGGTCCAAGAGAAAGAAAAGTTATTGTTCTTGTTTTATCAAATGAGTAGAGCAAATAGTTCCCTACCAATTTTTTAATTTTTATTTTGTTTTTTTCTAAGGAAATAAATTTATTAAAAGTGGGCGAGGGCAGATTTGAACTGCCGACCCCCCGGTTATCAGCCGAGTGCTCCAACCAGGCTAAGCTACTCGCCCATATTTGTTTTTAGTAAAAATTTTCAATAATTAATCTTTTTAAGCTTTGAACTTACAATAATAATTTATAATTGATAAATAATCTTTTACATTTTAAGTGTTTTAAACCTTTTCATTGTTTTATTTTTATGTTAATAGCCCCGTAGTGTAGCGGCCAAGCACACAGGGCTTTGGACCCTGGAACGGGAGTTCGAATCTCTCCGGGGCTATCTTTACAAAGATGTTTATGGTTGAGGATACCAATTTAAATTCAAATGAGTCTTGTGCTCTTTGTGGCAAACCAGGCATTGATAAAAAATGGGCTGGTAAGTATTGGCATAAAAAATGTTTGAGAAAATCGATCAAAATAGCAAGAGGATTTTTTTAAAGTTTTATAAAAAATATAATATCATTTATTTTTATTTGTTCTTCCATAGATATCTTCATATCTTATTTCATCATGTTCATCAAATTTTCCAAAACTGATTTCCAAGACCCTAAATTTTTTACCTTTAGATATTAATCTGTGTTTTTGCCTTTTTTTTATTATTATAAAATCTCCTTTAACAAGTTTTTTTATTTTGTTTCCTATTTGCACATAGCAACCATCGTCTAATGCAACCCACAATTCACTCCTTTTTTTATGGCTTTGTAAACTTAATTGTTGTTTCGGATTAACTTCTAATATTTTAACAGTACATTTTTCATTGAATGCATAAGTTTTGAATAATCCCCAAGGTCTTTTTTCTTCATAAATCATTTACTCACCTTAATATTATTTATCACTTCAGGTATTTTTTCTATTATATCTGATGCAAGTATGCCATAATTCTTTTCTTCATAAAGCATATCTCCGCAATAACCATTAATATATGCTGCTGCTTCAGCACTTTTTATTAAAGAATTATTTGTTGCAAAAGCTGCGCACAACCCTGCCAAAACATCGCCGGTACCTGCAGTTGTCATAGCAGGATTACCAGTTGCATTAAAACTTATTTCTTTTCCGTTTGTAATTATGTCTATCGGACCCTTTAGTAATATATTGCAATTTTGTTTTTTTGCAATCTCTTTAGTTATTCTTGCTCTTGATGTAATTTCCATTGGTATTTCTCTGTCAGAAAATATTTCTAACTCTCTTTTATGAGGCGTTATTAATACGTTTTTGTTTAGTTTGATTCCAGCTAATGCTTTTATTCCATCAGCATCTACTATTGTTTTTTTGTCTTTTATCTTTTCTATTATTTCTTTTACAAATATTTTGGTTTCTTTATTTTCACCAATTCCAGGGCCAATCAAAATAACATCGCTGGATTTTGCTAAATCTAATGCCTCTTCAATATGATCGTATTTTAAAAAATCACAATCTATTTTTGTCGTTATTGCTTCGGGAAGTTTTAAGTTAATTAGCCACCCTACTTTGGCTACTGTGAAGATTTTTACTAAATCCACACCTGTACGAAAGCAAGCTTTTGATGCATTGTAACAAAGTATTGCTGATCCAGGATATTTTTCGCTTCCGGCTATTATTAAAATCTTACCATTTTGTCCTTTGTAAGAATTTGTTTCTCTTTCTTTAAGCATTTTTCTAACGTGATCACTAGTTATAACTAATTCCACTTCTTTTGGTATTCCTATATCTAATATTTTAATTTTTCTTGAAAAACCTTCTAAACCTTTTTTTGCGGCATGAAGACACAATATCTTATCTGGTAAAACATAATTATTATCAATACAATTTTTATCAAATCCGGATGGAATATCAATACATATTTTTTTAGCTTTTATTTTATTGATCTTTTCTATAATTTTTTTTATTTTGCCATCAACTTTGCCCCTAAAACCTGTCCCAAAAATTGCGTCAATTATTATATATTTCTCATTAAGCCTATCTAAAAAAGCTTCACTAACAAACACGTTTTTGTATTTTGATAATAATTTTTTGTATGCTTCTTTTGCTTCTTCTGTTTTGGGTTCTCCAATTAGATAGACATATACTTCATAACCATGTTCTTTTAGAATTCTTGCAGTGGTTAGACCATCACCGCCGTTGTTACCAACCCCACACAAAACAAAAAATCTAACTTTTTTACCAACTGTGGTTTCAATTTCGTTAACAATTGCTTTACCTGCATTTTCCATAAGTGTTTTGTTACTGATACCAAATTGATTAGCAAATCTTTCAAAGAGTTTCATGTCATAATTACTTATAAATCTCAACTAAACACCTTTATCTTCAGCTTTTTTCTATCAACTCGATTTCTTCAGCAATTTTTCTTCTTAAAATTTCAGAAAGTATCTTTGCTTGTATTTTTCCTTTTAATTCTTTCATTACATCTCCCATCAATGCACTAAATGCATATTCTTTTTTATCTTTTATTAATTCTCTATTTGTTTTCACTATCTCTTCTATTTTATTTTCTACTTCTTTTATAGAAATAGTGTCTTTTTTGAATTTTATTGCAGCTTCTTTGACAGGTTCATTAGATATAAGACAATATCTAATAAAGTCTAAAAGATTGTCTCTTGTAACTATCCCTTTCATATACACATCTATTACATCTTTTATAAAGATTTCGTCAATTTTGTCAACATCTAAATTTTCTCTCTTTAGTTGTGTGATCCATTCAAGCAAGAAGACTGCTAGAGTTTTAGCTTCTACGCCGTCTTCTACCATCTCTTCAAAAAATCTAGCATAGTTATTTAATTTCATTTCATTAGCCAGTTTTTCGCTTAAACCGTACTTTTTAGTATAAATCTCAAATCTTTCATCAGCGGTTTTTGGCAAATTTCTTTTAATCTCTTCTAAAAGTTCTTTATCTATTAATATTGGTGGGATATCTGTTTCTGGATACATTCTTGCGGCTCCTGGCAAAGGTCTACTATATTCACTATTTCCATCCTCTAGTGCATTTCTTGTTTCTTCTGGCACACCTTCTATTGCTTGTTTACATCTTTCTGTTATTACTCTTAATGCATCTAAACAGTCTTCTTCATTACCAACTATTATAACAAAAGCGTCTTCTTCGTTTATCCTTAGTTTTTCTTTTATTTTTCTTATTTCATCATCTTCAAATTTATATTTTTTTAAATCTTCATCACTGTGAATAAATCCTTTTATGTTTGTTTTTGCTTTTAGATAGCTAACTATCTCAGTTCCGAATCTTCTATTTGGTTGAATTTCTTTACCAAATATATCTCTCATCTTTGCAAATTTTTTTGCATATACAAACTTTTTATTTTGCACAGCTTCTTTGATAAAATTGCATTTACATTCTTTCATCAGTTCGTTAATGTTCAGTGGTTCTTCATCTAATTCCTCTTTTGATAACTTTCTCTGTTCTAAAATTTTTTTTATTTCTATTAAATTTTTTTGTCTCAAAACTTCTTTTCTTACATACTCATCGATTAGTTCTAATTCTTGAACACCCTTTATCTCTACTCTCGCACCCCCTTTTATAGATATATTTAAGTCTTGCCTTATTGTTCCAAGCCCTCTTCTTGCTTTACAAGTAATCCTTAAGAGCTCACCTATTGCTAAAGCAGCTTCTTTTACTTCTGTCGGTGTTTTCAGACAGGGGGTAGTGGATAGTTCTATTAGAGGAATTCCTAGCCTATCTAAATTATAAATTATTTCTTTTTTTGTCTCATCTTTAGCTATAAGCCGTGCTGCATCTTCCTCTAATGCTAAACTTTGTATTTGTACTTCCTTACCATTTTTAAGTTTTAGATTGCCTCCTATAGATACCAACATTGTCCTTTGGAAACCAGATACGTTACTACCATCTATAACAGTCTTTCTCATAACATATAAAATGTCAGGAATTTTGGCATTTATGAGTAAAGAAACTTCTAGTGCTGTCTTTAATGCTTCAATATCACAACTGTGTGGCGGTTCTTCATCTAGTTCAACTAAACAGCATACATCTTTAAAGTACTGATAAACAAAGTAATATTTTTTCTTGAAAACTTCTAGAGCAGCTTTGTCGAATTCTCCTAATTCTGAAGCAGCTAATCTAATCCTTCTTCTTATTATCGCATCAGGATTGTCTTCCTTTAGTTGTGCTTTACACCTACAAAATAGTTTTTTACTACCTATCTGTTGATGTATTTCTAATCCAGCAGTTATTTCTATATTTTCTTCCATTTTTTTAACCTCTCTTCCTTTTAAATAAAACTTTTTTTCCTACCTCTCTGAATTCATCTCCAGCCACATGCGTTAACAGGTCAAGCTTATCAAAGTCAGGTACTTTTCCTTTCATTGCTAAGCACTCCGCAGCAACTATTTTACCTACAACTAGAACATGATCTGATTCTTTTACATCAACGGTAGTTAGATATTCACATTCAATTCTAACTTTTGACTCTTTTATCGATTTTGTCTTAACTTTTTTTGAATCAATTTCAGAGAGTCCAACTTTTTTTAATTGATCTTTCCCAGTTATCCATTCTAAATCACACGCTTTTTGACCAAAGTCTTTGCTTACTAAATTTACAACGAATTCTTTCTCTCTTTCTGCATTTTTCTGCGTATTCTTCCCACCTTTACCAACACCTACTGTTAACATAGGTGGTTCAAATGAGAATGGAAACACCCATGAATAAGGAGAAGCATTTGTACTTCCGTCTGGATTAGTTGTGGTTATTAATGCTATTACTCTAGGTGATATTAGTCTTATCGCTTCTTCTGGTTCAACATTTACCATATAAATCACCTCTTATTTCATTTTCTATCTCTCTTGAAATTTGTTCTTTTCTGTCTAAATCTGAGACGTTTTCTATTTCAAATGTTAGTTTTTTTATGATTTTCATTTTACAAATCTGTGCGAATTCTGCCAAATATTCACAACATTTTTCTGCAGATTTTTTTGTTGCGGCTACTGATATTAATAAAACCTTTTTTCCTTTTAATGCTTCATCTTCCCAGTATCTGTTAAATCTATCTATAAAGTTTTTCATAATTGTGGAGACATTGTTGAAATAAGCAGGTGATGCTAATATTAGAATATCTGCGTTTCTCACTTTCTGGTATATTTTACTCATTTCGTCTTCTTTTGAGTGTTTATTATCAATATTTCCATCAGATAATTCTATATTTTTCTCTCTTAAAAGTATAAGCTCGCATTTGTTGTTATCTCTTTTGAAGATATCTAATATCTTTCTTAAAATATATTCAGTGTTTCCATTTCTGTGACTTCCACATATTGCCAGAACATACATTTTTATCAACCTTTTTTATTTCACCATTTTTCAACATTTAACAAAGTTCTTTCTCTTATTTCACCTCTCAAGTTTTTGCTTATCATCTCTTTTATTTTATCACGATCTTCAAAATTTCCTAAAAGCCAAGATAATTTCATAAATGCTACTTCGGCGAGCATATCTTCACCACTTATTATTCCAGCCTCTTGTAAGTCTCTTCCTTTATTATAAACATTCATATTAACTCTACCTTGTAAGCATGTTGTTGTCATTATAACAATACAACCACTCTTTGTAAGTTTTTTTATTTCTTCATATATTTTTTTGTGAATCTTTGCATATTGGTTTGGTACATGAGCAGGAGTATGTCCTAAACCAGTACCTTCAATAACTAACCCTTTAAACTTATTCTTTCTATAGAAAGAGAATTGTTCAGGGAACATATTGGGAGTTATTTTTAGTAGTCCCACCTTCTCTTCAAAATTTTCTTTTAGTATTAATTTTCTATTTTTGTCTTTTTTAATATAATCTTTCTTATAAAATTCTATTTTGCCACTTGGATATTCCACTTTGGCAATTGGTGTATCATTTATTGGTTTAAAAGCATCTCTTGCAGAGCTGTGCATTTTTTTTGTTTTGCACGATGGTAGAATATAACAAAAATCATCAGAGGTTGATCCGTGCATACATATAGCAACTCCTGAAAAGTCGCTTTTTATTATAAAATTAGCAGCACTTATTATGTTTACTGCAGCATCGCTGCTTCCTCTGTCTGAACTTCTTTGGGCACCAACCAAGATTACTGCTATTGGCAAATTTTCTAAAGCAAAAGCTAACCCTGCAGCAGCAGGAGCCAAATTATCAGTACCTATTCCTATAATTATCCCATCTACCCCTTTTTCTACCTCTTCTTTTATAGCTTTTGCTATCATACTTATATGTTTAAATCTTAAATCATCGCTCCACATATTTGCAATTAATCTAGAATCCAGATTTGCAATTTCGCTGATTTCAGGGAACATATTTATTAAATCTTCTGGCAAAAAAGAACATACCACAGCACCTGTTCTATAATCTACCTTACTTGCTATTGTTCCTCCAGTATGTAATATTGTTATTCGTGGCAAATTTTCTTTTTTCTCTATTTCTTTGAATACTTTTTTTTCTATAGCAGCTTCTTCCTTTAGCTTGTTTATTCTCTCAACTTTTTCTGCAGCTATTCCAATATTATATCCTGATTTTAGTTTAAGAGTAAAGAATTCTTTTTTTGATGATGGTAAAATATAGCCTTCATATACATATCCTTCTGAGTGTATCTCTACAAACTCACCTTCGTTTACTCCAAATTTTTTCATTACTTTTTTATAATCCATACTTTAAAAATAATTGTAAAATTATTTTAAAAGATAGCTTTTGTTATTAGTCATTTGAAGTGAGTAATAGATGTTCATACTTAGTATGAGGCTTTATTATTTTTAACCTTTTTATATTTTTTAGTTAATAATAAACGTGCAGAGTTTACTATTATCATATTGGTGATATCTTGAAACTTGTGGAACATTTGTTTAATATTGATCCAGATGTTAGAAAACTAATCCTCACTGTGGCTAACTGTGCAAAAGAATTGAATAAACATTTTGTTTATGCTACAGGTTTGTGCAATTCAGAGAATATTTATGGAGAAGCTCAATTAGAATTAGATAAATTTGCAGACAATCTTTTTACGGAAAGTTTAGAAAAAACAAATCTTGTTAGGAACATAGCATCTGAGGAACAGGGTTCTATAAAAGAAATCTTAAGGTCAGAAGGTAGTTGGGGAGTCACTTTAGATCCTTTAGATGGTTCTAGCTGTGTAAAGACAAATTTAGCAGTTGGGACTATAGTTGGTATGTTTAATGAAGGCAATGTTCTAGAGAAGGGCAATAGAATGGACGCTGCATGTTTTGTTCTTTATGGTCCTCTCACAACTTTAACTTACGCATATAAAGGTTTTGGTGCTCATGAGTTCGTTTTAGATCCAATAAAAAATGATTTTATTCTTAGGAGAGAATCAATAGAAATTCCTGAAGGTAAAATATATTCACCAGGTGGATTACCATCGGAGTGGACTGATAGACATACTTTGTATGTAAAAGAGCTTGAAAGACAAGGATTCAAGTTAAGATATTCAGGATCATTAACTGCTGATTTTAATCAGATACTTTGTTATGGTGGAATTTTCATGTATCCTTCTTTGAGAGAAAAACCAGAGGGGAAATTGAGACTTCTTTTTGAAGCTAATCCCTTGGCTTTTATTACTAAAGAGGCGAAGGGGTATGCTTCAAATGGGAATAAACCAATATTAGATATAAGGCCAGAGAAAATATCTCAGAGAGTGCCTCTTTATATTGGTTCTAGAAATGTTGTCAAGGCAGCAGAAGAATTTTTAAATGGAGGTTTAGAGCATGGCAAAATTTGATCCTTTACCAGGGAATTATTTATTTGATTGTTTTATTGATGATGAATGTATAATAATGGCTTGCAATACTAGAACTACTGTAGGTGTTGCAAAAGGCATTTTTCGAGCAGCTAAAGATTTAGATGCTCCAATGATGATGGAACTTGCAAAGTCAGAATGTGACTTAAATGGTGGTTATACAGGTTTTACTCCACAAAAATATAGTGAGGCTGTAAGAACCATAGCTAAGCAAGTTAAATATGATGTTTGGGCCTTACATGCGGATCATATAACAGTAAAAAAAGGAGATAATGAAGAGATTGAAAAGATAAAGAAATTAATTGATGCACAGATAAAAGCGGGTTATACTTCTTTTGCTATAGATGCATCTTTTCTTTTTGATGATAAAGTTAATAGTGTTGCAGAGCAACTAAAGAGAAATATTGAAGTTACTACTGAGCTTGCAAAATATATTGAAGAAAATATGAAAGGAAAATCTTTTGGTTTAGAAGTTGAAGTAGGTGAGATAGGTAAGAAAGATGAACATGGAAGAGTTTTAACAACTCCTGAGGAAGCAACATATTTTATAAAAAAGTTAAACGAAAATGGAGTTTATCCGCAAGGTTTAGCTATAGCTAATGGTTCTGCTCATGGGAATACTTACGATGCAGAAGGTAATTTGGTACCTCAATTAAGTATCGATATACCACAAACAGTTAGGGTTGGAGAGGCCGTTAGGAAAGTTGCAAAAGTTGGTATTGTTCAACATGGCATAACAGGAACTCCTTTGGATTTAATTGCTACTAAGTTTCCAAAAAAATATATAGTAAAGGGTAATGTTGGTACAAATTGGCAAAATCTTTTTTACGATGTTGTTAAAGTTTATCAACCAGATTTATATAAAGAAATAAAAGAATGGGTTCATCAGAATTATGATGAAGAAGCAAAGAAAAAAAATATAAAATCTGAGGAAGAGTTTTTGGGCAAATATATAAAGAATGCGTTCAAACCATTTTTTGAGAAAGTAAATAGTTTAGAAAAAGATACGGTTAAAGCAATTGAAGATATTTGTTATGCAAATTCCTTGTTGTTTTTCAAGGCTTTTAGTGCAATAGGTAAAGCATCAGTTGTTAGAGAAAAGTATAAGATTTAACTATCAAAATTTCATAGTTATAATTATTATTTTATTCACAACGACCTTCTGTTGGTTCGTATTGGATTATAGTGTATTCTTTACTTTCTATCTCAAATAATTGTGCTTTCTCAGGTATTTTTTGTGCCCAAGCTTCTTTACATTGATAGGCATATTGACAATTAGAGCAATAGAATCTTTGTTTACATTTTCCTTCTATTAAAACAGATTCCCCGATTTCTCCTAACAAACAAGGATTTGTTTGTTCTATTTCTATTATATCATGCAAACTTTTCACGTTTAAGCCACATTCTTCAGCATATGTTTTTATCTCAAACAAATATCTCCCATTTGTAATATTTCCCAAATTTATAATAACATTTTTTTTATCATTTGCATTGATTTCTTCTAAAAATTCTGTTTTTTCAACACAATATTTTTCTTTCGTGATATTTTCGTTTTCTCCAATTCTACATTTTTTTATTGTAACATTTATATCTTTGCAACTAAATTCTCCGATATTTTCTAATTCTAAAAAAATTTTTGTTTTATCTTCAAATAATTCTAATTTTTTTATAAAAAGTTGTGCTGGTTTTTTTCCAAAATAAATGTTACATACAGATAAGTCTAATTGATGTTCACATCTTACATATACTTTTAAATTAGGAATATTTTTGTTTGCTTTTAATATTCTTTCATCAAATTCTAAACTGTCTGGTGTACAAAGAATCTCACTTGTGCATTTTATCCTAACGGTTCTATCATTATTTTCTACTGTTTGTACATTTATAACCTCTTTTTCTTTTATCTCTATTTCTTTTTCAATAACCATACCTTCATTAAACTCTGCATCTTTTATTAACTCCTTTATTATTTCAATGTTTGTTTTAGTAGGTTTTTGGAAGTAGTTAAATAATAAAGATATTATTATAATAGTTATTACAACATATACACCAATTTTGAAAATATTCTCTGGCATAATTATCTACGATACTGCTTCTTTATTTTAGGGTTTCCTAAAGTGGCATGAATTTCCCATACGAGTAGTTTTTTTAGGAGCCAAGTTATTATTAAACCAAAGAGGGTTATATACAATAACCATTCATAATCACCACTTTTAAGAAGATCAAGTCTTATTTCTCCTAAAACAGTGTGCATTCTCAATAGTATTATTACCACTAGTAAAAAAGCAACACTTATAAGAAGCAATTTTTCTGTTATTTCTAGTATTTGCCTTATCATACTGTCAAATCCCCATCTATTCTTTCTTCTGTTTCAGTAAGATTTACAACTTTTTGGTTGATATACATTCTTTCAATTTCTTCTACAGTTGTACAATCCTCTGGTTTTTTGTCTCTTCTAAAAGAAATCATCCTTGGGAATCTTAGAGCCAGCCCCTCTTCTTTTTTCATGCCTGCAGTATGTATTGGACTTTTAGTTATTTCGTCAGCAACAACTTCTATTACATATTTTGGTTCAACCCATACATCGGGTTCTATTCTAGATATAACTCTTGCAGGCTTTTTATCTATCTTAATCTCTGATAATATTTTTTCAAGCTCTTCAATTTGTTCCTCTTTGAAGCCAGAGCCAATTTTAGCTATAGTTTTAAAACAATCTTCTTTTTTATCATATACGGCAGTTAGCAAAGCACCTAATCCAAATTTTGCTCTCAACCCTCTACCTTTAAAATAGCCGACAATAACTACATCTACACTATCACTGAGCTCCCCTCTATAACTTCTTTTTAGCTTTATCCATGCAAATTTTCTTGCACCAGCAATATATGGTGCGTTGAGATCTTTTGCAACAATACCTTCTAAACCCCTCTCGATACACTCATTGAAATATTTGTCAATATCTCGTGGTGATTCAGTTATTATACTCTCAGTAGCTACAATATTTTTACCTCCTTTTGTTATTTGCTCTACTATTTTTCTTCTTTCTTTAAATGGCATTCCCATAACATTCTTGCCTTCCATGAACATAACATCGAATACAAACAATTTTAGTGGGAATTCTTCAGACATTTTTCCTATATCATACTTTCTTTTTCTTTGTATTGTTATTTGGAATGGATAAAATTCTTTGGTATTTTCATTATAGGCCAATGCTTCTCCTTCAAAGATGACTTCCTTTACTTTTATTTCTTCTCTAACTGCTTTTACTATTTCTGGGAACATTTGAGTCATTTTTTCTAATCTTCTTGAGAATATTATTACATTATTTTCTTTTTTGTGAATTTGTAATCTAAATCCATCATATTTAGCCTCTATCGCGCATTTACCTATTTTTTTTATAATATCTTCACTTGATGATAATCTTTCTGCTAATGTTGGCCTTATAGGTATCCCGTGTTCTATTTTTATTTTTTCTAATCCTTCTATTCCATATTTTTTTATAATGTCTGCTATTTCACCTAAATCTGGATGTATGTTATATTTGGCTTCTATCTTTTCTCTAAGTAAGCTTCTAACTCTTCTTCCAAATTCCTCTTCATCTTTATATTTTTCTTTTTTTATTCTGTTTTTGATATCTTCATCATTTTCATGTTCTTTCCAATATATCTCTGCCAATGCATCCATTATTGTAGGGTCTCCTATACCTAATCTCAAAGTACCTATTGGGAATCTTATTATATATTTTGCTTCTCGAGGTGTTGAAGAGTTTAGAAGCTCTGAAAGTAATCTTATCTTAACATCTTGACTTTTTTGTCCTGTAGATTTTGCTATCTTTAGTAGATTATCGTAAACTTTATCTACACTTAGTTTTTGTGAGAATAAGCTCTTCTGTTTCCTTTTAGCTAACATTTTTTCTGCAACTAATCCCAAATCTCCTTCTTTTTTGTATTCTTTTTCAACATTCTCTTTTCTGTTTCCACTCACTGTAGCAATTGCTTCTTCTACAAATTTTTCACCAATTCCAATTTCTAATCCTTCATAATCAGGCAAAACTTTTCCTTGACATAAATAAACTATTTTTTTTGCTTCTCCTGCTGATGCCTCTTTTAATAGTTCAGACAATATTTTAATCATCTCAATTCTAGAAGAAGTGTTTTCAAGTCTTTCAAAATAATCTACCAATCTTTCAAATTGCATATTTATTTATTATTTTTTTATTATTTAAAGCCAACCTTGAATTCTTATGAGGGTTAACTTTTATATTAACCAAGATTTACCAGAATAGTTATTATTTTTAAAATATTTTTTTTGTTTGTTAATTATGGACTTATTAATTTATTTATACCTAGTATTGCTGATAATAATATCTTTTTTATTAGGTAAAATTTTAGGCCCTTTTGTTGTTTGGCTTTTAGGAAAGTTAGTTATTAAAACAAAAAGTACTCTGGATGACAGAGTTTTAGATGCGATAAGAAGTCCTCTTGAATCATTCTTCTTTTTGTTTTTGATTTATTTAGGTGTGCATTTTTTTGCAATGTTTGAAAGCTATGTAACTTTTACAGAGAGATACACTATTGCAGCTTTAACATTGCTAATTACATATCTTGCATATAAAGTTGTAAAGGCATTGTTTGATTGGTATTATGAAGAAGGTATAAAAGAGTCACAAATAAAAGTAGATTTGTCTCTATTGCCGCTTCTACAAAAAATTACAAGGGTTTTAGTAGTATTATTCGGCAGTGCTTTGTTTTTGGCTGAATTGGGGGTAGATGTTACTGCAATATTGGCAGTTACAAGCGTTATAACTTTGATCCTTGGTTTAGCCTCTCAAGAAACTTTAGCAAATTTCTTTGCAGGAATAGCTATGCAATTAGATAGGCAAATAAATTATGGAGATTATGTCAGGTTACCAAGTGGAGATGTTGCAAGATTAAGAAAAATTGGACTAAGATCAACTAAACTTATAGACGCATATGATACAACTATTATAATGTCTAATTCTGATTTTGCTAAAACCAGATTTCAGTTATTAAGCAAAGGGAAATCTAGTGGTTTGGCTTTTTTTTATTTTGATGTTCATTCTATGGTTGATCCAAATTATTTAGAGAATATATTAAAAGAAGAATTAAAGAAAGAAAAGTTAGATAGTGATGTAGATATAAGTAGTCTAGAAATCATTTTAACAAAAACAAAGGCACCAGGGTGGTACGAGTGTATTATTAAGCTTAAGCTTAAAGATTATTCTCGTTATGCAAAAGTGCTTAATTTCATAACTAAGATAATAAATAGAGAAATATCTAAAATTTTGCAGCCTCAACAGAGTCAACAAAAAAAGTAATTACCCTTTTTAATTTGCTGAGTTTGGTTTTTAATAGTTTATTACTAATGTTTAAATATGATCTTAAAAAGGGATTTACTTCCAAAGCAAACAAAATAGTTTTATTCTTTTTAGTACTATTTTTATTTTAGTGTTTTTGCGGGGTAGTAGTATAGCCTGGTCTAGTATTTGCGCTTTGGGACATCTTTTCAAGTATTTTTTTAAATATTTTTTAGAGTTGCAAAAAAGCGTAAGACCCCGGTTCAAATCCGGGCTACCCCACTCATTATTTTGATTGTTTTTTTGTGGGTGCCATTTAATGAAAATTGGTTTTATAGGATCTGAAGAAATCGTAGGATCTATTATTAAGTCTTTGTTAGATACTCGCATGTTTTCGCCAAAAGACATATTTGTGTGTACTATGAATACGAAGATAGTAAAGTTAATGAAATCTTTTAAAGTAAATGTTTTCAAAGAAACTTTTTTTGTAATCAAAAATTCTGAGATTGTATTTATTTGTGTTGAACTAAATGATCTAGAAAACATATTTAAGGAAATATCCCCTTTAGCTCAAGGTAAAATTTTTGTTTCAGTAGTTGAGGGTGTTAGAATAGCTACAATACAAAAATATATAAAGGCACCGATTGCAAGAGTAGTCTTCAGCATACCAGTTTCTGTAAAAGAAGGGATGTGCGCAGTATCTTTTTCTAAAGATTTCCCTGAAAAATATAAGAGAGCTGTTACTTTAATGTTATCTTCTTGTGGGAAGTATCTTGAGGTCAGCGAGAATGAATTTGACACAGTGGCAATCCTAATTAGTGCTGGACCAGTTTTTTACGCGTACATTTTAAGTTGTTTTGTGGAAGCAGCTATTGAAAGTGGATTAACAAAAGCAGAAGCTTTTACATTAGCAAATCAAACATTTTTAGGGAGCGCTAAATTAATTTTTAATCAAAGGGCGATGTATGATAATCTGGTAAAAAAAAGTTATTCAGATAATTATGTTTTGGATGCAGGCTTAGAAATTATGAGAAGTTCAAATATTAAAAAAATAATAAAAGACACAATATCTGTTATAGTTAGCAGAAGAAAGTTAATTAAATATTAATCAGAATGAATGAAATTTTTAGTAATTATTTGGAGGTAGTCTTTATGGAAGAAAAAAGAAGTCTTTTAGGTATTACGGAAAAAAAAGAAGATAATTTTTCTGAGTGGTATAATCAAATAGTTCTAAAAGCAGAATTGGCAGATTATGCTCCTGTAAGAGGATGTATGGTAATAAGACCAAATGGTTATGCAATTTGGCAAAATATACAAAACTATTTTAACAAAGTTTTAGAAGAAAGAGGAGTGAAAAATGCTTATTTTCCTTTGTTGATTCCAGAATCTTTTTTTAAGAGAGAGGCACAACATGCAGCAGGGTTTGCACCTGAGTTAGCATGGATAGAAAGAAAATCTGAAGATAGCGAAGAAAGATTGGCTATAAGACCAACCTCAGAAACCATAATGTACGATTCTTATTCAAAATGGATAAGGAGCCATAGAGATTTGCCTCTTAGAATTAATCAATGGTGTAATATTCTTAGATGGGAAGTTAGTCAAACTAAGCTCTTCTTAAGAACTAGAGAATTTTTATGGCAGGAAGGACATTGTGCTTACTCTACTGAAGAAGAATGTGTCAAAGAAGCTTTAACATTCTTAGAAGAATATAGAAAACTATGTGAAGATATTTTGGCAATTCCAGTAATAAAAGGAGAAAAGACTGCAAAAGAGAGATTTTCTGGTGCAAAACAAACGTTCACCATTGAAGCTTTTATGCCCGATGGCAAAGCTTTGCAAATGGGGACTTCTCATAATTTAGGACAAAATTTTGCAAAATCTTTTGGTATCGAATTTTTAGATGATAAGGGCAATAGACAATTTGCATGGCAGAATTCTTGGGGGTTTAGTACAAGATTAATTGGTGCGTTGGTTATGACTCATAGTGATAACAAAGGATTGATAATGCCACCAAAGGTGGCTTATGCTCAAATAGTTATAGTTCCCATCTTGTTTGAGGATTCGAAACACAAAGTTTTGAAAGAGAGTAAAAAAATTTGTGAAAAGTTAAATAAGAATGGTTTAATTTGTTTTGTAGATGAAAGAGAGAATGTAAGTGTTGGTTGGAAATTTAATGAATGGGAATTGAAAGGCATACCTTTAAGAATAGAGATAGGTCCAAAAGATTTAACTTCTAAAAAAGTTATATTAGTCAGAAGAGATACTTTTGATAAGAAAGCTGTAGAAATTAGGTCTGTGGTTAAAGAATGTAAAAAAACTTTAGATAAAATCCAAGAAGAATTATTTGCCAGAGCTAAAAGGTTTTTGGACAGCAGCATAGTGGAAGTTAGAACATGGGTTGAGTTTAAGAATGCAATTGAAAACAAAAAATTAGTTTTTGCATATTTTTGTGAGAGTAAAGAGTGTGAGGAAGAGATAAAGAGAGAAACTACTGCTACAAGTAGATGTATTCCTTTTGATCAGAAGAATAAAGAAGGAGTTTGTGTTAAATGCGGCTCTGTTGCGAAAAGAAAAGTTTATTTTGCCAAATCATATTAATCCTGTAAATATTTTTCATAGTTTTCATAAAGGGGAGTGGTCTAATGGTATGACGCCACCTTCACACGGTGGAAGTCGCGAGTTCGATTCTCGCCTCCCCTATAATTTTAAAAGCCCTCATGTATTTTTTTGATCTTTTTTCTTTTCATATATTTCTGCTCTTTCTGTGTAATAAACCCTAATTAATTTCTTGCTTGCATGAGCGCATTCATTTATTTTAAAGTACCTAAATTCACTTTTTATAAATACAATATCTATGTCATATTTATCTAGCAAATTTTCAAATTTTTCACAGTCGTGGAATGCATTGTATGATAACAAAGCTCTTTCGTTAGCATCTTCTAGACTTTCTAAGAATGCTCCTATCACAACTTTGTTTTTTGTGTAGTATGGTATTAAATAAGATGTACTGTAGTCAGATAGTATTACTTTATGTTCATATTTTTTTAGAAAATTTATTGAATCTATAAGTTCTTTGTCATAGTTAAAGTTTTCATAAAATACTGTATTTGTTGCGAAGAGCCCCAGTGTAAAGAATGTGATAATAATAGCACTAATTTTTTCATCAGTTTTTTTATTTATAGTTTTAATAGTAAAATAACAAAGAAAGAATGCTGTGTATGTTATTAATCTGAAACTGTTTTCTCCACTTACTCTAATTAAATAAAAAGCAAGAATTAATATTGTGAAAAATATCCACTCTTTTTCATAATTTTTTAGTCTGTCTATTTTTGTTACTAAAAAGCTAATTATTGTTATACCCACAAAGAAGAGTAATGATAACACATCTTTTACACCATAGTTAAGTACCCAAAAGTTTTTTATTATGGGGCTTTTTGGTAATCCAAAGATGGCTAAGAATATTATAATAGCAATTAGAAATGAGATTACTAAGTGTTTGATGTGTCCAAAATTCTTTTTTTCTAATATTACTTTATTTATTAATGATATAGCTAGAAGTAGACAAAATAAAATAAAGGTTCTAATATGCGTTAACAAAAGAATCGGCAAAAAAATAACTAATAATTTTTCTTTTCCATCTTTTATCAAATATATATTAATAAGAAATAGGATTACTCCTAATGTTTCAGCTAGAGGTATTATAATTAATCTTGTTATCCAAGGGGTTAATAAAAAAGAAATAGTTATGAATATTTTTACTTTGATATCTTCCTTCTTGAGAATTAATTGTGTTATAATAAATATTATTAATAGTAGTGCAATTGCCGATATTGTTTTAAGGATATTTATAATCTCAATGTCTGACATTATTACAAATATCGACAAGAGCATATCTGTTAGCGGCGGATAGTTATTCTTAGGCGTTGGTTTATATATTTCTATATTTACTGGATAATTTTCTGTTTCTATTATTTTTCCTACAATTCTTGCCCTCTCAAATTGGTCTCCAAAAAGGTTTTTTATGCTAATTATGGAATTCAAATAAGATAACAAAACAGTTATTAGAAGAAACGAAATAAAAATTTTCAGAAGTTTTTGATTTTCCTTAAAGATTGTTGTTTTATTACAATCTATCATCATAAAATTAAGCGATTCTTTTAATATAATTATTATCAATAGCTTTAGTTATTAATATTTTCTCAATACTTTTTATTTTATGGATAATTTTAGAAATAATGTGCTATTATTCGTTCTTTTCTTTTTAATGTTGGTGTTAGCAATATTTGTAAGTAATTTTTGGCATGTTTTTGTTAAAGAATCATATTACTCTATTGAACTGCATAAATACCCTAAGGTCGTTGGCAACAAAGAGGATGTTTGTTTTTATTTTTCAATAAATCCCCTAGAGGGAGTTAATAAAGAGATTTATTTAGAGATATTGTTAAATGATAAGATAATATTAAAAGAAGATTTTAATGTTTCGAAAAGAATTAATCTAGAAAGATGTATCAAAGCATTAGATGTCCCTGTAGGTTATAACAAAATAATCATAAGAAATAGTACTCATGAAATCTTTTTTAGTTTCTCTAAGCTGTCTAATGATACTAATATTAATAAATCCGCTAATTTTGAAATTATAGCTCTAAATAAGAATTATTTAACTATAAGCTTTAATAATTTCGATGTGAATAATTCTTTCTTTGAAATCTACATTAACAAAAAGCTTTATAAAAGGATTAAACCTTTGGCAGTCAGCGGTACAATAACTCAAAACATAACTCTAGAAGATGGTCTTAATAGTATAGATGTAATTTTAGATAACAAGGTTGTTTCAAGAACTATTGAGTTTAATAAAAAAGAATCTTTTTGGTTATTGGGTTTGTTGTTGTTTGTCTTGGCAACTTTTATATTCTATGGTTTTTTATTTAATCAGAATAATTTTATTGAGAGGTTTACCTATTCTATCATTTTTAACCTTTTTTTGCTTATGGTAATACCATTTGTACTTCACTTTTTAGATTTTCTATCATTATGGTCGTTTTTGTTTGTTTATATTTTAATTTGTTTTATGTGCGTATTAAAAAGTAAATTTAAACTTAGTTTGCCAGAAGTAAAAATTAATAAAGAAATATCTATTGAGCTTTTAGTTTTATTGTTAATTTTATCGATACTATTCTTTGCTTTTCATCTATTTAGTTCGAGTTATTATTCTAAAGTTAATGTCTTTTATGAGAGACAGTCAAAGTACATTGCTGAGTCATTTTATATACCAATATTTGATCCTTTATCTTATTTAGGTAAAAGTTTTTCTTTTATTCCTGGTTATTTTTTAATAAACGCATCTTTTAGATGGCTGTTAAGTCTAGAAGATAGTAAAATTTTTGCTATTATGTTAATAGTAAGTCAGATTGTACTTATTTTGTCGCTATATTGCTTTTTTAAGGCCTTAAATATTAGCAGAGAGAAAATAGTTTATAGTATATTAATATTTTTATCATCTACTGTTATTTTGTCAAATCTTGTTTTTGTTCCGAGGCCAACGTTAGCATTAGCTTTGTTTTTATTTACTTTTTATTCTTTAATAAATAACAAAAATTCTTATTTATTGAATGCTTCTCTTATTGCTTTCACTGCTTTTGTACAAGCTCCTCTTTTGTTAGCGTTTCCTATATTTTATTTTTTATTGCCTTTAAAAAGGGACAATAAAGCGTTTATAATAAATTTCTTGTCTGGTGTTTTTATTTTCTTTTTGATGTTTTTACCTAACCTTATTAAGTTTGGTATTCCTTATCAAATAAGTTCTTCTGAGTGGGGCCATTCTAAAAGCCTCTTTATAAATGATTTTTTTGCAAGTTTACTTTTGCCAACTTCGATTCTTATCTTTTTCTGGACTTACGATGCAATAAAAAATAAAAAACTTAAAGATGAGGTAAAATATTTGTTTTTTTCTTTTGTACTAAGTTCTATTATACAAATTTTCATAAGTTACAGATGGAATATATTGACAATAACAATAGTTTCTTTATTGTTTGTTAAAACAATGCCTGATAATTTTAAGAGTGAAAAAAATTTCAGGCTTGCACTTTTACTTTTACTTTTCTGTTCTATTTTACATTATATTTCTGTAGCATACATTTTCCAAACTTCAAAAATTAATATTCAGGCTTTAGATTATTTAAAGCTCAATTCTCATGATAGTGAAAAGATATTATGCGATCCTATCTTAGGTCATGCTATTACTTACTATGTAGGTAATCCTGTTTTGGCAGATATACAAGTAGAGTATGCTGATGAGGAAAAATTTTTAGATAGTTTTAAGTTTTTAAAGGAGAAAAATGTAGAGATATTAAGAAAATATAATATTTCGTATGTTGTTTCTATGGATTATGTAATAAACGAAAAACTCTCTGGTAATAAGATATTAAATAAAAGTCTTAAGTTTGATTTTCTAGATTGTGTTTATTCAGATGGTTTTTGGTCAATACATAGAAATTTATATTATTTTAGTTGATCGAAATGGAATTAAACGCAAAGCATCTTTCTATACTTTTTCTATTGTTTATTGTCCTATCGGCTTATTCTAAAGAATTTTTGTTATTTTTAAAAATTTTTGTAAAGCTTTTAGCAGAAGGTACTTCTTTGGGTAAAATGATATTCTTTTTGTTGTGGTTCTTTTTTGTATTTTCTTTTTTGTATCTTAAAAGCAAAGGCTTTATTCAGCTTCATTTTAATAATGAAAAAAAATTTTTCAACAATTTTGTTTTTTTGTTGATTTTATGTTATTTCTTTGGTTTCTTTATCTACATTTTTACTTTCTATTATCATTTTAAAGAAATTCCACTCTTATTTGATTGTATAGGTGCATTTGTTAAAGAAAATGATCTTTTCCTTTGGGAAGCTTCTTTTTTTGGTCACATACATTCTAATAAAATATTATTAACTTTCCTTACATTTTCTAATCATCTTTCTGCTTTTGATAATGGTTTGCCTTTGTTTAAAATAACACCTTTCGCAAATTTATTTTCCTTACTTTTGTTTTTTTTAATAGTCATTCTTATTGCTTATGCAATACTTGAATTTTGCAATATATATTCTGATAGAATTACTCCGAAGGTTCTGTTTTGGTCATTTACTTCTTTTTGTTCTATTGTTTCTGCAATAGATGGTGGTTTGTTTAGTTATGTTGGTCAAAATTCTATGATTCTACTTTTTTTTTATTTTTTAATATACAAAGAGAACAAATTATTTGAAGCTGCTAAAAGAGAAATTTATTTTTTTTACATATCTTTTTTGTTGCTTATAGCTGCCTTTACAATACTTTTTCTAACACCTTACTATCATATTTCATTAGTTCTTTCTTTAATTTCTTTTTTAATATTTTTAGAGTTATCTAGTTTTTTATTAAAAAATAAATTTTCATTAATTTGTTATATTCTATTTCTGCTACTTTTTATATTATGTCTTTCTTCTATTTTCATTTCTGCAGATTTGCAAAATTCGGTGATAAAGGGTCAGAGATATACTTTATTTATTGCTGGTTTACCTTCTAATCTGAACAAAGAAGTTCTAGATAGTTTATCTTATTATTTCTATGACTTAAATATAGTTTATTATGTTGGTCATGTTTGTTTTGTTAGTGGGTATGCAAAGGGTAACTATAGTCTAGATAGAATATCTTTAGAATTAAAAAATAAGCTTTCTTTAGGTAGTTATCTCGTTATCAAAAAATTGGGGAATAGTAAGAAAGATTATGTTGTGTTAACTAAAGAAAATCCCAAGTTTCTCTTAGAGTGTCAATCAAATTTCTTTATAGTTAAGGAAATAAGAGATAATTATGTCTATGCATATTCTGATCTTTTTAACTGCGATGTTTTAACTTATGTTTTTAATTGCTACTCTATTAACAATAATAAGACCCAAACTTCTGCATTATTGGATAGAAGTTTTTTGTTAGGAAATTAATATATATCTTTAGATCTCTATTTTTTATGGTCAAAGATTTTGAGAAGATTAAAGAGATCGAAAAATTGGCTAATTCAATAGAACATAATTTGTATTTATATAAAAACTATCTGCGAAATTTAAAAGAGCTAGATAAACTTTCTGATTCTTTGTTTGAAGATTCTGAGAAGTTAAAAAAAATTTCTTATGAAGAAAATTACAAGAGATTAATTAGAGAGAAAATTTCTAGTAAAAAGTTAGATTTTGTTGTTGATGATCTTTCAAAAGAATTGTATGACTTTGGTAATAAGTTTTCAAATTTAAGCTCTAAATTAGATAATTTAAAAGAACTTTTTTCAAAAATGAAAACTTTTGACACATTTATTTTTAAAGATCAGAATGAAATGTTTATGTTTGTAGAAAAATGTTTTGAAATAAATAAAGATGATACTATATTAATTACACCACAAATATTAGGAATTATAAAGTTGGATGAGTTTGCAAAGGCCAATTTATTAGATATTCAAAATAATTCTGTAGTGGTAAGAGATAAGAGTGTTACAGAGGTTTTATCCTTACTAAAGAATCATAATATAAAAGAAAATTTTATGTTAGCCAATTCAAAAATAACAGTAATATTTCTAAAACCTAATGAGCTAAAGGTTGTTGCTGAACCATCCACAATTAGAAGAATTGAACTATTATACAAAGAAAAAAAATAGTTCTCTTTTCATTTACTATTTTCTAAAAGCGTTTGCAGTAACCCCGGCATCCCAAGACAATCTAGGTCTTATTTTAACAAGCCATATTTTCTCAGAGTTATCATCAAGTATTAGTGCAAATCCCTTTGCTTTTGGCATTTCCTCATAATATTTATCAAAGTCCTGATGCATATAACTCGGTCTTAGTTGTGCCACTGCAGCTATATCTGATCTTGCTGTCATTCTATGGCTTATAAATATATCGCATTGTGAAATTGCATCCGAATGAAGTTTCTCTGTTCTTTGTGTTGCTAAAACCAAACTTAATCCAGGTTGTCTACCTATTCTTATCCACTCTAATAAAACCTCAAGGGCAATACTTGGCCTATCATTTGGCATAAACATGTGAGCTTCATCTACAAATAACCAAACAATGGGCATTTCACTTTCTCTTTCTTTTCCTTGTATTAGTTTTGTCTCTTCTTCTTTTCTATAAAGCATTCTTTCTTCAAATAATTTTTTCCCTAGTAATCCAACAATCATCTCTCCAGTACTTTCCATACCCACAGTAGTTCTATATGTTGATATATCTATTATTGTAACTTCTCCTGCTTTTGCAATCTCTTTTATAGGTGTTCCCTCTTTTTCTAACAAACCCCAACTTTGAGCTACCTTTAATCTGTTTATAACAGCATGTTTCGTTATTTTATCTGCTTCTTCATCTGTCCTTACTGCTTTTATTATATCTTCTATTCCATAATAAGTGCCTAATGTTTCTTTCACTTTTTCAATAGATCTTGATAATAAAACACCTTCTGGATCTTTCCAACTTAATCTAAATAATGCTAACCACTCTGTTTCATCTAAATCACTCACCTTTATAGTAAACGCATCATCCACAGGCACTCCTTTTTTGATTAGAAAATCTTTTTTACCTTTTGGTACTAAAACTCTAACTCTGGTTTCCTCAGCTCTCAAACCCCACTTTTCTATATCCGAAACATTTAGTTTGTTTGGAATTTTTAAACTCCAAAATATTCCTACAGTATCTATAACTATAACAGAAATCCTTTTTTTCAATTCAAGAGGTAATCTTGCAAATTCTTCTATAAAAACAGCCATGGTATAACTTTTTCCTCCACCTCTTTTCCCACAGATTAGTACAACATGAGGTCTTGCAACATCACACAAGATTCTTCTACCAAGTACTGGTCTTTCGCCAGATGACATTACCACTTTGCCAATATATGCTGTACCTTTTTGCCCATATTTTTCAATATCATCTAAACTTCTTCCTATAATTGCGTCTTCTGATACAATGTCTACATTCATAATTAGAATAATAGTTTAGTATTTAAATAAGTTAAGTATTTATTTTTTTTAAATAGGTGGAATATAAAAAGCTAACTAAGATATTTATTTTAGATTTGGTGACCAAAATGGAAGATCTGAAAGATAAAGAAGAGAGATTAAGATTCCTTTTATCAAAGATAGAAGATGAGATAGATAGGTTTAGTAAAATGCAGGAAATTATTGAAACTAAAAATAGAGAATTGTTTGTGGAAATATCTAAAAAAGGACTAACTGAAACACCTTTGGAAATAGCACCTCATTCAGATGGGCACCAAAGTTTGTTAGATGAAGTTAGAGAACATATTCTTGAGCTTAACAAAGTTAAAAGTTATTTAAGTGCCAAATTAGATTTAATATTGAAAGAAGAAGAGTTGATTGAAGCTTTAAAGAAGAAGTATGGAAATAATGTGAATTTATTAAAGAGAGCTGATGGTGTTTTTGAAATATCTTATACTGATGAAGAAACAAAAAATACGTATCTTAAATTGAAGGCTAGTAAAAAATTATTGTCTGATCTAAAAAGTTCAATAGGAGATTTAGTAAAAGAAAATTTTTAAGTAATCTTATTTTTTATATTTTCTTCTCTTTGTATTAAATCTTTTGCTATCCTTTTAACTGCGTTTGTTACCGTTTCCTTTTCCTTCTTACTTAGTAATCCTGCTTCTCGCATTATTCTAGCAGCAAAAGTTGCAAATTCTGCGCTTACTCCTGTCGAAATAAACCAATCTATGAAATATTTCACTTTTTGATTAGGATATTTCTCAAATTTTGTATATAAGTCTTTGGTCATTTCTGCTAACTTAGCTCTCTTCTCTTTATTTCCTTTTCTATAATCACCCAATAATTGGTCCATCATATTTGTTTCAGCTATCATTCTAACAGATCTTATCTGTATCTCTATATCTTGACCAAGTGCATCTGTTATAACATGAATTCCCCTATAAACACCTGCTCTAGGCTTTGTTATATAATCTTTTATTTTATATTTTGCATTAGGAAAATGTTTTTTTAATGCATTTAAAACATCGTAACATTCTTGCGTATTTTTTACTATAACTCTAATTCCTAATGCTTCATCGACAATATTTTCTATAGGAACATTTTTTCTCTCAGCTTTCGCATATAAAGAATATGCTCTCTTTACTCTCGAAATCATGGATAGTGGTTTTATATTCTCTGTTTCTAAGATACTTGCTAAAAAACTTTTAGCCATTATTAATCTTATTCTTCTTGATGCATAACTCCCTGCCAGTCTTCTGAACTTAATCGTTTTTATCGGATGCGTTACAATAAATCTAGTAGCACAAAATGTACTTTTAGCTCTGTCTCTTATTTGTTTTATGTTTTCCTTTGTTAAAAATTTTTTTGTTTCAACAGGGAATTTTGTAGGATAGTTATCTCTAAATATTATATCTCTTTCAACACTTTTTTTTGTAAAAATCTGTGGTTTCTTGCCCATATTTAAATTATTGCTTTCTAATTTTAAATTTTTTGTTTTAGTTAGATGTATTTTTGTTTGCGATTATGCAGGGGGCGAGAATCGAACTCGCGAAGGCACTAAGCCATACGGCCCTCAACCGTACCCCTTTGGCCACTCGGGCACCCCTGCAATTTTATAGCTTTGGCAAATGCTTTTTTTTAATGAGGATATATTGAAAAATATTTAACTTTGTTATCTTTAAGCTATTTTTTTGTAGGTTCTATATGAACTACACATTCTTTTATATCTTCAATCTCTTTTATTTTTTCTTCCACCTTTGAACTTATATTATGAGCCTCATTAATTGTCTTTCTGCTGTCAACCCCTGCATTTATCTCAACTTGAATTTTGTTTCCTATATATTGGGCCTTTATAGAATGTATTTTTTTTACCCCTTTTACAGATAAAGCCTTTTTTTCAATCTCTTTTATTTTTTCTTCTCCTGGACTGTTACCCATCAAATATTTTATATTCTTTGTACCTATATTGTAACCTGATTTTATTACAAAAATACTTATAAGAAGACCAGCTAAAGGATCAAATAAAACATAACCAAAACTACTCATATAAACTCCCATCAAAGCGACAACATCTATTAATATATCATTTTTAGAGTCTGCAGCAATTGCCTCTAACGCTACACTCTTTGTTTTTTCATAACCTTTTTTAGCAGTAAGCCACATTGCTATTTTGATAAACATTGTTATAATTAAAATTGCTAAAACTTCTTCAGTCTTGATAGAAATATCTCTTGTAATGATTTTTTCTATAGATATTTTTATTATTTCCAAGCCCATGATTCCTATTAAAACAGCAATAAAAAATGCTGCCAAAGGTTGAGCTCTATAATGTCCATAAGGATGTTCTTTGTCTGGTGCTTTTTTAGAGATCTTTATACTTAAATGTATTACAAAATAAGATATTATATCTGAAAATGAATTTAGTGCATCAGATAGTAGTGCAACACTACCAAACAATATAGATCCCATTAATCTAATAAAAAATAAAGTAATGTTTGCAAAGATGTATGTAAAAGATAATTTTTCTTCTAAATTTTCATTAACCATTTTTCCAACTTCCTTGCAGCTTTTGCTCTGTGACTAATTTTGTTTTTTTCCTCTTTTTTTAAATCACAGATAACCTTTTTTAATTTTTCATGATACGCAATCTTCTCATATGGCAATCTATCTTTATGTTTAGCAACAATCTTGGTTAAAAATTTTACTCTCATTTTTCCTAAAAATATTTTCTCTCTTTTTGCATCTTTGTAACAAATAACTGTTTTGAAATATCCTTTTTTGTTTTTTGTTGATTTTAATAGTGCAATTAAACCTTTAAATCCTATGCTTTCGTAAACTCTCTTTGCCAAATTCCCAGGAAAATTTCTATATGCCGAAAAGTAAACTCCAGTATCTTCAACTATTAGTGGCTTTTTTATTTTTTTGAAAGCTTCTCTTGCTTTATGTAACGCAACTTCTTCTTCTTTCAAATCTGGTTCTGAGATTTTTATATCTATTTGTTTTAGATTTATATTTTTTAATATGCTTTTTATCTCTTGAAATTTATGTTTGTTCCCAGTTACAAAAAAAAGTTCTTTCAATTTAACCCCATTCCATATTATTATAAATGTTTTATAATCATTTTTTTTAGCTCTTCTAAATTTTGGAGATCTTCTTTATTTTGTTTCCAACTAAAATTAAGACCATCTCCCTGTTTTCTAGGTATTATATGAAAATGTATATGATTTATTACTTGGCCAGCAGCCTTTCCGTTTGATTGAATAATATTAAAACCATCAGCTTTTGTTGCTTTCATTATAGCAAAAGCTACTTTTTGTGTTGTTTTCAATATTGTTTCTAATTCTTCTTGCGATAGTTCAAGTAATGTTTCATGATGTTTTTTTGTTATTACTAAAGAATGTCCTTTCGATGCAGGCATAATATCTAGAAAAGACATAACCAAATCATCTTCGTATAGTTTTGAACAGGGTATTTCTCCTTTAACAATTTTACAAAATACGCAATCCATCTTTATCACCATCAGATTAAAAAAATAGTTTAGTTAAATATTTTTATTTTTTTGTTATTAATATTTTACAACAAAGTTTTTGATTATTAGCTCAAAAACAACGTCTTACATAAATTCTATCTTTGTTTTTGCTCCAAGTATCTTTTCTAGTATTTTCTCCAAGGAATTAATTTTAAAATTTAAGTTTTTTTCATCATCTTTTTTTATAATTACAACATATTCTAAGTTTCCTAAATTGTATATTTTATTTAGACCAATAACTCTTACGTTGCCAAACAAGTCCTGTGCTACTTGCTTTTCATCTTTATCTACACCAACGATTCTACATTTTTTTCCTATTTCTTTGCTTATCTCTCCAATAATTTTTCCTCCTTTACCAATAAGTTGTCCTATATTCCCTTTGCAAAGTAGAATCACAATATCTTCAACTTCTATTGCACCCTTCAATTCTAAATCCAAAAAAAAGAATTTTTTATCCAGTGCATAAAGTTTTTTAGATATTTTAACCTCCAACTCTGTTATCTTGCCTTCTTCTAACTTTTTACTGCATTCTTTGCATAAACTACCTTTTTTTAGATCATTCTCACATATTAAAGTTTTCACTAATATACACTCTCCAACTCATTAAACTAAATAGTATATAATTAATAAAAAAATAAAAAGTGAAAAGTTAACTACTGAGTAACTCAGTAGTCACTTTTTTAGAACTATTTCTATAGCGGATATTTTTAAAGGATTTCCTTCTTGTGAAGGAATTTCCTCGGTAGAGATGCTTATGTTGCTTACTTTTATATCTTTCATAAACTTGTTCTTTACTATTTCAGCAACATCGACAGCTCTACTTATTGCCTTTCCTCTAGCTTTTATTACTACTTCTTTATTGTTTTGGTTTAGCTGAGTTACTACTGCTAGCACATATGCCATCGTGCTTTTCTTACCAACAAAAACTACATTTTCTTGCAAATTTTCAGCCATAGTGATACCTCCGTGTGTGTTACTGAATTTCTATTTTTTTATATAAAAGTTATTATATTAGATAGTTAATATAAAGATTTTGTTTTGTGTTAAAAATAGAAATTAAAAAAAGGCTAAAACTATTTTTTACTTCAAGTAATCAATAGTAGCCATTAGAATACCTGGAGTAGTACCAGGATCATAATTAAAATAAATACTTTTTCCAAACACAAGTTTCTTTTCCACAATACCAGGATATGGTTTTTGATATTGTCCTCCTTTGATATATGCTATTTCATTACCTGTGTATGTTAGGTCCAATATTTCAAAGTCTTTGTATGCATTGGGCTCTTGTGGAACTTCTTCAAATCCTCTCATTATTTTATGCTCTTCGTCTTCTCTATAGAGTTTTCCTCTTACATAGATTCTATCTATACAACCTGGCCTACCTGAAGAATTTTTTTCGCATGTAACAGGTATTATATCCTCAAAAGTTTCTTCCCATCCTAAAACATCTGGTGTGGAAGGTCTTCTTATACCAGCATCCATTATTGTTATGAGTTTCCCACCACCTTTAACATATTCCACAATAGCTTTACCTAAGCTTAATGGCATATACTTTACTCCTGCTAGCATTATCATGTCATAATTTTCTATCTTTTGTTTTGGATTTATTGATAGATCATTAGCAGATCTTATTCTATATTTAACTAAATCCGAGTTTTGATTTAAAGTTTCTATTATGAAAGGAGACACACTATTTTCATTTTCACTTATAATCAATACGTTTATCTTTTTTGTAGGTTCTACAACATCTGCCAATATTCCTAAAACAGGAGTATTTGTAGTTATAATATCAAACTTAACTGCTAAGAAGAGCGCCAAAATAAGAATTATTAAAATAGGTACAAGACCTTCTAAATGATATGCTATTTTTGATTGTATACTTGGTTCGGGGTAATAATTAGCAGGTGGTGCTTCTGCTCCAGCATCTTCAGGATACATTTTTTCACCTTTTTTAATTAATTTATTCTAACTTCCTAAATTATTATTTCTACTTTTACATTTATATAACTTTTCTTTTTTATTTTGGTTGTGTTTTAAAATCTTTTTAAAATAGAGAATTTTTATAAGACTTTTTGTTGATCCACTATTTAATATGTTTGACTGTTCAGTCTGTAGGCTAGACTTGTTGTTAATAATATTTTTTGCAACTTTAGTAGTTAGTTTAGTCTCGTTTGTAGGTTTTTTGGTAACATTGTTTAATAAGAAAATACAGGAAAAGATGATATTTGCACTAGTTTCTTTTTCTGCAGGTGCTCTATTAGGTGGTGCTTTTTTACACTTGATTCCAGAGGCTTTAGATAAATTAGAATCAATTAGTGTTTTTTTATTAGTTATTGTTGGTTTTGTTTTATTTTTTATTTTGGAAAGAGCTTTGAGGTGGAGACATTGTCATGAACAAAAATGCGATATACATCCTATGAGTAACTTAATAATAGTAGGCGATGGTATTCATAATTTCGTTGATGGAATTTCAATAGCTGCTTCATTTTTAGTAGATTTTAATTTAGGTGTTTTGACTACTCTGTTGGTTATTGTCCATGAGATTCCACAAGAACTAGGAGATTTTGCTTTGTTAGTCTATAGCGGAATAAGTAGAGTGAAGGCATTACTTCTTAATTTTGTATCGCAAGCATTCTGTATTTTGGGTGGCATAATCGGATTTTTTGTGATTAAAGACAGCATTCTTCCTGTATATATATTATCTTTTGCAGCTGGTGGTTTTCTTTATATTGCTTCTTCCGATATAATTCCAGAACTTCATAAAGAAAAAGATATAAAAAAGTCTTTCTCTTCCTTCATTTATTTAGTTTTGGGAATATTTTTGATGTTGCTTTTTACATTTTTAGAAATAAAAATATAAAATTTTTTTAATGTTTTTTTGGTTTGTTAGGAAGAATTTTAATATAACATACCATAATACAATTTCTCGACAAGAGAATAATATCTTAGAACTTCTCCTTCCTCGTTTTTTGGCATCTTATCTGAAGCCATAGTTTCTGGAGGAATTGCATAATATGCTATATTTTCCCCAAAACCAGATGTTACAATGATTGGAAAATACCTTCCTAAGCTATTCCCATCTTTTGTTATTAGGCTTGAGCCAAAATCAACATCTAAAACTTTCTTTGTTTCAGCACTTGATATTACTTCTACTATCGAAAAGTTACCGTACATTTGTAAGTCTGCTTTTATTCCACGTACTAATTTATGTGTTCTATCTTCGGCATTTAAGGTTCCTACCCACGGAAGTTCTGAGCTTTTGCATTCTTTTATATCGCAATAATTAGTTTTATATCTAACTCCTAACAAAGCTTCTAATGAAATAATGTTTTCTCCTTTCTTTCTTATCCATGGGCTTATTGGTTCATCTGAATTTTTATCATATTCTGGGTGTTCTTTCCATTTTACCATTTCATCTCCTTGATAAAGCTCTGTGCCTGCATCACCTATCCAAACTAATTTTTTACCACCTGAAATAGCATAGTCTATAAACATTTTCATTTTATCTGTACTCATCCTTCTACATTCCTCCACTATTACTAAATCGTAATTTTTTAGATTTCCTAAACTAACCTCTTCAATATGCCTTACAAACACTCTTTTTCCGACATGTTGTGGATCTTGGATTATGTTTGCTAATAACTCATGATCTCCCAAACCACCATCTCCATAAACTATAAGTACTCTAGGGTTTCCTCCGTTGTCATATCTTAGGATACTCCAATAAATGTCACACCAACCTGGCAAAGGTATATTGCCACATCTAGTAAAAAGGCTATATGCAAAGAGTAGAGCAAATATGAGAACAAAGAGTAAAACAATATGAAATAAATCTTTTGTCGCTACTCTAATTTTGTCAGACGTTATATTCAAATTTATCACTTATTAATTTTTGTTTTAACCAAAAATGTTTTTTATCTCTCATTGGTTTATGTTACGTTGGTTATGTTATTAATTTATATTATTTTATGATATATTTTATATTTAATAAGTTTGTTTAAGTAACTTTGTTTATCGGTGATTTTTTGAAGTTTAGGAAAATAGGAGATACCTCTCAGGGTCCTAGTTCGACATTAGGGATAATGAGGTTTTTCGATGTAGAGATAGGAGGGCCAAAGATAAGTCCTGGGTTTGTTATAGGTCTAACTTTAGCTTTTATATTAATAATTATAATATTAAAATTTATTTGAAGTTTTAGATTTTTTTTAGCTATGAAATTGCTTTTTGTTACTTTTTTACGGTTTTTGTTTTAATGCGGATTTTTTAAAAAGTGTTCTAAAGATTAGAAAAAATTTCTTTGTTTTAATGAATAATAGATTATTGGCACAGTTATGGTTGCATCTCCATATACTACAACTGTTTTAGATTTTTCCTTTATCTTTCCCCAACTCTTAGCTTCTCTTGTATGGGCTCCACTTAAACTTCCATCATATTCTTGTGCAGTTGTGATATAAACAGCATACTCTAACCCATCTCTTAATATGTTTGCTCCTATTATATAGTGTTTTGCTATTCCACCACCTATTATTATTGCAGATGTTTTGTTTGCGTTTAATACTAAATCTGCCAATTCTTTCATATCTTTTGTTACATCTATCCCAAAATCTTTTTTTTCTTGTTTAAAGAAGTATGATTGTAAGCCTATTGCACCATCAATTATACCAGGGCAAAAAACAGGAATATTGTTTTTGTTGCACCAATATAAAAAAGAATCATCTTTTAATTTTTTTCCAAATTCTTTGCATAGTTCAGATGGAGAGATTATTTTTTCTCTTTCATACATTTCTTTAAAAGTTTCTTTTACAAATTTTTCTAAAAAAATATAACGTTCATTTGGTACAAGTATGTTGCCTATTCTATTAATGCCTTTTTTATGAAGTTCCTCATCATCTAAGTAAAAACTCCCTAAGAAATAAGGTTTGTGACTTTTCATTATGTCATGCTCTATAGCACCAGCAGTTGTGACTACAACGTCAACAAATTTTTTTTTGCAGAATTCTTTTATTATTCCTCTCAATCCTGAAGCTACTAGGTTAGCAGTGAAACCAAAAAAAATCAAACTTTTTTCTTTTTTCATTCTTTCTATTATGTCTATTGCTTCACCAAGATGAGAAGCCTGAAAGCCTATATTGTAATAAGATTTTAATAGTTGGTTCTTATCCTCTATACCTCCAAAGTCTCTGATCTCTGTAGCTTTCATATTATGATCATTAGTTTATTTTTTCACCGATTTCTATATAATATTCTCTTTCTATTATTTTTTCTTTTTCTTTAGGTTGATTAATGATTTTTAGTTCTGTGTTGGTTTCTGTTTCTATTCTTTTTGATAATTTTTCTAAGAATATTTTGTCTGAACAATATATGTTTAGTTCTACTTTATCTTTAGGTAGAAGTTTCTTTTCTTTTCTTAATGCTTGTATTCTTCTTCTCAATTCTGTGAATTCCCATTCATCTCTCAGTTCTTTATTTACATCCAGCTTTAAAAATATAGCAATTTCTGGAGTTATTATTTTTGCGTAATTTCCTTTTGGTTCTTTTGTTGTTTCTTTAACCTCTTTCACATTACAAAACCTTTTTAAAACATCTTTTGTTTCTTTTAGCGTATTTCCATCTTTTGTCATTATTACTAGTTCTTCCAATATCCATCTTAATCTTAAGTTGTGTTTTTCTCTAAGAGATAAAACTTGCTGTGTTATTTCTTTGGTCATTTCGAATTCTTCTTCTAGTTCTGGATAAATTTTTTCTTCTTCTTTTATTTCACATAAATGAATAGATTCTGGCATTTTTGAACTTCTCAATTCTTGGTATATGTATTCTGTAATATGTGGTGCGATCGGTGCTAATATTTTTAGAGTTTCTAGAAGAACATCCCTAAGTACAACTAAACAACTGTAATCTTCATCATCTACTCTTGGTCTTATTAGTTTTATATAATTTCTACTTAATTCTTCTACAACAAATCTGTCTATTGCAGCTGCAGCTTTGTAGAATAGGTAGTTATTGTAATACCCAATAACTTCTTTCTTAAGCGAGTTTAGTTTACTAATTATCCACTTATCTTCTACTAGAACTTTTGTTTGCTTTTGTTCAACTTCGTACATTGCGAGATAGTTGTAACAGTTTATAAGTGTATTAAAGAATCTATTTATTTCTTTAAACTCTTTCCAATCAAATAGTATATCTTCGCCTTTTGATTGACTTATTAAGTATACTCTCAAAGCATCTCTGCTATATTTTTCTATAACTTGGCTTGGCGTAATTACATTTCCTAAACTTTTTGACATTTTCCTTTTATCTAAATCTAAAACCATCCCATGCATAACAATTGCTTTGTATGGTTTATTATTGAAACAGATAGTAGAAGTAATCATCTGGGAATTCCACCATCCTCTTATTTGATCAGAACCCTCTATGTTTAAATCGGCTGGCCAAAACTTTTCAAATAATTCTTTTTCTTTAGGATAATTTAATGAAGCCCAAGAACATACACCAGAATCAAACCACACATCCATAACTTCAGGAACTCTTTTCATAAGTCCTCCACAACTGCACTTTATTAATATTTCATCTACCCATGGTTTATGCAAATCTTTTATTTCTTTGATATTAGATTCTTTTTTCAATTCTTCAATTGATCCAATTACTTTCCTCTTGTTGCATTTTTCACATATCCATATTGGCAGAGGGGTTCCCCAATATCTTTGCCTCGATATTGGCCAATCTGATAAAGATTCTAACCAATTCTTAAATCTTGCTTTACCCCAATCTGGAACCCACTTAACTTCTTCATTAAGTTCCATCATTCTATTTCTTAATTTTTCAACAGCAAAGAACCATTGAGGTAGCGCAATCATAAGCAGAGGACTTTTGCATCTCCAGCATACTGGATAATCATGAGTATACGGATGTTTATAGACTAAAAACCCATCTTTTTCTAAATCATTAATTATTTCACTATCTACTTCTCTGGCTTTTTTACCTGAATATTTTCCAGCTTCTTCTTTCATTGTTCCATCTAAATTTACTGGGCTTAATATTGGCAATCCTGCTTTTGTGCCTGCATCATAATCTTCCTTACCATGACCTGGTGCTGTATGTACCAAACCACTACCATCTTCTAGGTTGACATATCTTTCACTTAATATAATCCTATAAGCACCTTTGATTTTTTTTAAATTAAGATATTTTAATAATGGATTTTCATATTCCATATTTTCTATTTGTTTTCCTTTGAATGTTCTCTCTATTGAATAACCAGCTTCTAACACATCCATTAAAGCTTCTACTCTATCTTTTGCAACTATCCAAATTTCCGAATTTGATAGTTTTATTTCCGCGTATTCAAATTCAGGGTGTACCATTATACCAGTGTTTGCAGGCAATGTCCAAGGAGTAGTAGTCCATATTATCAAAAACTTGTTTTTTTGACCTTTTACTGGAAATTTTACATATATTGAATTATCTGTTAGTTTTGTATATTCAATTTCGTTGTATGCTACTACAGTTTCACATCTTGGGCACACATGTACTGGATAATTGCCTAAATAAAGAAGACCTTTTTCATCAGCTATTTTGAACGTCCACCAAATACCTTCGATATATTCGTTTGATAGTGTAAGGTAAGGATTTTCATAGTCCATCCAAACTCCTAAATCTAAAAATTCCTCATTCATTGTATCAATATATCTTGTAGCAAAATTTCTACACTCTTTTATAAAGTTGTCTACTCCAAATTGTTCAATATCTTTTTTTGTTTTAAAATTCATTTTTTTCTCTACTTGTATTTCAATAGGTACCCCGTGAGTATCATAACCCGCTTGTGCTCTAACATCATATCCTTCCATTCTTTTACTTCTTATAGCTACGTCTTTTAGTATCTTGTTTAATGCAGTGCCCATGTGAATATGTCCAGAAGCATAAGGGGGCCCATCCATCATATAGAACTTTTTCTCCCCTTTTTTTTGTTCAACCTTTTTTACAATGTTTTGATTTTTCCAAAATTTTATTATCTCTTCTTCCAATTCTTTAGAAAAAGATTGGATTAACTTAGTCATAAGATCATTCCTTATCAATTTAAATTTTCATATTAAATTGCAATTATTTATTCTTATCTTAACCCTTTCTGATTTTTTAATTCTTATTAAAAGTGGACCCAGGCGGATTCGAACCGCCGACACTTGGTGTATAAGACCAATGCTCTACCAGGCTGAGCTATGGGTCCTTTGTTAATTTTATTTTTATTGCCAAATATGTTTTTATAAATAATAAGTAAATAATTGGGTTTTTAAAAAGATAATCTTCAACTGATTTTTTTTAAATTATTTACTATTTTATCTATTTCTGTGTGAAATTTTTGTAGAGTAGAGTTGTTTTTAATTTTGAAATGAGCCAATTTTATTAGTTTTTTCAATCCTTTATTCTTTATATCGATTTTATCCCTTTTAAAGAATTCTTTTTTTGTTTGCGGATCTAGTTTATTTCTTCTTTTAAATCTTATTTCTTTATTTGCCTCTACTAGGATAATCTTTAATTTAGGGAATTTTTTCTTAAAGAAAATTATTTCTTCTTTTGAGCGTGGTCCAATTATTATAATCTTATTACTCTTAGACTTTTGAATCTCTCTATAGGTTAATTTTGCTACAATATCCATTCCTTTTTCTTTTCTCAACAAGTCTCCATATTTTGAGAGGTTTTGTTTTGTTGGTTTTATCCCTAGAGCTTTAATATATTTCTTTATTGAATCACTCATCACAAATTTCCTAAATTTATATTTTTTTACCAAATAATTGCCAAGTTCGTCTTTACCACTTCTTGCCAGTCCAACCACAACTAACACATTTTCATTTTCTGTCATAAAACTCACATAAACATTTAGTAAATGATTTTAGGTAATAATAATTTCAGCTTTATGGTTCTTTAGTTTTTTGTTGCTTATGCATTCCATTTAAAATATTATTGAATGACTATTTTATTATAAATACTCTTACTTATGTTTCTGAATTTTATTTGAGAGGTGTTTTTATGCAACAAAATAATGAGCAACATTTAGGGGATGAAGTACAAGTTGAAGAAACAGAAGGCGAATTACCTGAAGACAAATTACCTTTTCCGAGGGCAACAATTGTAAATATGGTTAGAAAACATATAAGTAAAGGAAAACAAATCAAAGGTCAAGTCAAAGATGAGTTGAATATTTGGTTAGGTAAGATGGTCGAAAGGATTGCAAAAAAGATGGATGCGCACCCTTATTCTTATATAGATATGAGTATGTTTAGAGAGGCTATTGAACCATATGAAAATCTAGAAGATATTGAGAAGGAAAAAGAGAGGATAATAAAGCAATTAGAATCAATAAAAGCAGCTTGTGATGTTTTAATTAATGAAGTAGATAGGAAATTTGTAAAGTAATTTTTTACCAAATATTATTAATTTTTAACTTTAAGTTCCAAAATCTCTCTCACTTTTTTTGCTATCTTTGAATTTTTGTTAGTTATTAATAAGCATGCCAATTGTTTTGTATTCCTTGCTTTTCTATTGGATGATGCTTTTTCAAAGTCTATGATAACAGGTTCAAAATTATTACAGTTTCTTCTAACTAATATGTTCTTACCTACTTTCGCTAATTGTCCGTGGCTTAAATTTATGTCGTCCAGTTTCTTTGCTTGTGAGAAAAGTCTTTCAAGAAAAAATTTTAGCTTTTCTTTATTTATCTTTTCTTTGAAGAGCCATTCTCTAAGTTGAATACCCTCTATTAATTCCATCCCTATTGCTCTGTTTTCTCTATCTAAGAAATAGACCTTTGGACCAACTTCTACAGAATTTGCTTTTTTTAAGTTTTCGTATTCTTTTAAGCACATATCATTTCTTTTGCTTTTATCTTTCTCTATTTTTATGGCAATTAAATTAGATTCTTTTGTCATTGCTTTGTATATCTCACTACTCCAACCTTTTGAAATTTTTTCTAATATGAAGAGATTATTTTTTTCTGCACATCTCTTTAGCCTTTCGCTAAGATTCATAAAAATAATTTAAATATTCTTAATATTATTTTTTTATATGAGTAACAAAAATAAGGATAAAAAAAAAGATAAAGGGAGAGCAATAAAGCAGAATGATTTATCAAAAATAGAATCTTTCGTGTTTGATCTCACATCTTCTATGTGTACAAGGTGTGGGCTTTGTTGTAGGGCTTTTTCCTCTGTTATGATAGATAAAGAAACAAAAAAATTTGCTTCAAAGAAGGGTATTCCTATAGAAAAGCCAAGATTAATTTACGATGGAGGTAAATTAATAAATAAAATAAGAAATAAAACTATTCCTGTAATTATAGATGTTAGCGAAGCAGATATATTTTTTCCATTAGCGTTGCCTAATGGTTTCTATTCTAAAGTTCCTTCTAAAGATATTTTGTTTTTTGCCGGTAATAGCTGCCCATTCTATGAAGGTTTAGGATGTAGCATCCACAATAAAAAAAGTTATCCTTTATCATGTAGACTTTATCCTGTGAAGTTTGATAGTAAAAATAAAGTTGTCCTTTTAGATAAAGATTGTAAAATTTTTTCTTCAAGCAAACAAAAAGAGAAGTTTGTAAATATTCTGAAAAAAAATATCCCGACAGATTTTACTATATTTTTTTCAGAAGGGTTTCCTCTTTAACCAATAATCACATATCCATCAATTTTTGAAATATATTTTTAAAAACTTATGTACATCAAAATTTTACATACTGATTTTATTTTAACCTAACTTAAGGAGGTGGGTTTATGGCAGAAAATCAACAGCCTGTTGTTTTTTTAGCTGAAGGAACTAAAAGAACAAGAGGAAGAGATGCTCAAAGAATAAATATATTAGTTGCAAGAGCAGTGGCGCAAGCCGTTAGAAGTACTCTCGGTCCGAAAGGAATGGATAAGATGATTGTTGATGACTTAGGTGATATTACAATAAGTAACGATGGTGCAACAATCTTAGATGAAATGAGTATAGAACATCCTGCAGGAAAGATGATGGTCGAAGTTGCAAAGACTCAAGATGATGAAGTTGGAGATGGTACGACTACAGCAGTGGTATTTGCAGGTGAAATTTTACATAATGCAGAGAAGCTTTTGGATGATGAGATTCATCCATCAATAATAATAAAAGGATATAGACTCGCTGCCCAGAAAGCCAAAGAGGTTTATGAGAGTATTTCTGAGTCAATAAGTATAAAAGATAAGGATATACTGAGAGATATTGCATTAACTTCTATGACTGGAAAAAGTGCTGAGGCAGCATCAGAGCTCGCGGACCTAGTTGTTAATGCTGTTGTACAAGTGGCTGAAGAAAAAGATAACAAAGTAATAATTGATATGGACTTTATAAAGGTGGAGAAGAAAGTTGGTGGCAGTTTGAAGGATTCGCAGTTAATAAAAGGTATTGTTATAGATAAAGAAGTAGTACATTCAGGCATGCCTAAAAAAATAGAAGATGCAAAAATTGCTTTGGTAGATGCAGCATTAGAAATAAAAGGCCCTGAGACTGAAGCGAAGATCCAAATAACAGATCCTGAACAATTACAAGCTTTCTTAGATTCAGAGGAAAGAATGTTAAAAAATATGGTGGCTAAAATAAAAGAATCAGGGGCAAACGTTTTACTTTGTCAAAAAGGGATTGATGATATAGCTCAGCATTATCTAGCAAAAGAAGGGATATTAGCTGTCAGAAGGGTTAAGAAATCAGATATGGATGCATTAGCAAGAGCTACAGGTGCAAAGATAGTGTCTAGAATAAATGATTTGAGTAAGTCAGATTTAGGCTATGCAGGTTTAGTAGTAGAGAGAAAGATAGCAGGTGACGCAATGACTTTCATAGAGAATTGTAAAAATCCGAAGGCAGTAAGTATTTTGCTAAGAGGTGGATCAGAACACGTTGTTGATGAAGCTGAGAGGGCAGTACATGATGCAGTAGGAGCTGTCTGCAGCGCACTGAAGAATGGAAAGATTATTGTAGGTGGAGGTGCTTCTGAAGTTGAAGTGGCTATAAAACTTAGAGAGTATGCTCCTAATGTTGGTGGTAGAGAACAATTAGCAATAGAGGCATTTGCAGATGCATTGGAGGTAATACCAAAAACTTTAGCAGAGACTGCTGGGATGGATACGATAGACACTATTGTAAAGTTAAGAAGTAAGCACAAAGAGAAGGATGGAAAGTATTATGGAGTAGACGTTTTTAATGGCAAAATAGAGAATATGCGAAAATTAAGAGTGATTGAACCATTGAGTGTAAAAACACAAGCTATAACATCTGCCTCAGAAGTTGCAGAAATGTTACTAAGAATTGATGATATCATTGCAGGTAGTAGTAAGTCTAAAGGACCAAGCAAAGATACAGGAGAGACTCCTGATTTAGACTGAAGTGATTAAAGCACTTCTGTCTTCTTCTTTTCTTTTTTTATAATTCTTTTAATAAATGTTGGAGAAATTTTTTTGGTCGATAATTTATTCACTATTTGTTGTATATAGGTTTCAAAATATAAATTTTGTTTTGTGCGGCTCAGTTCGCCCATCTATCTTCATTTCTTATTAAAGATCAGATTCATCGTCAATTCATCAAGGCCGCACAATATTATTTCTTATGTATTAAGTTTAAATATTTTTTATATTATTGTTTTTTTTGTCAATATCTCTGATTACAAACTTTCCTAATTCCATGAGAATAAACCCAGTTATAGATATTTCAATTATTTTTATCCAGTCTTCTATCCCTATTGAAGTTGTTTCGTATATTGTTTGTAATGGAAGGAAGTATATTATTCCTAATTGTATTATTATTGATGCAACTATTGCCAAAAACAACCATTTGTTTGTTAGTAAATTTATATGTTTTATTGAAGGATATAATGTTCTACTACTAACAACAGCAAACATCTGTATCATAACAAGAGTTGTGAATGCCATAGTTCTGGCCTTTGTTAATCCTTCTCCAAGATAGCTTTGGAATATCCAAACAGTTGCTATTCCCATTATTAGGCCATAAATAAATATTAAGATAAATATGGTTTTTGTTATTGGATTTTCTTGGGGCTTTCTTGGTGGTCTTTTCATTATTCCTTCTTCTGGTTTTTCAGTACCTAAACCTAGTGCTGGGAGATCATCTGTTAGTATGTTCATGGTTAGTATTTGTATGGGAGTTAATGGTAAAGGTAAATTAGTTATTACTGTGATTATTACTGCAGTTATTTCTCCCATATTACAAGACAACAAATATCTGGCTGATTTTATTATCTTATCATAAATATCTCTGCCTTCTTCAATTGCATTTACAATAGTAGCAAAATTGTCATCAACTAATATTGCTTGTGAAACATCTTTAGCCACATCAGTTCCAGTAATTCCCATAGCTACACCAATGTCTGACCTTTTTAAAGCAGGAGCGTCATTAACTCCGTCTCCTGTCATGGCAACAATATGTCCCTTTTTCTGCAATGCTTCTACAATCTTTAACTTATGGGTTGGCAGGGCTCTTGCTATAACCCTTATATTTTCTATATTTTTTAAAAGTTCTTCTTCATTCATTTCATCTAACTCAGCACCATTCAGGACAATATCTCCTTTTTTGAACAAGTTTATTTTTTCTGCAACAGCTTTGGCAGTAGCTGGATGATCCCCAGTAATGATTATAACTTTTATTCCTGCTTCTTCACATTTCTTCACTGCCTCTTTAACTTCTTCTCTTGGCGGATCTATCATTCCTGCTAATCCAACAAATATCAATTCTTCCTCAATTTCATCTATTTCCATTTTTGTTTTATCTGAAACTTCTTTGTATGCAAAGCCTAATACTCTTAATGCGCTTTCAGCATATTTTCTATTTTTTTCTATAATCAGTTTAATATCGTCTTCTCTTATTCTTCTTATTTTACCATCTTCTAGTAATATTCTGTTACATTTTTTTATTAGTATGTCCGGTGCCCCTTTAACATAAGCTTCTATTTTTTTGGTTTGTTTGTTTTTATATATCACTGACATCATTTTTCTTTCAGAGTCAAATGGCAATTCTGCTAACAGTTCTTCTTCTTTCAAAAAATAATCTTTATCATATCCTGCTTTTTTTGCCATTACTATTAGTGAGCCTTCAGTCGGGTCACCAATTATTTTAAACTCTCCTTTTTCTTCTACTAGAGAAGCGTTGTTACAAAGTGTAGCTATTTTCATTAATTTCTCTAACTTTGAAGGTTCTATTTTTTCTCCATCTTTTTTAAAATCTCCAGTTGGTTCATAACCACTACCACTAACCTCAACCTCATAATTAAAAAATATGTTTGTTACAGTCATTTGGTTCTTAGTTAAAGTTCCTGTTTTATCTGAGCATATTACTGTAACAGAGCCCAAACTTTCTGCAGCAAATAACTTTTTTACTAGCATGTTCTTTTCTGCAAGTCTCTTTGCTCCTAGGGATAAACCAACAGTTACAATTATTGGCAAAGAGTTTGGTATTGTCGATACAGTTATTGTTAAACAAAACAAAATTATTTCAAATAATGGAAAGTTTCTATAAAATGAAACTAAGAAAACAAAAGAGACTAACAAAAGTACTATTTTTGCTATTTGTTTTGAAAGCATTGTAAATTTTCTTTGCAACGGTGTCTCTGTTTGCTCACTTTCTTTTAAAGATTCTGCTATCTTTCCTAACTCGGTATTCATACCTGTGGAAGTAACTATTGCTTTTCCTTTCCCAACACTAACTATTGTACCCATATATGCCATGTTTTTTCTGTCAGCAACAGATGTTTTTTCACTCACTACTTTAACATCTTTTTTAGATGGTACTGATTCACCAGTTAATGAAGCTTCGTCAACAGCTAAATTAAATGATTCTATTATTCTACAATCTGCAGGCACTATTGATCCAGCTTCCAATATTACAATATCTCCTGGAACAATTTCAGCTGAAGGTATTTTTTGTTCTATTCCATCTCTTAGCACTATTGCGTTTGGACTAGTCATCTTTTTGAGTGACTCTATTGCTTTTTCTGCCTTATATTCTTGGATAAATCCCAATGTAGCGTTGAGTATTATTATAAAGAATATTGCAGCCCCTTCTAAAGTTTCTCCTATTATTAAAGAAAGGATGCCCGCAAATATTAATAGAATTATAAAAGTATTCTTAAATTGATTCAGAAAAACTTCCAGAGGAGTAACTTCTTTTTCTTTTTTTATTTCGTTAGGCCCATATTTTTCTAATCTTTGTGCTGCTTCTTTGTTACTTAAGCCTTTATCTGAACTATTCAATATTTTTATTACTTCTTTTGCTCCCAATGCCCAATATTTTATGTCACTCTCTGTCAAGATTTTTTGGTTTCTTAGTTTACCCATTTTACCAACTCTTTTATTTACTCTTTTTGCAAATTAATATTTTTTTTTACTTAAATTTACTTAAAGTCTGTTTTTTTTATATATATATTTGAAATGTTTTTAATTGCTTCTTCTTCTCTTATATTTTTCCAATAAATTATCCAATTGTTTTTCTTGATTAGACCATCACACTCTTTTATGTAAAAACTATTTATTTTGTTATTTTTTCTTGCTCTCCACATTATTTTATGATATTTTCTGATTATTGTTTCCCACAAACTTTTTCCTAAACCTGTACCCTGGTATGGAACATCTACTACAAATTTGTCCAAATAGTAAAAATTGCCAATTTTTTTTATTATTGCAGCTCCCTCAAAGTCTTTTTGATATACAACCTCTATTATTTTTTCTTTGAAATAATCTTTTTTTAATTTCCTTCTAAAAGCTCTCTCTATAAGTTTTCTTAATTTTTCTTTTTTTTCTTTTCCAAGTCTTTTAGCATATCTTATCTCATGGTATTTTATAAATGTCCCTCTACCTTTTATTGTAAAAATTTCTTTTATTATCTTGTCAGGCGAAGTGACTATTAGAGCAATCTTTGGATTTTTTCTAAGGAACTTTCTGCTTTTTCTGATAAAATCTATGTGTTTGTCGGAGATATTTTTTGTATCGAGAGTGTTTATGTTTATAAAATATAAATTTTTTCTTTTGGCATCTTTGACAAAACCGTCTTCATCCAATATTATTATTTTTGTTGGTCTTAAGGTAGATGCCAAAAGTTGCCATGCCTTAGTTTTTTCTATAGTCCTTATTTTACCTTTTTCTTTTATATTCCCAATAACAACAGGAATCCTTTTTGCTTTTACTATCTTTTTTATCTTAAATAACGAGATTCTTGTTTTTCCGTTTTTTATAGCAAAGTTCATTTCGTCAAATTTTATCTGATATTTCATGAAATATTTTGTTAGAGCTTCTTTTACGTCAACTAAACTTTTTTTCTTTTTATGGTAGTCTTCTTTTTTTAATTTCCATCTTTTTGTTAGCAAGATAGTTGGAAATATGTTCATCCTTGTTAGAAACTTAATTTCCTTTGATAACACATTTACATATTTTTCAATTATTTCATCATCTACAACTATTATTGCAAACTTGTATCTCGGTATTTTTTTGAATATTTTTAAAAATAGATCAAACTCTCTTTCTTTGCCACTTTCTTGTAAAATTTTAAGAAATATTTTAGTCATTTTTATCTTTTGCAACTATATTGTTTTTGTTAGTTTTTCGAAACGTCTTATTTTTGTTTTTTTGTAATAATAAAAAATTAAAAAGCAATTCATTAAAATAAGTTTGTGTTTTTATTTAATTGGTTTTTTATCATAAAAGGTGAGAACATGGCGGAATTGTTAGTAGTAACTTCAAAGGTTAAGGAGATTATAAGTAAAGAGGGTATGAATACAGCTGGTGATGCACCTGAAGCACTAAGTAAAGTTGTGGAGGAGATGATAAAAAAAGCTTGCGAGAGAGCTAAGGCAAACGGTAGAAAGACAGTTAGGCCAGAAGACTTCTGAGTTCTTATTATTTTATCACAATTAGTTAATATCTTCTATTTTCTCTTTTTTTATTATTTTTTTTACTATACTGTCTACTTTAATTTTCTTTTCTATTTTTTCTATTTCTTCAATTGTTGTTTTAGCTGACGATTTTTTTGGCAAAAAAATAGTGCAACAGTCTTCATGTGGTTCTATAGATATTTCATAAGTATTGATCTTCTTCGCAATGTTTATTATTTCTTCTTTGTCTAATCCAATTAAAGGTCTTAATATTTCCATTTCTATTGCTTTTGAGCTAACTTCTAAATTGTCTAAAGTCTGCGATGAGACTTGTGCTATTGATTCGCCAGTTGCTAAAAATTTTATTTTATTCTTTTTTGCAATATTTTCTGCAATCTTAAACATGCCTCTTCTATAGAGCATAACTCTTAGATTTTCCTTTGCACTTGTTTTCACTTTAAGTTGATATTCTATAAAAGGAATGAAGTGTATTTTTATTTTTGGTTGAAATTTGGTTAATTCTCTTGTAATTCTGATAACTTTATCAATGCTTTTTCTTGAAACAAACGGGAAACTATGAAAATGTATTAGTTCTATACTACAACCTCTTTTCATTAACATGTAGCATGCAACAGGACTGTCTATGCCACCAGATATTAAGCACAAAACCTTTCCAGAACTGCCAACTGGTAAACCACCTATCCCTTTCTCAACTTTAGTGTAAAACAATGTTTCACTTTCGCTAACTTCTACAAAAATAGTTTTATCTGGTTTTGTAAGATTGACTTTTCTGTCTATTAACTTACCAAGTTCTTTTTCTATCTCTTTGCTGTTGTAGATTTGCTTTCCATCTGTTTTTGCCCTTATCGCAAAACTTTCATTTTCTTTAACATAATCATAAAATTGTTGTTTTAAAAATTCTTTTATTTTTTCTATTTCGTTTGTTTCTATCACAAAGCATTCTGAAATAGAATATATGCCAGGGATATTAATCAAGATATTTTTTACTTTTTCTGTCTCTTGTGCTTCAATGAAAAATCTAAATCTTTTTTTTCTTATTCTATAAGATATATTTTCATTATCCAACATTTTTCTTATATTATTCTCTAAAATTTGCATAAATCTTTTCATCACAGGCTCGGACTTTAAGAATATTTCGTTAACTCTAACCAAAATTTCTTTTTTATATATCATAATCTTCCTTTTGTTGTTATCTTTAAAAAGTTGCTCTTTCAATTTTGTAGTAATTTATATCATCTTCAGAGTCAACTACTGCTAATATTAATTCAGTATTTAATGTTTGGGCCATTCTAACCATTCTGCTTAACTCAGGCATAGTAAAACTTTTATCCTGCGTGGTAACATTTATAACATACTGAGTATGAGCTTCTCCAACATTTTTTCCTTTTGGATAAACCCTAAAATGAAAACCAAATTTGAAACCAGTTTTTACACAGTAGCCTTTTTCTCTTAAATCCTTATATACCACATATTTTGTATAAAATTGGCTCTCTCTATTTTCTGCGTATTTCAACAATTTTTCGAAGTCGTATTTTTCTTGATTGCAATTTTCTATATCTATTTTACCTTTTTCAACTAGGTAAAGTGTTTCTTTTAGATCAAGTATTAATAAACCGTTTTCTTTTTTTTCTCCAAATCCTTTTTCTATTAGTTGACTTTTGAGTTTGTTGCTTTTTACAATAACTTTGTTTTGACTTAATATTTCTGCCATAAAAGTTATAAAGTCAATAAAACATAATAAAATATGTGTTTTTCTTTTTGAATAGTCAAATTAGAATTAAAGTATATCTATAAGGAGAAGATATTTTTATGCCTTCTAAGAGACCAGATAAAAACCAAAAGAGATTATGTAAAGTGTTATCTCTAGATGTTGAAGAATGGAGAGAAAAGAATAAAGAGGTTATTGAGGCTTTAGAGAAAAGGGGCGGTCATGGCAGATACTGTGTAGATCGGATAAGGCAAATTATTAGAATGTGCGCTTTTGATGAAGCAAATAAAATTTTGGATGATAAACTACTAACAAAACAGGCTATTTTTTTAGAGAGATATGCTGCAAGGCTTGCAGACGATCTAGTTAAAGTAAAAGGTTTAGAAAAAACAGAATCTAATTTTATTCACTGTTACGCTTCCGTGTTGAAAAATTTTTGGCATGAGATGCCAGAACCTTTGAGGAATAAGATTTGGCAAAGAATAAAGGAAGCTAATTATTAGAAAATTGTTATTTTTGTTTCGTAAAAACTAACACAATATTTATATGTTAAACTCTAGTTTTATTATTTATGGTTTTTAAAGTAACACCTTGGGAAGTTAAAGGAAAAGTTGATTATAATAAGCTTATAAATCAATTTGGTACTAAACCAATAACTGATGACTTAATAGAAGAATTGGAAAAAATTGCAGGCAAAAGCCATTTTTTTTTAAGAAGAAAAATCTTTTTTTCACACAGGGATTTTGACAATATTATCAAGTGGTATAAAGCAGGTAACGAGTTTGCTCTGTATACTGGTCGGGGTCCATCAGGTAATACTCATTTAGGCCATCTTTTGCCTTGGATTTTCACTAAATATTTGCAAGATGCTTTTGATGCTGAACTTTACTTCCAACTTACAGATGATGAAAAGTTTATGTACAATCCTGATTTAACCTTAGAGCAAACACATAATTTTGCCTATGAGAATGCTTTAGATGTTATTGCAATAGGCTTTAAGCCTAAAAAAACCTTTATTTTTGCAAATACCGATTATGCAAATACTTTATATAAAATTGCAATAAAGGTAGCTAAAAAGACAACATTTTCTACAGCAAAAGCTGTTTTTGGTTTTACTAATGAAACTAACACTGGAATGATATTTTTCCCAGCAATGCAAGCGGCTCCTTGCTTTTTGCCTACTATATTGAAGGGCAAAGAGGTTCCTGCTTTAATACCTGCAGCTATTGACCAAGATCCTTATTGGAGGGGTATTGCCAGAGCAGTTGCAGATAAGTTAAATTACCCAAAGCCAGCACAAATACATTGCATGTTTTTACCAGGTTTAGGTGAAGAAGGCAAAATGTCTGCTTCTGATCCTGACAGCGCAATTTTTACAACAGATAGTGAGAAAGATGTCGATAAAAAAATTGCAAAAGCATTTACTGGTGGCAGAGCAACAGTAGAAGAGCAAAAGAGAAAAGGAGGAATTCCTGAAGTTTGTTCAATTTATAAATATTATTATTTCTTATTTGAAGAGGATGATAAAAAATTGAGTGAAATATTTAACAATTGTAGATCTGGAAACTTGCTTTGTAAAGAATGTAAAGCAGAATTAGCTTCGCGTATAAAAAGATTTCTTAAAAAGCATCAAGATGCGAGAGAAAAAGCAAAAGACAAATTAGATTTGTTTATTGTTAAAGATTGACTTCTTTAAAGTAATTCTTTTAACTTAAGACTTCTGTTTTTTGAAGTTATTATTAGGAAATATTTTTATTTTATTTAAAATTTCATCTCTTTATGGGACTCACTGATAAAGACTATTTTTTTGACATTTGCCGAGACAAGGACAGTTTTTTTATACCTATAACTTTTGGAAAAGAGAAAAGTTCTGTTGCTGAGATGATTGTTTATATTATTTCCCAAGAAGGTCCTTTATCTATAAAAGAGATTTATTTTAAGATAAAAAGGAAAAGAAGTGTGACTTTTCAATCTGTATTCAAATATACAAAAATTTTAGAGCATAGCGGTGTTCTTAAGAAGGAATATAACAAATATTACATAAACCTAGATTGGGTTGACGAAGTAATCTGCTTTGCTAACGAGATAAAAGAAAAGAATTGTTTTTATTCTAATTTACAAGAAAAGCAATAATATATAATATTTATTTTTTATTTGCTAGATTTGTAACATTCCTGATCTATAATAAAATAAAGGTTAAATTAATTGACATCTTTCATAGTTTAATAAAGGATAATTAATAATTAGATAAGTACTATGCTCCCGCTGGGATTTGAACCCAGGCTAAAGGCTTGAAAGGCCCTTGTGCTTAACCGGACTACACTACGGGAGCAAAAAATTAGGCTATAACTATTTTTTATTATAGGTTTTGTTTTTAAATCATACTATATCTTTATTGTTAATAAGGCAAAAAGTGATTTTTATGGCTAGATTTCCAGCTGCTGAAAAGAGGTTGTTTGAAGGTATATGGATTTGTATGCGATGCAACCATAAGATGCGTAGTGGTACAAACAAAAAACCAGTACTATGCAGAAAATGCGGTAGTAAAAAACTAAGACCCAAAAAGAAAGGAAAGAGGATTGCTAAGTAATTAGTTAGTTTTGTCATTCTCTAAACTTTAGTCCTCGCAAAATGATCGTAGCCAAATTTTTTTATTTCTATCAATTTGTTTTCTTTGCTTAGATAAATTTTGTTACCTTTTATAACTTCTCCTACAACATAACCAAACTTCTTTACTTTTTCATAGTTTTTTTTGCTAACTGTAAAAACAAGTTCAAAATCTTCACCGCCATAAAGCGCGAAATCTTCAGGTTCTTTTCCGAGAATCTTCGCAGCTTTTCTCACATCTTCCCTTATTGGAATTTTTTCCCAGTATATTATTGCCCCTTTTTTGCTTTCTAAGCAAATGTTTCTAACTTCTGAGGCTAATCCATCACTAACATCTTCCATTGCATTTACATATTTACAAACTTTTCTTGATTTGTCTAAGTTTGCATGCGGTGCTCTATGGAATTTTTTTATACTTTCAAAGCCGTCTATATTATTTCTATATAATTCTAACCCACAAGTTGATGTTCCTAAATATCCAGAACACATTATCAAATCTCCAACTTTCGCATCTTTTCTTTTGCATATCTCATCAGTTTTTGCGTAACCTAACATAGCTACATTAATAACAATTTCATTTCCATGAACAGTGTCACCACCCACGAGATCAACATTGTATTTATTACAAGAATAGTAAACACCTTTGTAAAGTCTTTTCACAAAGTCAAAACTAATATTTTGTTTTAAAGAAATAGATATTACTGCATATTTTGGAATTCCTCCCATCGCAGCAATATCACTAACATTAGCTTCTATAACTTTTTTCCCTATATCTTCGGGTTTAGAATATGCTAAAGAAAAGTGATCGTTTTCTACGAACATATCTGTGGTGAAAAGGAGATATTTGTTACTACTAATTTTTATAATTGCTGTATCATCTCCTATTCCTTCAATAACTTCTTTATTTTTTGGTTCTGTTTTTATCGCATTTATAAAGTCAACTTCACTTTTTATTGTTGCACTCATGATAGATCTTCACCGCGCAATATTTACCACACATAGTACATGGTTCAAAATTATTTTTAATTTCTCCTTTATACTTTCTAGCTTTTTCGCTGTCAATTGCTAATTCAAACATCTTTGGCCAATCTAACATAGCTCTTGCTTTTGACATTTTGTTATCCCATTCTTTAGAATTTTTTATACCTTTTGCAATATCAGCTGCGTGGGCCGCTATTTTTGCCGCTATTATCCCTTCTTTTACATCTTCTAAAGAAGGGAGTCTCAAATGTTCAGCAGGCGTAACATAACATAAAAAGTCAGCACCATAGTATGCTGCCAAAGCGCCACCGATTGCAGAAGTTATATGATCATAACCAGGAGCTATGTCAGTAACTATCGGACCTAAAACATAAAATGGTGCTCCATCACAATATTTTTTTTCTAAAAAAATATTTTCCTTTATTTGATTTATTGGTATATGTCCAGGACCTTCGATCATTACTTGTACATTTCTATTTTTTGCTATTTTAGCAAGTTCTCCTAATTTTTTTAGCTCAGATATTTGTGCTTTATCTGTGGAATCTTTTATGCATCCAGGTCTTAATCCATCTCCTAAACTCAAAGTACAGTCATATTTATAGGCAATTTCTAATATTTCTTCGAAACATTCATAGAGTGGGTTTTCTTTTTTGTTATGGTGCATCCAGAGAGCTATAATTGAACCACCTCTACTAACAATTCCTCCAAGTCTCTTTTTAGAATATTTTAAACTTTTTTTATTAATTCCTGCATGTATTGTTATAAAATCTGCTCCATCAACAATATGTTTTTTTATTGCTTCGATAAAATCTCTTTCTGTCAGATCTGTGATTGATTGCTTTTCTACAACTGCTTGATAAATAGGCACAGTACCTAAAGGCATAGGTGCATTTTTTAACATTTCTTTTCTTATTCCATCAATATTATTTCCAGTGCTCAAATCCATAACGCAATCTGCTTTATATTTTATACAAACATTTAGTTTTTCTAATTCAATTTCTTCACTACTATTGTATAATGAATTCCCAATATTCGCATTTATTTTAGTTCTAAGGTTTTTACCTATTCCCACAATATTCTTTTTTTTATGGTTTATATTAGATGGTATTATTATCTTACCATCAGCTATTCCTTTAACTAATTTATTTATTTTAATATTCTCTTCTTTAGCAACTATCTTCATTTCTTGGGTAATTTCTTTATTTTTTGCTTTTTCTAACTGTGTCATTGCATCACTTTATTATTCTTTAAGTATTATTTTGTTAAATTCTTCGCATCTTTTTCTAACATTTTCATATTTTAAAATAGCTGAGATCATTGCAATATTTCTACAACCTGTTTTTAAGACAGATTGCAAATTATCTTCATTTATTCCACCTATTGCTACTACAGGAACTTTAACTTTTTTCATAATATGTTCTAAAGCCTCAACTCCTATAGCTTTTCCAGCATCAGATTTTGTTGATGTTTCAAATATTGGGGAAACACCTAAATAAGATGCACCCTTTTTTTCTGCTTCTAAAGCCTCTTTTATATTATGAACTGTAACACCTATTATTGAATAGGGCATTAATTTTTTTACATATTTTATTGGCATATCGTCTTGGCCTATATGAATTCCATCCGCTTTGGAAGCTAATGCAATATCTAGTCTGTCATTAACCAAAAATATGGCCTTTTTCTTTTTACACATTTTTTTTATTTCTATTGCTTCAACAAGCATTTCTCTGGTTGGTTTATTTTTTTCTCTGTATTGAATAACTTTTACTCCTGACTCTAAAGCATCTTTAACATCTTTTATTATTCCTTGTTTTGTTAATCTACTATCTGTAATAAAATACAAACCCATTTTGTTTGATATCTTTTTATACATATTCTTCAACTTTAGATAGTCTTTTTATATCTTCTTCACTAATTTGCGATATACAATCATAAAGAGCAGTTTTAAAGCTACCGATTTCTTTAGTTCTTTTTTCTGCAAGTTCTCCTGCTATACCAAAGCAGCTTAAAGCTTGAGCAGATGCTTTCGCATAATCTTTTTCAATGGCAACGAAACAACCTATTACTGATGCAGCCATGCAACCTGTACCAACTATTTGTCCCATATACTCTGAGCCATTTGATATCTTATAGTTTTTCTTTCCGTTTGAAACATAATCTATTTTTCCGGTAATAACTGCAGTACAATCAAACTTTTTTGCAAACTTTTTAACTAACTCCTCTGGTTTTTCAGAAGAACTTATAGATTCAACACCTTTAACTTCTGCTTTTGAACCGAAAACACTTGCAATTTCTCCGAGGTTTCCTTTAATAACGTCTATTTTACAACTTTTAATAATCCTATTAACACACTCTGTTCTAAACTTAGTTGCTCCAGCACCCACAGCGTCTAAAACGATCGGTATATTTTTTTCGTTTGCTTTTTTTCCTGACTTTATCATTGAATTTATGATATCTTTTGTTAACGTTCCTATGTTTAAAACTAAGGCATTAGATATTGATGTCATTTCTTCTACCTCTTCTTCTGCGTGTGCCATCACTGGCAGTGCACCAAAAGCTCTGACTATGTTTGCACAATCATATATTGTGACCCAGTTTGTTATATGATGGATTAGAGGTTTTGTCTCTCTTATTTTTTTTAAAGTTTGATAGCTTTCCATAGAAATCACATTTAATTGGTAAAATGCAAAAGCTTTATATTTTGTTTTTTTTAAACTCGTCACTATTATAAACTTTTTGTTTTTTTAAATGGTTAAATGACAGAAAATGTTTTTAAGTTAGCACAAGATCAATTCGAGATAGTAGCAGAGAAAATGGAGTTAGAACAACACATCAGAGAAGCGTTAAAAGAGCCTGAATTGTGTGTTGAAGTTAGTTTACCAATAGATATGGATAGTGGTGTTACGAAAGTTTTCAAAGGATATAGAAGCCAACATAATCACTTTTTGGGTCCGACTAAAGGAGGAATTAGGTTTCATCCTAATGTAACAGGCGAGGAAGTTAAAGCTTTGGCTATGTGGATGACTTGGAAATGCGCATTATTAGGTTTGCCATATGGAGGCGGTAAAGGAGGAATTGCAGTAGATCCTAAGAAGTTATCTAGACACGAGCTTCAACATTTGAGTAGAGCATATATAAGAGCAATTTACAAAATTTTGGGTCCAGAAATAGATATTCCTGCGCCAGATGTAAATACAAATGCAGAGATAATGGGCTGGATGTTGGACGAGTATGAAAAACTATGTGGTAAGCATGCACCAGGCGTTATAACAGGTAAGCCTTTATGTTTAGGTGGTTCTCTAGGTAGAGAAACAGCAACTTCTTTGGGCGGATGGTTTTGTTTAGAAGAGGCTTTAAAGAACATAAAATGTAAAGGTAAGACTGTAGCTGTTCAGGGTTATGGAAATGCAGGATATTATATAACAAAATATTTACAAGAGAACGGTTTTAAAGTTTTAGCAGTTAGTGATTCCAAAGGAGGTATATATAATAAAAATGGATTGCCATCTTCGGAAAAAATTTTGGAGCACAAGAGAAATACAACAAGTGTTATAGGCATGAAAAATAGTGAAAACATAACAAATGAAGAACTTTTAGAGTTAGATGTTGATATTTTGGTTCCTGCAGCTTTAGAAAACGCGATAACAAAAAAGAATGCTGATAATATAAAAGCAAAAATTATCTTAGAATTAGCTAATGGCCCAACAACTTTAGAGGCAGATAAAATATTGTTTGAAAAAGGCTCTGTGGTCTTGCCTGACATCTTGGCAAATGCAGGAGGAGTAACTGTTAGCTATTTTGAGTGGGTACAAAATTTAAGCGGCTATTATTGGACTGAAGATGAAGTTCATTCAAAATTATCTCAAAGGATGAAAAGTAGTTTTATGGAAGTTTGGAAAATAAAAAGTCAGTTTAATTGTGATATGAGAGAAGCAGCATATAGAAAAGCTATTTTGGCAGTTGCAAAGGCATTTAAAGCAAGGAGATAATATTTAATATTTTACGAAGTTGTAGCCATTGGATCTAAAATAAAAAATTTGCTTGGCAAAGGTAAAATATAAAGTATTTACTTATAATAAGGAAAGATAAAGGTTATAACTTAAAAAGTAAAACTTATTTATTATGGGATTAAAAGATTATTTGTTAATTATAAGGCCACTTAATTGTTTTATTGCTTCCTTGGGAGTGATGGCAGGGGCTTTTGTTTCAAAAAGTTCTAGTCTTTTATCTTTAGAACTAATATCTGCTATGTCCGTAGCTTTTTTTGTTTGTGCTGGCGGGCAAACAATAAATGACTATTTTGACTATTCTATTGATAAAAAGAAAAACAAGTTTTTGAGTATAAAAAAAGAAAATCTTTTCTATTATTCAATTCTATTATTCTTTTTAGGTAATTTAATTGCTCTCTTTGTTGGTTTGGTCCCCTTTTTAATATCTTTTACAAGTACGGTGCTTTTGATAGTTTATTCCTCTTTTATGAACAAGATAAAATTTTTTGGAAATATTGTTGTATCTTATAACACTGGTGCAACTTTTATCTTAGGAGCTTCTCGCTTTGGTAATTATGCTATGCCTTTTATTTTTGCAACTTGTGCATTTTTTGCTACACTTGGAAGAGAAATTATAAAGGATTTTGAGGACATGGGAATTGATAAAAAACATAAGGTCACCTTACCCATGTTAGACAAAAATTTAGCTACTGTTTTAATCTTCTTTTCTTATGTTGTTTGCTTCTGTTTAGCTTTGTTTGTTTGGATTTTAGGATTTACCAAGAGTTTAGTATATTTTTTATTAGTTTTCTTTGCAGGTATTTTTTTATATAATGCGCTGAATGAATTTAAGAAAAATAATTATAGTAAGTCTCAATTTTTGAGTAAATATGCAATGTTATTGGCAATGTTTGGTTTTATATTTAGTGTGATATTATGAGAGAAATTCTTCTGGCGAAGTTAGTTGCTTTGTTGAGGGAGAATAATTTTGATGTAGCAACTTTTACAGATACAAACTCATGTTTTGATATTATGGCAAAAATAAATAATGAAATCTTTCTAATCAAAGTACTTAGCAATGTTGATTCAATTAGGCCTGAGCAGGCAGACGATTTGAAGAAATTATCGGCGGTTTTAAATGCTAAAGCATTTATAATTGGAGAAAGAACAAAAGTTTTTGATTTAAAAGATGGGGTACTGTATGAGAGATATTCTCTGCCAGTTTTATCCTTAAAAACATTTTCTGATGTACTAAAAGGCAAGCCTTTGTTTAAAAGGTATTTTAAAGGTAAAGAGATAGTTTTGGTTGATAGAAACAAGCTTAATAAAAAGATGTCGGAGTTGGGGATAAATTCTTCGGAGTTAGCAAAAAAAGTTTCTGTTACAAAAGAATCTATTTTAAGGTATACAAAGGGAGAAACTGCAAGTTTTGAAGTTGCTGAAAGAATTAGTTTTGTGTTAGGATCAGAAATTTTTAAAAACATTGATTTTTTTGAAGAGGTTAAAAATTTTAAAGATGTTTTCGATGAACAAATAGATGATGAAGCGTTGTATAAACTCAAAAAGCTTGGGTTGAATATGGCGATTTTTCAACATGCACCATTTAAAGCATACTCTGATTTTTCTGACCTGATAATTGCAAGGACAGTTCATAGGCAAGAGGTAAAGAAAAAGGCAATGGAACTTAAGAAAGCACAATCTGTTTTCGAAAGCAAGCCTTTTGTTGTTGTCAGAGAATTCAAGAAAAGAAGTGTAGAAAGTATTCCTATAGTTGAGGAGTCTGAATTAGATTCCTTTAGTAATGCAAAAGATTTTGTTAAAGAAATTAGTAGAAGGTCCAAAATAAAAGCAGAATAATTTTTTAGTTTATACTTATTTGTTAATATTTTATGGTAGTAAACTTTGATAAACAAAGACAAGATTTAGTTAATGAGCTTTTTGGTAAAGTAATAAAAAGTGAAAATGTAAAAAATGCTTTTTTATCTGTAAAGAGAGAATTTTTCGTTAGAGAGGATCTTATAGAATATGCATATTTTGATGATGCTTTACCGATAGGATTTGGTCAAACTATTAGCCAACCTACCACTATAGCCATTATGCTTGAATTGTTAGATGTGGAAGATGGAATGAGAGTTTTGGAAGTAGGAGTTGGTTGTGGTTATGTTTGCGCTCTGTTATCTTTTCTTGTAGGACCAAAAGGTAAAGTTTATGGTACCGAGATAATAAAGGAGCTTAAGGATATTGCAGAGAATAATCTTAAAAAACACAAAATTGAAAATGTTGAATTATATGCTAAAGATGGTTCTCTAGGGTTGGTTGAAAAAGCACCTTTTGATAGAATTATAATTAGTGCGGCTTGTCCATATTTTCCTAAGCCGTTGGTTGATCAATTGAAAGATAAAGGTAAGATTGTTGCACCAATTGGTGACAAGTATTCACAACAGTTGGAAGTACTTACTAAATCAAATGGAAAAATTGTTAAAGTAAAATACCCGGGACTCTTTGTGTTTGTACCATTGCGTGGTGAATTTGGCTTTAAATAATTTTTTTATAAAATAAGATTAGGCTAAAATAAAATTAATGTTTGTATTAAGTGGTTATATGAATTACTTGGAGGCACTCTCTTATTTAAATTCTCTTGACTTTAAGATGAAAGGATTTAATTTAGACACAATAAAGGAGCTTATGAGAATTAGCAATATAGATTACAATTCTTTGAGAGTTATACATGTAGCAGGTAGTAACGGGAAAGGTAGTACTGTTTGCTTTATTTCTTCAATATTAAAAGAGGCAGGTTATAAAGTTGGCAGTTATTATTCACCACATCTGTTTAGGGTTAATGAGAGGATAAGGATAAATGACTCAGAAATCTCTGATGATGATTTTGCAAGGCTTATTAGTTTTTTTGTAGGTTATGCAGAAAAGATGAAAAAGAAACCTAGTTATTTTGAATTGTTGACTGCTGCTGCAATAAAGCATTTTTTAGATAACAGAGTTGATTTTGCAGTTATTGAAACTGGCATGGGTGGTAGATTAGATGCTACAAACATATTTAAAGAGACAGTCTCTGTTATCACCGCAATAGATTTAGAACATGTACAATATTTGGGAAATACTATAGAAAAGATTGCATTTGAGAAATCAAGTATAATCAAGAAATATTCTGTTGTCGTATTTGACAAAAACAACAAAGGCAAAAAAGTTATCTTGGAAATGGCAAAAAAGAAAAGAGCAAAAATTTTGAATCCTCTTTATGAAATAGTTAATATTTGTGAAAATGGTTGCGTTTTTAATATTAAAAGGCCATTGAAGTTAGATAATTTAGAAATTAAATTCATAGGAAGACATTATGTAAAAAATGCTTCTTTGGCATGTTGTGTTGCTTTCTACTTAAATGTTATTGGATTTCCAATTAGTGAAAATGCTATTAGAGAAGGATTAAAAAATGCTTATTTGAAAGGAAGATTTGAAGTTATACAAAAAAATCCTCTGATTATTTTAGATGTTGCGCACAATCCCAGTGCTGTTAAAAGTACTTTTGAAAGTTTAAATTATATAAATTTTAATAAGCTTATTGTAGTTTTTTCATGTCTCGCTGATAAAGATTTTAGAAAAATGTTAAAATGCATAAAATCAGATCTTTTAATAATATGTGAAATTAAAAACAAAAGAGCTGCGAGTGTTGAGATGCTTGCAAAATATTGTCCTAAAAATTGTGTTGTTATAAAAAATCCAAAAATTGCGTTTGAGCAAGCCAAGCTTTTTGCTACAAAAAAAGATTTAATCTTAATTTTAGGTTCTCATTACCTGATAGAACAAATATTTTCTTAAAGTCTAAAATATTGTAAAATTTCATTTTTTATTTGTAACTAGCGTTTTTTTGTGGTTGTGTTATTTTTATATTTAGGTAAAAACAAATATCTTTTATTATGGGAGTTGCTTTGGGAGATATTGTTGAAAAAGAAGAAATTTCGTTAGAGTCCTTAAATGGAAAGATGATAGGTTTTGATGCATATAATATAATTTATCAATTTTTAGCAAGCATCCGAGGTTATGATGGGACTCCTTTAATGGACTCTGAAGGAAGAGTTACTTCTCATCTCTCAGGTATATTTTATAGAACAATTAATATTATTGAAAAAGGTATAAAGCCAGTTTTTGTTTTTGATGGTAAGCCCAAAGAATTGAAGATGAAAACTTTAACAGAAAGAACAAAGATTAGAACAGAAGCAATAGTAAAACATGAGGAGGCGCTTAAAGAAGGCGATTTAGAAGAAGCTAGGAAAGTAGGAAGCAAGGCTTTAAAAGTTAATGAAGAGATGATAAAAGATGCAAAAGAACTTATTGATCTTATGGGATTGCCTTGTGTTCAAGCACCTTCTGATGGAGAAGCACAACTTAGCTATATGAATGCTAGAGGTGATATCTATGGTTGTGCCTCACAAGATTACGATTGTTTATTATTTGGTGCTCCTGTTTTACTAAGGAATGTTGCAATTGTAGGAAAGAGGAAAGTTGCAGGAAGATCTTATTATGTTGAGATAAAGCCAGAAAGAGTAGAACTAAAAAAAGTGCTTTCTTCGTTAGGTATTGACAGAAAAAAGCTAATATGGATTGGCATTTTAATAGGAACTGATTTTAATGATAAATTTCCCAATATTGGACCAAAAAAAGCTTTAGATCTTGTAAAAAAATATAACTCCTTTGATGATATCACAAAGAATGTTAAAAACGCACCTACGTTTGATTATCACGAAGTTGAAGATATTTTCATGAACCCAGATCATTGCGATGATTATCTTCTTGATTTTAGAAAACCTGATAAAGAAGGAATACTTTCTTTTTTGTGCGATAAGCATGATTTTTCTAAGGATAGAGTAGAAGGGTATATAGATAAACTAGAAAAAAACCTTTCTGAAAAGGGAGGCCAATCTTCAATATCAAGATGGTTTTAATTTCTATTAGTTTTAATTATTCTTAATTTTATGTGATTTTTATGGCAATTGTTTTAAGAAAAGATTCGGGTGTTTTTATTAAGTTAGAACCAAAAGATAATGTGAATCTATCAGAAAATGATGTTTTAGAATTTTTTAAGATAAAAGATGATGTTTTTGTTATGGTAAATAAATCCTATGATAAAAAGCAATTAGAAAAAATTCAACAGAGCAATCGTGCTAGAGAAAAAATATTAAGACTGCTTAAAACAAAGAGCTTGTCGGATAGAGTTGAAGGTAAATTCGAAAATTTGTTGAACAAAGAGGAGATAGCAGAATTGCAAAATATGATAAAAGAAGGAGTTGTAGAAAAGTTTAAGTTGGGCAGCAGATATAAAAAAGCAATTTATCAGTATAAAGAAACAAAAGATGTTAGCGAGATATTTGAAAGAGATAATTTGTCTGGTAATTTAAACTTAGAAAGATCAAAAGAACTTTTGAAAGTTGTAAATAATCCAGAAAGGAAAGATATTGAGATAAAAGAATCTTGCTCTTTTTTAGATAAAGGATTTTCAATTTTTTCTAAAGAAGAGGATGCAATAAATTTTTCAAATAAAAATCGTAACTTGATTGATTCAAAGAAAATTATGTCAATGAAATATTTTGATGGCAACATTTATTTTATAGAAAAAAAGATTTTTGATGAAAAATCTAATATCTTGCTCAACTTTTTGAAGAAGAAAGGAAAAGCAAGTTTGGATGAATTAGCAGAAGTTGTTAATAACAAAGATTTGGCTAAAACATTGTGTGTTTTTCTTTGTGAAAAGGGATTAATTTTAGAAGAAAGAAAAGAAATATATAGATACATATGAGTAAAAGAGCATTAGTTGTAATTTTAAATAATTGTGAAGATAATGAAGATTTCTTAGAAAAAGTTTCTCAAGATTCAAAAGAGATTTTTTTGTTAGCTGTTATTGATGTAGATTCTTTAAAAGGGATATGTGGTTTTGTTGCATCTCAGATATCGCAAGCTAACCGTCTTCTAGAGGAATGTAAAAGCAAACTATCTAAAAGGGGCGTGTGTGTTAAAGAAAGTCTTGAGTGGGGCGAGACAGTTAATAAGATAATTGCAACTGCAAAGAAAAGTGAAATAAAAAGAGTTTATCTGAAAAGCCAGAATAACCAATATTTCCAAGATTTGATTAAGAAACTTTCTAAAGAGGGTTTTGAAGTAATAGTTATTTGAGTCTATTTGAAAAACATTTTGGAATTTACTTTTCTCAAGAAATATCAAACATGTTCTACCTTATGAGATTTTTGAGATTTCGTATTTTTTTAACCTAAATTTGTATATCTCTTTTTGATGTAAAGATTTTTATATTACTAACTAATTATTGCTTTTTAGCATGGATTATTTAATAGATGAATTAGATGTAAAAATACTAAATTATCTGCTTCAAAATGAGAAGTTAGATAGTAAGAAGATGGCAACTCTTTTCAAAACAACTCAAAAAACAATTTATGAGAGAATTAAAAAACTAAAACAGAATGGAGTTCTTTTAGGAATATATCCTAAAATTTCAACTTCTTCTCTAGGTTATAAAATCACTGCTTTGGTTTTAGTTAAACTTGTTAACAACAATATTATAAAAGAATTCTTAAAGAAATATGATAGCGCAAACATAACCACTTCTTTTGTTTTAGCAGGTATTTATGATTTATTATTCATTGTTAAATTTAAAAATCCAGAGCTATTATCTGATTTTGTTGATTCTTTAAGAGATGATGAAGATGTAGAGTTCGCTGATTTGTTATATGTCGAAAAGATAAATAGAGAATCTATCTGTCCAGAACCAATAACTCTGGACTAGAAGTTCTAGAAGTTAATAAAATTGCTTAGTAAGTGTTTTTTCTTCTCTCTAAAGCTTTTTCAACCTCTTCAAAGAAAAGTTTTCTACTTAGCTCATTGCTTATTTTGCCTTTCTTGTATTCTTCTTGAATTTTCTGGATGTTTGCTTTGAATACTGGATCTCTTTCACTCAAAACTTTATAAGGATAGGCCATTCTATAACTTTTATACTCTTTTGGTCTACCGGTGTATATTACCCTTATTGTCGGGTTATCCAAAGGATGTCTATAACTAGTTGTCTTGTTTATAATCTTCTTCATTATATCTGAAGATATCTTTGTTTTTTGTTATTTAAATAAGTTAAGTTTTTCTTTAGGTTACATACGAAAAAATACTTTTACTATAAAATTTTTTATTTTCTATTTTTAATTATTGATTAACTTTTTATATTTTTGTGATAAAATTAAAATTATGCGAATAAATAAAAGTTTACTTTTTATTTTGTTGTTTCTATCTTTCTCTTTAGGTTTATTTATACCAATATTTTTTCCAGATTTTTATCCTAGTTTGAGTTTAAATAACAGAACCAACACAGATTCTTTGAGTTGTGTTGATTCTTCAAAGATTAATTTATACTTATGTCCACAAGATAATTGTCATGAAAAACTAATTTCTTTTTATAACTCCGCCAATAAGTCAATTCATGTTATGATATATTCCTTTACTAAAAAAGACATCGCAGATGCTTTGATCGCTGCTAAGAAACGTGGAGTTGATGTTAAGGTTATATTTGATAGTACTCAAGCATCTCTAGAGGATGCGAAAGATGAATATCTCAAAGAAAATGGAATAGACATAAAAATTGTAGATTTGTCTGGCAGAAATATTTTTCACAATAAGATTTCTATTATAGATGGGATTGCGTTTAGTAGTGGAAGTTATAATTATACTAACAATGCTTCCTATGGAAATGCTGAAAATTTAATTTTTGTTTATGACAAAAATCTAGCAGCTTTGTTAGAGAAAGAGTTTGAAAAGTACTGGGAAAAATGAATTCTTTTTTACATTATTTCATACTTTGTAAATTAAAAGTGTTAAATAATATTAGCATCAGATTTTTAGAACTTCTATGCATTTTTTTGTCCATAGATAAATTTTTAATAACCTTGTTAAAATGCATTAATACTGAAAAACTAATTCTTCTTTGATGTGTGAGGAGTTAGTTTTCAATAAAAGGAGTGAAAAAAGATGCAAGATAAGTTTGGAAGAACCTTGTACAAGGCAAAGTGCAGTGAATGTGGTTTGGATACAGAAGTTCCTTTTGAACCTGATCCTTCAAGACCAGTTTACTGCAGAGATTGCTATAGTAAAAGGAAGAAAAGAAGTTTCAGAAATAGAGGCAGATAAGCCTCTATTTTATATTTTATTTTGAGTTTAGTCATTTTGTAAATTAACTTTTTGTTTTTTATTACTATAGGCAAGGTTTTTAATTGTTTTTCAAAATTAATTATTAACTAAAGAGGTGATATTCCAATGGTCAAAAACTTGGAAAAGTTGGGAAGCTATGCATTCATTGTAGGAGTTGCAATAGCTTTAATAGTGGGGTTGGTAACAGGTTTTAACATAGTTTCAGTTGATATGGGCCTAGTGTCTATAGCAATGGTAATATTAGGTCTTATAGTGGGTGCACTCAACATAGAAGACAAAGAAATCATGGGTTATGTAATTGCAGCTATAGGATTAACAATGGGTTCAACAGCATTGGCTAATCTAGGACAATTGTTAGCAATGTCTTCAGCAACGACAGGTTTGGGTATAGCAATGATGAGCGCATTCACAGTTTTTAGTACTTTCGTAGCAAGTTCTTTATTCATCCCCGCATTGAAGGAGATTTACAACATTTCCAAAGATTAAATTTTTTGTTATTTTTCAATTTCTTTCTTTTCTTTTTTTATTTTTCAATTTCTTGTTTAACTCAGGTTAAAATTTTAGCAAAAATACTTTTTACTTAAAACATTTATTGAATTATAATTTTTATTTTACGCAAGTTATTTTTAGTTATATTATTTTTATCAAAATTAAGTTGGTAAAGTTTAATTAGCAAACAATTTTGTTTTTTAATTTTGTTTTTTAGCTCTTTATCTGTTTTTCCCTATAAGTTAGCACATTCTTTTAAAACACTTTCTTTTTATTAATCCATATTATTATCCTCATAATTCGCAGCTTTAAAGGTGGTTTAATGGAGATTAACTTTTTTAAAATAAATCCTAAGAAGATATTGTTTATACCAATATTTGCACTAATTTTTCTTATTGCTTCAAGAATAAATTTTTCTCCTTTATTAGGTGTTCAAAACCAATATTTCACTTTAAATCAACTTTTAGGTCCAATAGCAGGGGCATTTCTTGGACCGTTGGTTGGGGCAATTTCAGTTTTATTGGCGCAAATAGTTGATTTTTTCATCGCCCAAAAAACATTTGATTGGGTCAATATTTTTAGATTAACTCCTATGTTGTTTGCAGCATATTATTTTGGGAAAAAAGATTCAAAGTTTATTGCATTAGTACCAATATTTTGCATGTTGTTGTTTATTGTTCATCCTATAGGTAATCAAGTTTGGTATTATAGTCTATACTGGCTTATTCCTATTGTTGCAGCAACTATATTTAGTGAAAACAGAATAGCAAAAAGCTTTGGTGCAACTTTTACGGCTCATGCGATAGGTTCAACTATTTTCTTGTATACAATTCCTTCTACACCTATACTTTGGCAAACTTTGATTCCAATAGTTGCATTTGAAAGAACTGTATTTGCATTAGGAATTTGGTTTTCTTATTTGGGGATGAATACTTTACTTAATAAGTTTGAACATTATTTACCACAGGAGGCATTGCACATAGACAAAAAGTATGTTATCTCAAAATCAAATCTGAAGATTTTGGCAGGGTGATTCTTTGAGTAAGAGGGCACAAGATAGTAGCAGATTTAAAAAAACACATGCAAGGCAAAGATGGAAGTGGAAAAAAAAGAAAATGAGAAGAAAAAAAAGAAAGAAGAGATATCTAAGACAGAGAGCAATTTGATGTTTTTATTTTTTCTCTATCTTTTTTTGTTGTTTTGAATAAATTTGTAATCTCCAATACCTGTTTTTGTGTTATTGAGAAATATCTCTTTTTTTATTTTGTTATTTTAAGATATATTTCTAAATTTTTTAAAATTAAGTATATTTAAATATATTTCTTCTATATATAGAAATTAAATGATTCAAGGCTCGTTAAAAGATAAACTCGTAGATATACTTTTTGTTTTTCTGATAGTTTGTTCCGTAGTTTTTGTATTTTCAGGTTTTCTATCTCCTAGTTTTTTGGATTCTTTGTTAGGTAAAGAATATCATTTTTCTGAAGTAAATATAGTTTATAAAATAAATGATGATGCAACTATTGATGTCAACGAAGAACTAACTTATTATTTTGCTGGCAATTTTACTGAAATTTTTGGGTATTTTAATGAGCCAAAGAAAATAAAAAGAGATAATAATTCTTTCAAAGTTTATATTAAAGAAGATTCAGGGTTAAAAGAACTTTCAGTCAATGAAAAAAAAAAGAAGGAGGGAGGTTAGAGTATTCTGTTTATTATCCTATAAAATCATCCAAGCAGAATCCTATAAAAAAGACTTTTATTTTATCTTATAAAATTACAAAAGGTATTAGAGAATATTTGGATTGTTATGATTTCTATTGGATTGTGTGGGATAATGAGTCACAAAGAAAAATAGATAAATTTACATTTACTCTAATATTCCCTAAAGATATTTCTGGAGAAGATAAAATTTGGATTCATCAGTTTAGTAAAGGGAAAGATATTGTTCTTGGTAATAAATTATATTTAGAAAAAACAAATGTTGGTCCTAGAGAAGATATTGTTATAAGAGCACTAATAACAGACAAAAATTATTTCTATCACACAAAGTATACTGAAAGAATTAATGAATATGCTCTGGAAAAAATAAATAAAGAAGAGTCCAATTATTTGTTCTGGCATTCTTTCGGTTATCTTTTGCCTTATTATGTTATACTCACATTTTTAGTTTTATTAGTCGCCTTTGTAATCTTGTATTATAAATATGGGAGAGAAGTAGATAAAGTTGAGATAAATTATGTTAGAGATATTCCATATGATGATAAACCTTTTATTGTAGACATAATAATAAACAAGGGGATAACTCTTAACGGTTTTTTAGGAACTTTTGTAGATTTAGTTAGGAGAGGCCATATAGTTGTAGAAAAAATAGAAAATAATTATGTTTTATTCTCAAAAGAAGATTGGCTACTAAAAAAATCAAAAGGAAAAGATGAGTTAAGCGAGGAAGAGAAATATTTTATGAAGATTTTATTTGCTAAAGAAAAAAATCCTTTCGATATGTTGTTTAAATTGTTTGGAATTAAATATAATTATTATAGCTCAGTTGGTAGTTTTTCTGAAGCAGATGAAGTAGATGAGATTACTCTTTCAAAGCTGAAAATGAGTCAGAAGAACGGTTATAATATTTTTTTACTCTGGAATGAATATCTCCGGAAAAAACTGAATTTAAACGCATTTCAAAATACTTTTTTTGATAATCGTGGGGAAATTTTATTTTTCGCTTTTGCTTTTGTTTTAGTTATTTTTAACTTGCTATTTTTATTCTTTTCTAATGTTTATCATTTTTATTTTTTAGTTTTACCATTGATTTTTTGTTTCTTAATTTACACAACCCAAACAGGAATGTCTATTAAGAAGTTTTGTGCATTTTTTATACTAATTTGGATATTAGTATATACTAAAAGTCTTGCTTTTGGCAACTACGAGTATTATTTTGCATTGTCTATTTTTGTAATATGTTTATTTATTTCGATTAATTTGTATTTTTCAGGTGTTTTATCGAGGATGCAAGCAGATATTTTTGATAAGTATGTTAAATGGGCTGGTTTAAAGAAATTTTTTGATGATTTTGAATATATGAAAGATAAAGAATTGGAAAGTGTTGCACTATGGGAAAAATATCTTGTTTATGCTGTCGTATTTGGTAATTCTCATACTATAAACAAAGAATTTTTAAAATATTTAAATAATAAAAGAGTGCAGTCTGTTTATTCAGCTTCTTTCTTATCTAATCTATCTTCTTTTAATAATGCTTTTAGTTCTTCAGTTGGTGGCAGAGGTGGAAGAGGTGCTGGAGGTGGTGGTGGCAAAGGTGCGAGGTAAATTAGATTATTTTTGTTTTATATTTTCTGGTAGTTAAAAAAATATTTTGTTTTTTTTGGAAAGGGATAATTTTGTGAAAGGATAAAAATTTTTGTTATTTTGAGAGCTAATTCAATATCACCTTCAAATAATTTTTGTAGTTTATTTTAATTTTTAGTTAATATTTCAATTTTTATGTAAAGGATATTTGGATCTTCTAGAAAATTAATAGATTTCTTAAATTATCACATTTTTTTAAAAATAGCTCAATAATATGAATCCAAAAATAAACAGAATATAATGCAAATATGTTAATTTATATACTTTTTTCAAGTTCATTTTCGTTGGGTTGACTAATGCATCATAGTAGAGAGGAAAAGCAAGTAATGAGAGAATTACTAACAACAGAAATTTTAGTGGTAATATACCTATTATGCATGCATAAACAAAAGATAAGCCTGATATACTTGTCACAATGTAAGATGTCAATTTTATAGAATTTTCCGATAATATCACTACTGAGCTTTTGTAGCCCAACTTTTGCTCATGTTCTTTTGAACTTAATCTATAAAGTAAATAGCCGCTAAATTGTAATCCAACAACAAAGATAATTATTGGCAGAGGTGCGTTAAAATCTTGCTTAAATATAACCCAACCAGCAAAAAATCTAAAAACAGGGTTTATTAAAGAGCCACTTATTAAATCTAAAACAACAACTTTCTTTAAATTAAAAGGGTACATAGTGTAGAGAGTTTGATTAATCAGCATTGCAGTAAGACAAATAGTAAAAAGTACGTTGTTTTTTAAATGAAAATACGAAATAAAAAAAGACATTGTTATTAAAGTCAATGCGAAAAATAATGCCTCTGTTGGTTTAACTTTTCCTGATGGGATTGGTCTATCTTTCTTTATTTTGTGTAATTTATCGTTTTTGTAGTCAGTCCAATCATTAAGAGTATATAGTCCACCCCATAATAATGGACCTGCAGTGATAAAAGCTATTATGAATGTTAACCAATCTTCAAATAACATTTTTTTCGCTAAGAGAGCTGCTATAACCATATTTCCAAAAGTTTTTGACCACTCTGCCGGCCTTGTAAGTTCAATTAAACCAAAGATTTTTTCTCTTATTTCGTTGTTGTTCATAAAAGTCATTTTGTTAGCACATTTTTAAGATAAATCTCATTAAACCGTAAAATTCTTAATCATCAACAAAATTTTTAAAGATTTTATTTATTACATTTTTCCATCTGATTTGTTCCAAACTAAGACTTTTTTTGTTTTTAGTTATTTTTTAATAACAACTTATTAGGTTTTGAAAATTAATTTTTTATTAAAAAATGGTTTTGGATTCTTTAACGAAACCTTTTTAAATAGCACTATTTACTAATTATATTTAGGCTCAAAATTTTTTAAAAAAGGCGGCTCAAATTTTTGGCATTCGGTGCCAGGCATGCAGAATTAATGTTTGGCATCCGCATGCATTTTTGAGTTGCAGATATTAAAGTTTATTTCATGAGCATCCAAGTTTTTTTGGATGTGATAAAGTTAGTAAGATTATGTTTTCGAGGTAAAGCTGTAATGATAGGATTTTCTGCTAATTCCATTTAAGTTTTCATACCAGCTGATCCTGCTGGCGGATACCGCTATCGGAATCCGACTAAGCCATGCAAGTCTGAAAGGTATAACTATGCATACCTTTGGCGTACGGCTCAGTAACACGTGGCTAACCTACCCTCATGAGGTACAAAACCCGGGAAACTGGGCATAATGTACCATAGCGAATATATGCTGGAATGCTTTATTCGTGAAAGGCCTTTGCAGCATGTTGCAATGGTGCATGAGGATGGGGCTGCGGCAGATTAGGTAGTTGGTGAGGTAATGGCTCACCAAGCCTAAGATCTGTACGGGTCTTGAGAGAGATGGCCCGGAGAAGGGCACTGAGATAAGGGCCCTAGCCCTACGGGGTGCAGCAGGCGCGAAACTTCTGCAATGCGCGAAAGCGTGACAGAGGGATTCCGAGTGCAAGCTCTGCTTGCTTTTGCCAAGTCTAAAAAGCTTGGCGAATAAAGGGAGGGTAAGACACGTGCCAGCCGCCGCGGTAATACGTGCTCCCTGAGTGGTATCCCCTTATATTGGGCCTAAAGCGTCTGTAGCCGGCTTAGCAAGTCTTTGGTGAAATCTGCAGGCTCAACCTGTAGAAGTGCCTAAGATACTGCTAGGCTCGAGACCAGAAGACGCCAAGGGAATTTCTTGGGTAGCGGTGAAATGCTATGATCCAAGAAGGACCACCCGTAGCGAAGGCGCTTGGCGAGGATGGCTCTGACGGTGAGAGACGAAAGCTGGGGGAGCGACCCGGATTAGATACCCGGTTAGTCCCAGCCGTAAACGATGTGGACTTGGTGTTCCATAATCTTAGGGATTATGGAGTGCCGAAGCGAAGGCGATAAGTCCACCGCCTGGGGAGTATACCCGCAAGGGTGAAACTTAATGGAATTGGCGGGGGCGCACTACAAGGGGTGGATGCTGCGGTTCAATTGGACACAACCCCGGAAGAACTTACCAGGGACGACAGCAGGATGATGGACAGTCTAAAGGGCTTTCTTGACACGCTGAGAGGTGCTGTATGGTCATCGTCAGCCCGTACCATGAGGCGTCCTGTTAACTCAGGCAACGGGCGAGACCCACATCTCTAGTTGCTAACATTTTCTTTTGAAAATGTGCACTCTAGAGAGACTGCTTGCGCAAGCAAGAGGAAGGAGTGGGCGACGGTAGATCTGTATGACCCGAATTTCCTGGGCTACACGCGGCATACAATGGTTGAGACAATGGGTTCCAAACCCGAAAGGGCAAGGTAATCCCCTAAACTCAGCCTCAGTTCGGATTGAGGTTTGTAACTCAACCTCATGAAGGTGGAATCCCCAGTAATCGCCTGTCACTAACAGGCGGTGAATAAGTCCCTGCGCCTTGCACACACCGCCCATCAAGCCAGCCGAGTGAATTTTAGATGAGGCATTACTCGTTAAGAGAGTATTGTCGATTCTAAAATTTGTGAGGCGGGCTAAGTTGTAACAAGGTGTCCGTAGGGGAACCTGCGGACGGATCACCTCCTTTTATTTTCTCAAAAATTGCAAGGCAAATCTTTATCATTACAGTTCCTCTGTGAAAACATAATCTTACTAACTTTAGTGCAATGTGGCCATGTCACTGAGTATATTGGGTTTTTAATTATTTTTTAAGGAAATTAATAATGTAAAATTAAAGGGCCCATAGCTCAGTTGGCAGAGCGCTCCGTTTGCAACGGAGAGGCCACGGGTTCAAATCCCGTTGGGTCCATATTTACTGGATCCAACGAGGTTAAATTACTATAGAGAGCTTTTTCTCTATAGTCTTGACTGAAGCCAGAAATTATTTTTTTTGGCTTGTGAGGTCATACATAGTTTTTGTTAATTAGGCCTTACAGAACAGGGCTTGTGCAAGCTGTATGATGGATAACTAGGTTCAGGTTGCGATGAAGGGCGTGGCAAGCTGCGATAAGCTTCGGCGAGGAGCACGCATCCTTAGACCCGAAGATCCCCGAATCGCTTCGAAAGAAGTGCATACGCAGGGAATTGAAACATCTTAGTACCTGCAGGAAAAGAAAGCAAAAGCGATGCTCTGAGTACTGGCGAAGGAAAAGAGCATAGAACAAACCGAATGTTGTATAGAAATATACAACAGATGTGGTGTTTTAAGCTTAGGGGCATATCTTCTGTGAGCGAGCCGAAATCTCTTGAAAAAGAGTGCCATAGATGGTGATAGCCCAGTAGGCGTAGCTTACAAAGATAATTCCCTATATGCTTGAGTACTGCGCATTGGTTTTTGCGTAGGAAGATGGGAGACATCATCTCCCAATTCTAAATATTAACCTGAATCCGATAGCGCACTAGTACCGTGAGGGAAAGTTGAAAAGGAACCCTAACGGGTTGTGAAAAGCGCTTGAAATCATACAGCTACAGGAGGATACAGCTCTTAAGAGTAGACGTTTCCTGAAGAAAGTGAGGTAACGAAACTTTCGAAGGAAACTGATCGGGGTTGTATCGTTCGTCTTGAAGCACGAGCGGGGGACTTTGCAGTAGTGGCAAGATTAACTGCCTAAAGCAGGAAGTCACAGCGAAAGCGAATTCACGCAGCAGTTTATTACTGCGAGGTGATGGGTTTTAAATAGCCTAAGTCACTACTGTAAGACCTGAAGCCAGGTGATCTACTCCTGAGCAGGATGAAACTGTCCAACCGGACGGTGGAGGTCCGCAACCGGTGCTAGTCCAACTGCTCGGGTGACTTGGGAGTAGTAGTAAAAGGCCACTCTAACCTGGCAATAGCAGGCTCCTTCCGAAATAGCCCTAAGGCTAGCTCAGCACGAGGAAATATTTGTGGTAGAGATACTGATTAGAAAGTACTGGATCGAAAGATCCGGCTTTCTTGTCAAACTCCGAATACAAATATTCCTGAGAATGCTGAAGTAGGGGTATCTGGGGTAAGCTTAATATCCGAAAGGGGAACAACCCAGACTTAGGTTAAGGCCCGCAAATGCTGACTAAGTGCTAAGCTGAAAGTTGTCCTAGTCCTAAAACAACAGGGAGGTTGGCTTAGAAGCAGCCATCCTTTAAAGAAAGCGTAACAGCTCACCTGTCTAGGACTAGGGCGCTGAAAATAATCCGGGCTAAGTCAGCTGCCGAAACCTAAGGGTAGTTGCTGTGCAACTAATCCAGTAGGAAGGTAGTCTAGTAGAGCTGAAGTAAGGGAGTAATCTCTTATGGATCTACTAGATATATGGATCCCCGCGCTAGTAGTAATAAAGAGAGGTGAGAATCCTCTCCGCCTAAAGGGCAAGGGTTCCTTAGCGCTAATCGTTAGCTAAGGGTTAGTCGGTCCTAATCTGCTACTTAACAAGATAGCAGAGAAAGGGAAACGGGTTCATATTCCCGTACCACACAGATAGGTTTTCGGTAACGAAAGGCTATTTTACAACGCTTTTGGCTAGGCTGAGTGTTACTCTCGTAACATCTAACTAGCATAGTTCTCAGGAGAGCTGTCATGGCGAGAATGAGAATAAAGCTAGGAATGGCCGCAAGGTTCGGCTGAGGCCAAGAGCTCGTAAAAAGTAAAATAGCAACGATTCTGTGTGACCGTACCAAGAACTGAGAAAGGTGCCCTGGCTGAGAAGGCTAAGGCGTCGCCGGGTAAAAGGCACTAAGGGAATTCGGCAAACTAGCCCCGTATCTTCGGTAGAAGGGGTGCCTGTTTCTCACGAAACAGGTCGCAGTGACAAGAGGGGTACGACTGTTTATCAAAAACACAGGTGACTGCAAGCCAGAAATGGTGAGTATAGTCACTGACTCCTGCTCACTGCCAGTACGCGAAATTCTCTTCCAAGAGAAATAAGCGCTGGTGAAGAGCGGGCCTAACTCTGAGGCTCTCACGGTAGCGTAATACCTTGTCGGTTTATTGCCGACTTGCACCAAGGGAGCAACGAGATCCCTGCTGTCCCTAGTGCCGTCCGGACGAACTCACTGCGCTGTGAATATGCAGCGGATTCCCGATGGGAAGAGAAGACCCCACGGAGGTTTACTACAGGCTGGTGTTGTTGTATGTTTTCTGATGTATAGAGTAGGTAGGAGTCGCCGAAGCAATTTCGCTAGGAATTGTGGAGACGAAAGTGTAACACTACCCATCAGAAAAGATACAACTTACTTTGTAAAAAAGGACACCACCAGTTGGGTAGTTAGGCTGGGGCGGCACGCCCCTGAAACGGTATCAGGGGCGCCCTAAGGTCTGCTCAGGTGGGTCAGAAATCCACCGTAGAGTGCAAAGGCAAAAGCAGGCTTAACTATGTTCTACACAGCAAGGAACGTAGGTTCGAAAGAAGGGCTTAGCGAACGTCAGTGTGCCCTATGATGGGGCCCTGGTCTGACAGTGAACTTACCCTGGGGGTAACTGAGTCGTCGCGGGTGAGAGTTCACATCGACCCCGCGGTTTGCTACCTCGCCGTCGGCTCAAGGCATCCTGGCTGTGCATAAGCAGCCAAGGGTGGAGGTGTTAACTCATTAAAGCCTTTCGTTAGTTGGGTTAAAAACGGTGCGAGCCAGTTTGGTTACTATCTGTCGGGAATGCACGCAGTCTGAGAGGAAGCCCCTCCCAGTACGAGAGGAACAGAGGGTCGCAGCCACTGGTTTACCGGTTGTCTGAAAAGGCAGATGCCGGGCAGCTACGCTGTAAGCGATAAGAGCTGAAAGCATCTAAGCTCGAAGCGCTCCTCGAAAAGAGACTGCGTTTGCTGAGGTGCCATAGCAATATGGCGCTTAGGCAGGAGAGCGACGCTAGAAGAGCGGCTTGATAGGCCGAGGGTGTAAGGCAGAAGCTTTTGCGACTGCTTCAGCCCGTTCGGTACTAAAAGCTCGAAATAAAGCTCTGTTCTGGGTCAAATAAGTAACAAAAACTATGTATGACTTTTATTCTTATATTTCAAATATGAACTTTTAATTTGAAAACAGAATTTCATAATTTTTAAATCAAAAAATTGATAAGAAATATTATTTTAAATTTAAATAATTATTTTTAAATATAGGAGTAGCAGAAGGCTGGCTGACGGTACTTCTTAAAGAAGTGCTGAGGAAAGTCCGCCCACCATTTAAAAATAAAACTCCGAGAGGAGTTCCAAGGAACAGAAACGATACCTGGTTATGCAGGATGAAACGGCCTTGGTTTGGTGCAAGCCTCTTTTGAGGCGCGTAGTAAGATGCCAGCAAGCCTTAATAAGAAAGGACTTTTTTTAGTCCTTTGGCTTAACAGAAGGTGGCTTACTCTCTGCTGCTCCTTATCTTTTTGATTTTTTAATTTCTAAGATGGAGTTTTATTGATTAGTATGAAGACAACACTATTTCTGATAAGACATGCAAAGGCACAAGGTAATTTGGAAAACAGATTCCAAAGTAGATATAATAGTGAATTAAGTGAAGAAGGTTTAAAACAGACAGAATTATTGAAAGAATACTTTAAAAATAAAAAAATAGATTTTGTATTTTATAGTCCTGCTATCAGAGCAAAGCAAACAGCACAGATAACTTTCTCTAGCAGAAAAATTCCTTTGATTGAAGAGCAGCAGCTTATTGAAAGAGATTTAGGAATTTTAGATGGTATGTGTCTTAAAGATGCGGCAAAGAGTTTTCCAGAAGTTACAAAATTATTTAATAATGAAATTGCCGATTTAGATATTCCTGGATTAGAAAAGAGTTATGATTTATCAAAAAGAGCTCTAAACATCGTAGAAAAAATAGTTTCTAATAATCTAGGAAAAAATATTGCCATAGTGACACATTTTTTTTGGATTTATTTCTTCTTGGTCGAAGCAACTAAAATAGATTTTAATGAAATTAGAAAGTTTAAAATTCCAACATCATCAGTTACAACTGTTTATGTTATTGGAGATAAAAGGCCTTTTGAATACAAGTTAGAAGAGATAGGTATTATAAGGCATATACAGAAATGAATTTTAATAATATACTTTTATTTTAAAGAGATTAATTTCAACATTTATGATTAAAAGATTTCCCTTCTTCATTATTTTAATGCTAACTGATAAACAAATAAAGTCTTTTTTTAGGGAAGAAGCATCTAAAAATCCAGAAAAATATTACCCAGTACAACTTCTTAAAGAAAAGGGTTTTTATAGAAAACAATGTAAGAAATGTGGTAAATATTTTTGGTCTGTTAATCAGGAGAGAGAATTTTGCGGTGATTCTTCTTGTGTAGGCGGTTATTCTTTTATAGGAAATAGTCCCGCCACAAAGAAGTTTGATTATTTGGAAAGTTGGTATGCATTTAGAGATTTTTTTAAAAAGAAAGATTATTATGAATACAAAAGATATCCTGTAGTTGCAAGATGGCGAGATGATGTTTATTGGGTCGGAGCTTCTGTTTATCCTTTTCAACCATGGGTTGTTAATGGACTATCTAAGCCTAAAAGTAATGCAGTTATAATACCGCAACTTAGTTTAAGGTTTAATGATGTGGATAATGTTGGTATTACTGGTTCTCATTATGTTTGTTTTGATATGCTTGGCCAACTCCATTTTGAAGAAAAAAAGAATTATAGACCGGAGTTATATTTTGAAGAATATTTTGAGTGGATAAACAAAGGAATGGGAATTCCAATAGAAGAAATTATATTACATGAAGATGCTTGGGCAGGAGCTTCTTTTTTTGGTCCATGTATAGAGTTTTTTTCTCGTGGTTGTGAAATAGGAAATCAAGTTTATATGCAATATAGGGCTACTGAGACAGGTTATGAGGAATTAGCAATAAAAGTTTTAGATATGGGACAAGGTCATGAAAGAATTCCTTGGTTTACACAAGGCATAAGCACAAGTTATGAGACTACTTTTCCAACAGTTGTGAAATATTTGAAACAGACTTGTTCTGTTGAATACGATGATGATTTATTAAGAAAATTTTTGCCTTATGCTGCTTATTTAAATGTAGATGAAGCAGAAGATATACAACAAGCTTGGAATTTTGTTGCTAATAAGATTGGTGTTAATACAGAAATTTTAAAACAAAAAATTCTGCCGTTAGTAGCAATTTATGCTGTTGCAGAACATTCTAGAGCATCTTTGGTTGCTCTGAACGATGGTGCTTTACCTAGTAATGTTGGTGGTGGATATAATTTAAGAGTAGTCATGAGAAGAATGTTTTCATTTATTGATAAATATAGTTGGGATATCAATATAGAAAAATTGTTTGAGCTTCATGCACATTTTCTTAAACCAATGTATCCAGAATTAACCGAGTATTTAGAAAATTCGAGTAAAATAGTTGAAAATGAGTATAAGAAGTTTTTAGATAACAGAAAGAGAAGTAAGGCTATTATTGAAAGTTGTTTGTGTAGAGATATTGACAATGAAAAGTTAGTTGAGTTGTATGATAGTCATGGTATTGAGCCAGAGCACGTTTTAGAAGAGGCAAAAAAATTAGGAAAGTCTTTTAAAATTCCAGATAATTTTTATGCGTTGGTAGCCGAAAGACATTCTTTGAATCAACAACAAACCTCAACTAAAAAAGAGGTTTTATTAGATATAAAAAATTTATCACCGACTAAAATACTTTATTATTTTGACTGGAAGTTTTTAGAATTTGAGGCTACTGTTTTGTCAGTTCAAGGTTGTTTTGTTGTTTTAGATAAAAGTGCTTTTTATCCAACATCAGGAGGTCAATTACATGATATTGGTAAGTTAAATGATGTTGATGTTTTGGAAGTTATTAAACAAGATGATGTAATATTGCATAAGGTTAAAGATCCTTCTAAATTTAAAGTAGGAGACATTGTTTTTGGGAAAGTGGATTTTGAAAGAAGAAAACAGTTAACACAACACCACAGCGCTGCCCATCTAATAAATCTTAGTGCAAGAAAAGTTTTAGGACCTCATGTTTATCAAGCAGGAGCTGCAAAAACACTAGAGAAAGCTAGGTTAGACATAACTCACTATGAGATTCCTCCAGAAAAGGATATAAAAATAATTGAAAATGTGTGTAATGAAATAATTAAAGAAAATCTAACTGTTTATAAAGAAGTTTTACCTAGAGAAACAGCAGAGGATTTGTATGGTACAAGAATATACCAAGGAGGTGCTGTTCCTGGGAGAAATATAAGAATTGTGAAAATAGGTGATGATGTAGAAGCGTGTGGTGGTACTCACGTAAATAGTACAGCAGAAATCGAAGGAATTAAAATAATTAGTGTAAACAAAGTTCAAGATGGGGTTATAAGAATCAATTTTGTTGCTGGTAAAGCTGCAAGGAAAATGTTAGAAAGTAAGTATTCTATTATTGAAGAAGCAGCAGATCTTTTAGGAGTTGATAAAAAAGAAGTTCCAAAAAGAGCTGAAGAGCTTTTTAATAAATGGAAAAAGGTTAGAAAAGAAATAAAAAAAGGAAAAAAGCCTAATTTTGCAGATTTTGAACTAACGGTTAGACAAAAAATAGATCTAAGTGATGAAGAATTGGTTGAATATACTGCGAAAATACTCCAAACTCAACCTCATTATTTAGTAAACACTATTAAAAAATTCTTATCTGACTTAGAAGAAATTAAAAAGAAAAATCTTGTTTGTTAAGTCAAATTGTGGTTGTGTGTATTTTTATATTTTTTTATTATTTAATTAGAAAAGGCATATTAAGGCATATTAAATACTTTTATCAATATTTAAAAGTTATGTTTGTTCAATAGTTTTAAAAATAGTTTATTAATTTTTAACATAATGCTCTAATATTGAGGTGATATTATGCCAGGATCATGTTATAAAGAACCAAAAAAAGCTCCTCCAAAGAAAGAGGAAAAGAAAAATGTTAAGAAGGTTGTTGAAGAAGAACCCGAAGAAGATATCGAAGGTTTTGATGACGAGGATTGGGAAGACTTAGAAGAAAACAATGAGGATTGAGGGATTTGCTTATGAATCTTTCAATCAAGAAGTTAGGAACATCTGAAAAGAACAAAGTTAGTTATAAATGTGTAAATTGTGGCAAGGAGATAACAGGACCAACAAATAATGTTTATGCAAGAAGATTCTGTTCAGAGAAATGTCAGCAAGAATATTTCACATAGCCTTCAAACACAATGCTCTTGCCACTTTACTTTTTATATTTTTAAGGAACAATTATATATTTTTTCTCCCTTATTTTAATTTTTATGATAGACAGAATAAAAAGTGATGATTTTCAATTCTATTACTTAGTAATTTTTCTAATCTCGTTTGTGTTTTTCCTTCTCTTTATGCAGGCTCCTTTTTTTTATGAGTTGTATATTTGTAAGACTCAAGGAGTAGTTAATTTTGAAGATTGTGAAAAAAAAAGAGAGCTAGGATTCTTTAGCGGGATTGCATTTATATATAGTTCTTTAACTAAAGGTAATGATTACAATTATTTTGAAGATAATAATATCGGTTTTGTTTATATTGTGGGTTGGATAGTTATTTGTGTTGTTTTATCTATTTTAGTAGTTATAGTGTTTCACGTTTTTCTTAAATATAGTACAATTTTAAATGTTCTCACAGAAGAAAAAAAAATTCAACTGAGCAATTTTTTTGGTAATACAGTTAAAGTACTTGAAAGTTTGAAAAATGAGACAAGGTTTGATAGTCAAAAAAAGATGTATTCAACGATTTTAAAAAAAATTAAAAATTCTAATTTTGTCTTTTATGATAGAGCCGCTCTCAGATTTAACTATATGTCTGATGAGTTTTACAAGCATTGTTTTGTTTTCTCATTGAGTAAAAAAAGTGTTTCTAGAATAGATTCAAAAGATTCAAACATCTTGTTGCCAGCTTGGAAAGTTTTTGATAAAGAGAGACTGACTGTAAATGGTATGTTTTATATTTGGAGAGAGTTTGCTAAAAAGGTAAAAGACCCTTTTTTGAGTATATTAGAGATGAAAGATCTTGGTGGAGAAGCACATATTTATTTCCCGGATATATTTTCAATAATTATAGCTAAGAGGCTAGGTTTTAAAGAGAACGAAATAAAGAATCATGTTGAAAATCAAGGCAACTTCAAAAAATTAATGGCAATTTGCGATATTTTTGAATCTTGAATTTATTTAAAAACCTAATTTTGTTAATTTTTATTTTATGGAACAAACAAAAAAGATAGAACCTGAGCAAAAGAGTTTAAACGTTGATTTTAAGGCCATAGCTCTAAAATGGCAGAAGGTATGGGAAGAAAAGGGAATATTCAAAGTTAGTGAAAAGTCTAAGAAGCCAAAGTATTATGTTTTGGAGATGTTCCCATATCCTAGTGGGAAACTACATATGGGCCATGTAAGAAATTATTCTATAGGTGACGCTTTAGCAAGATATAGGAGAATGCAAGGTTATAATGTACTTTATCCCATGGGATATGATGCTTTTGGTTTGCCTGCAGAAAACGCAGCTGTTAAAAACAATGCAGATCCTTCAGAATGGACTTATGCAAGAATAAAGGAAATGAAACAACAACAAAAAGAACTTGGTTTTAGTTATGATTGGGATAGAGAAGTTATAACTTGCGATAAGGAATATTATAAATGGAATCAATACTTCTTTTTGAAGTTCTATGATAAAGGTTTAGTTTACAAGAAAAAGGCTCCTGTTAATTGGTGTCCTAAATGCAATACTGTTTTGGCAAATGAACAAGCGAGAGGTGGTTGTTGGAGGTGCGGAAGCAAAGTTGAGCAAAGAGACCTAGAACAATGGTTTTTTAGAATAACTGCATATGCTGATGAACTTTTAGATTTTATTGATAAATTAGAGGATTGGCCAGAAAGCGTAAAAGTAATGCAAAAAAATTGGATTGGGAGAAGTGAAGGTGTCGAAGTAACTTTTAAAATAAAAGATTCAAATGAAACGATAACAACTTTTACAACAAGGCCAGATACTTTGTTTGGAATAACTTTTATTGTTATAGCCCCTGAACACCCAAAAGCATTAGAGTGGGTTAAAGGAACGCCTTTAGAGAAAGATTATGAAAGATTTCTAAATGAAGTTAAGTATGAAACAGAAATTGAGAGAACTTCTGAGAAAAAGGATAAAAAAGGCTTCTTTTTAGAGAAATATGCAATTCATCCTTTAACTAACGAACCAATTCCTATATTCGCCGCAGATTTCGTTTTAATGCACTATGGGACAGGTATCGTGCAATGTGTTCCTGCTCATGATCAAAGAGATTTTGATTTCGCAAAGAAATATGACTTAAGAATAATTCCAGTTATACACCCAGAAGGTAAAAGATTAGTTGCTGAAGAAATGACAGAAGCATATGAAGGAGAAGGTATTTTGTCAGATTCTGCTGAATTTAGTGGAATGAAATCAACTGAAGCAATAAAAGCTATAACAGATAAGTTAATTTCAATGGGTATTGGAAGAAGGAAAATTAATTATAAAATAAGAGATTGGCTTATTTCAAGACAAAGGTTTTGGGGTACTCCAATCCCAATAATTTATTGCCCCAAATGTGGTGTAGTTAAAGTTCCAGAAAAAGATCTACCTGTATTGTTACCATCGCCTAAAAAAGCAAAGTTCACAGGAGTAGGAAACCCTTTAGAAACTGTTGAAGAGTTTGTTAATACTATTTGTCCTATATGTGGTAGTAATGCAAAAAGGGAAACAGATACTATGGATACTTTCGTTGACTCCTCTTGGTATTTTTTAAGATATTGTAGTGCTAAAGAGAAAAACAAACCGTTTAATAAAGAAAAAGTCTCTTATTGGATGACTGTTGATCAATACATTGGAGGTATAGAACATGCTATCTTACATTTACTTTATGCAAGGTTTTTTTGTAAAGCTTTGAGAGATTTGGGATTTGTTGATTTTGATGAACCATTTAAGAGATTGTTGGCGCAAGGTATGGTAACTAAAGGCGGCGCTAAAATGTCGAAAAGTTTGGGTAATATAGTTGATCCTGGAGAAATAATTGATAAATATGGTCCAGATACTGCTAGACTGTTTATACTTTTTGCCTCTTTGCCAACTAAAGAGTTAGAGTGGTCTGATGAAGGTGTAGATTCAATTCACAGATTTTTAATCAGGCTTTGGAAGATATCTGATAAATATTTAGAAGGAAAAGAAAATAGAAATAATAAAATCAATGATTTTGATAGGCTTGTAATTAGTAAAACGAACACAACTCTGAAGCAAGTTACTGAGCATATGGAGAAATATGAGTTTAATTACGCTATCGCAAAAATAATTGCTTTGGTGGATGATCTTTATAGATACGAAGAGTTTTTGTCTAATAAATCTTTTAAATATTCTTTAGAGAGAATTGTTTTGATGCTAGCTCCATTTGCTCCTCACGTATGCGAAGAGTTATGGTATAAGTTTGATAAAAAGAGTTTAATTTCAAAACAAAAATGGCCGGAAGTTGATGAGAAACTGATCAATATTTCTCTAGAAGGCGTAGAAGTTTTATTACAAACAATAAGGGAAGATATTTCGCACATAAAAGATTTAGCAAAAATAGATAAGCCAAAGAGAATAGTTATATACGTTGCTGACAAATGGAAATGGGATGCAATAATGGTTATTAAAAAAGCTACACGCATGAAACCTGATTTTGGTTTGGCAATGAAAGCATTAACGCAAGAGACTTCTTTAAAAGATAAGTCTGAGTATTTGATAAACTTTGCTAAGAAAGTTGTTCCAAAAATTGGAGAATATGAAAAATTAGAGTTCTTTGATGAATATAAATTCTTAACATCCTTCAAAAAAATACTAGAAAAACAATTTGGTTGTGAGATTTTAGTTGAAAAGGAAATGAATCCTTCTTATGATCCTACTTCGAAAGCAAAGAATGCTTTGCCAATGAAACCAGCTATCTATATGGAGTAGTTAATTTTTGAAAAATCCTAAATTTCACCAAGATAATTAATTACATTTCTTCTAATGTTTCGATATTTAATAATTCTAACCCGTTTTTAATAGTTTGAGAAACAGCATAAACCAATAATAGTTTTTCTAAGTCCACTTTATCTGATTGTATTATCTTACAAGAATGATAGAATTTGTTAAACTTTTCACTAAGTTTTAATAAATATTGGCATACTTTATCAGGAGCCAAACTTTTTGCAGATTCTTCTACAACTTGTTGGAATTCATTTATTAAGCTTATAATTTCTTTTTCTTCTATCGAATCTAAAGATGAAAAGTCAGCAGATTTAAAAATATTTTTAAGTTCTTTTTCTAAACCTGATTTTCTTATTATACTTTTTGCTCTGGCATATGTGTATTGAACATAAGGCCCAGTTTCACCTTCAAATTCTATAGCTTTGTTTATGTCAAAGAATATTGGCTTGTTCGGATCAACTTTAAGCATAAAAAACTTTATTGCTGCCAAACCTATTGCTCTTTTTCTTTCTAAGTGTTCTTTAGTAATGTTTTGATATCTCTTTTTTATTTCTTCTAATGCTTTTTCTTCTGCACTCTCAATTAATTCATCTGCATCTACTACTTTTCCTTCCCTACTTTTTAATCTTCCTTCTGGTAGGTAAATCATTTCATAACTAAGGTGCTTGCATTTCTTTGCAAATTCATAATTCAACAATTCAAATATTTTAAACAACTGTTGAAAATAAAGTTTTTGTTCCGATCCAACGACCCAGATTGCTTCATCCAATTTGTATTTATCGAACTTATACTTTGTTAAAGATAAATCGGTAGTTATATATATTGAAGTTCCATCCTTTCTCAGTAGAACTTTGTTTGGTAGTCCATATTGTTCTAATAATGCGACAATTCCAACATCAGTTTCTTTGAATATTTTTTTCTTTAGCCCTTCTTCTATTAAACTACCAGCTTTGTCGTAAAAATCACTTTCCTTAAATACAACATCAAATTTAGAACCAAATTTTTTATATGTTTCTTCAAATCCTTTAATTACCCACGAATTCATTTTTTCCCATAACTCTCTAACTTCTTTGTCTTTATTTTCCCATTTTTTGAGCATTTCAATTGCTTCTTTTTCTAATTCTGGGTTTTGTTCTAGGTCTTTAGAGAATAGTACGTAAAATTTTCCTACAAAATGGTCTCCTTTTATATTCTCATCTTCAGGTGTTTTGTTGTTTCCATATTTTAGATAACCAATCATACTCTTGCATATGTGAGCTCCTCTGTCTGAATATAAGTTAGCCTTTATTACTTTAGCTCCGCAAAAGCATAAGATATTAGAAATAGCCATTCCTATAGAATCATTTCTTAGGTGTCCTACGTGCAAAGGCTTGTTTGTATTTGGAGCAGAGTATTCAACCATTATTGTTTTTCCATGCAATATTTTTGATTTTCCGTAGTTTTTTCCTTCAGTTAGCACTCTAACTATTACTGCTTTTGCGAATTCTGATTCATCTAAGAAAAAGTTAACGTAAGGTCCTACGACTTTAATATCTCTAACAAATTCAGGTTTTTTAATTTTTTCAGAAATTTGTCTTGCTATTTCATTTGGATTTTTCTTTAATTCTTTTGCTATATGAAAGCAAGGAAATGCATAGTCACCCAAGTCTTTTGATGGTGGTATTTCAATTGTTTTTTCAACCTCATTTTTATTCTTATCTAATACTCTTGCAATCTCTTCTGCAATATTTTTTTTGTAGTTGTCCATAAATATAATCTCTCTATTAATCTTATATTTCTTTTTTGTTCAATATTTTTTATAGTCCATTTTTCAAGAATGTTAACTATGAACGATGAGATAAAAAATTTTTACGAAAACTTCCCTTATCCTTCTAAGATAATTAATTCAAAAGTAAAATTATATAGAAATGCACTTTGGTTAACCAAACTTGTTGGTAAAAGGCCAGATGAATTCAATGAGAATGAAAAAATACTGGAGGCTGGTTGCGGGACTGGCGAGTTTAGTTGTGGTTTTGGTTTGAGTAAAGCAAAAGTTATTGGTATTGATATTAGCGAAAATTCAATTAAGAGAGCAAAAAGTTTAGCTAAGCGGTTTAATTTGAGAAATGTTGAGTTTTTAAAAATGGATATAATGAATAATTCTTTTGAAAAAGAAAGTTTTGATTACGTTTTTAGTGTTGGTGTTTTACATCATTGCAACAATCCTGAGAAAGCATTTGAGAAATTAGTTGAGTTGGTTAAGCCTAACGGCTTTATTGTAGTTGGGCTTTATAATAAATATTCAAGATTTCCAGTTGTTATTAGAAGAATGATTCTTGATATTTTTGTTGGTAAAGATATTGAGAGAAGGATTAATTTGGCGAATAAACTTTTCTATAAAAACAGACCTTTAACCAAAGAAAAAAGAATTTGGTTTGCTGACAAATATTGTAATCCTTTAGAACATAGTGTTTCTTTTGAAGAGGTTTTGGATTGGTTTGGTAAAAATAATGTCAAATTTTACTCTTCTAAACCAGAGGTTAAATCGTTAGACAGATTTTCTTTAATTACTAGTCAGATCTCTTGGATGTTCGATGGTTTAAGTTTTTTTACTGTTGCGGGTCAAAAAATAAAACTTTAGTTTTAGATTATTTTTATTTAATTTTACTTTTTCGATTAACAATTTTTTATTTATTTGCATAATTGACTGAGTTTTATTGTGTTTATAGTTATATTAGAACATTAGAAAATTATAATTGATGTTTCTCATTTTTTTGGAAATTTTATTAAAATTTTTAGATTTTTTTTGTTTTTACTATTTTTTTCTCTTTGAAGAAACTTTCTAAATGAAGACTTTTTCACTTTTGCTATACTTTTCGAATTGTTGAAATCTATCGAAATTTTTGCTTATTTTATAGAACTTCCAATTGATTGAAGCCCTACTATAGTAAGATTGGAACTTAATAATTTTTTGCTTCTAATCTTTGATATGAGAAAAGTAAGAGAAAGTTGCGAAGATAGTTTAGAGAGTGGGAGCAAGAGAGAAGGTACTAAGAGTGGAATAAGTAAGTTTAAAGATAAATCTGTTGAAATACAACTAAAAGAGTTGTATGAATTTGAAAAAAAACAAGAAGATAGGGTTGCAAAGGAGATTGAGAAAAAAGACAAAGAGATATCCAATTTTAAGGAGAGAGCAAAAAAAATTTTAGAAAAGAGAAAATTAAAATTAGAGAATAGTTTAGATAATGCGTTGGATAATGCAAAAAAAGATGCTGTTAAAGAAAGAGAGGGTTTAGTAAAAGAGTCAGAGAAGAAAATAAAAAGTTTAAAGAAAAAATATTATGAAAAAAAAGATATTTTGTTTAATAGTTTGCTTGATTATTTGTTTAAAGATTGATTATGTTTAGACCAGCAAGAATGCTTAAGGTAAATGCAATATTACCAAAAGAGTGTTTAAAAAAAACAATTTCTTTATTACATGAAAAAGGAGTATGTGAGCTTGTTTTTGAGGAAAGTAAAAATATTTCTGTTCAGCCAAGAGTAGAAGCTATAAAAATTTCGAGGAACAAGTTGGCGCATTTAAAAAATATTTTGTCTGAATTCAAACCAGTTCTGCAGCCAGAGAGTTTTATAAAAAAATTATTTTATCCAAACAAACCCACAAACCTAAACTCTACTTTTTATTATAATGAGGATATTTTGACTAAAGCAGATATGTTAATAAATATACTAGAAGAAAAAATAAAACGACCATATGAGAACTTCATAGATAGAAGGAAAAAATTAGAAGAGATTGAAGAAGAAAAGAAAAATTTGTCTTTCTTACCAAGAGATATAGAAACCATATACTTCTCAGATGGAAAAAATTATTATGTTTCTAAGGGATTAGTTTTTTCTAAAAATGTAGCAAAGATAAAAGATAAATTGCAAAGTTGTTTTTTAGTAGAACATAAAATAAACAAAGAAATTTCTTTTTTGGCAGTTTTTTATCACAGCAGCAAAAAAGATTTTGTAGACAAAACATTACATTTGTTTGGATTTGAGAGTATTAATTTCCCTTTGCAAAAAAATACGCCAGCAGAAATATTAGACATGTTAGATGAAGAGAAGAAAAAAGTTAGTGAAGAGTTAAATGTTATTTTTTCAGAGTTAGAGAACATATCTAAAGAATTTTTACCAGAAGTAGATTTTGTCTTGACAGAGCTTGATATAAATTTAGATAGAGAAATTGCTATAGAGAAAACAATGTCTTCAAATAGTTTTTGTATGATCTCAGCATGGGTTCCAAGAAAAAACTTCAACTATTTTTTGAAGATTATTGAAGATTCTGAAGGTTATTTTTTAGAAGCATATGAAAGTGACAATGCACCTACATTGTTGGATAATCCAAAAATCTTAAAACCATTTGAAATATTAGTTGAACTTTATTCTTTACCTAAATACAAAGATTTTGATCCGACACCAATAGTAGCATTTACTTTTATGTTATTTTTTGGTTTTATGTTAAGTGATTTTTTTTACGGTCTTGTTTTGGCAATAACCGCTTTTGCTATATTTAATGGTGCGGGTAAGTATGACAAAGCTTTGAAGAAACTTTCTGCCATGTTTTTAGGTTTAGGTATTTCAACTTTGTTGTTTGGGTTTATTTTCTCTTCTTATTTCGGTGATTTTTTTGCAAGAATAGGTTTTAGGGCTTTGGGTCTTGTTGACCCAATAAGAGATGTAATTTTAGTAATCGAACTATCAATTGCAATTGGCGTATTACATATCTTAGTTGGACTAATAGTTGGTTTTTATAATAATATTAAGAGAGGTTTTTTCTCTGAAGCTTTTTCTAAGCAGGGCAGTTTGATATTTTTTATAATAGGGATTTTTTTATTATTTTCAGGCGGCTTGTTTATTTATCTAGCTCTTTTCTGTTTCATTCTAGCAGTTTTGATAAATTTTTATTTTAAATCTAAAGATGGAGTTATCTTAGGTTTACTATCTATTTTTGATTTTACTGCTTTATTAGGTGATATTTTTAGTTATGCTAGATTAACTGCGTTGGCTGTTGGTACATCAGGGATTGCTTTAGCAGTCAACTTTATGGCATTACTTGCTTTTAACAACATACCTTATCTTGGGTTACCAATAGCAATTTTTATTTTCTTTGTTGGACATAGTTTTAATATGTTTATGTCAGGTTTAGGCGCATTTATACATTCTATGAGATTACATTATCTTGAATTTTTCCAGAAATTTTATGAAGGTGGTGGCGTCAAATATAAGCCATTTTCTGCTAAGATAGAAAATAGAGAGGTGTTAGAATGATTGTTTCAGAGGGTGTATTTTATGCAATGATTGGTGCAGCTTTGGCTTTAGGTGTTCCGGCAATAGCTACAGCAATTGGTTTAGGTGCTGCAGGAGTTTCTGCTGCAGCAGCAGTTTCAGAGAATAAAGAGAATTTCAAAAATTCTTTGATATTACAATCATTACCACAAACTCAAACAATTTATGGTTTTATAACAGCGCTTTTGATTGTTATAGGTGTTGGCTTATTGGGCAGTTCAGGGAAGGAGATAACTAAAGAACAAGGCTATGTAATGTTAGCCACAGGTGCAATTGTTGCATTAACTGGTTTATCTGCAATATTCCAAGGAAAAGTTGCTTCTGCAGGTATAGCAGGTACAGCAAAGAATTCTTCTGCCTTTGTTCCAAGTTTGGTGTTTGCTGGTCAAGTTGAAACTCCTGCAATCTTTGGTTTTATTACAGCGTTAATAGTTTTAGTTGTTGGTTTAGGTGTTCTAGGTTAAGTTTTTTTATTTGAATTTTATTTTTTTCGGTAGTTGTTATGCAATACTATGGAAATTTAGACAAACTTAAGAGAATAATTAAAAAAGGCTATGATAAAAAAATTTCCGAAATTAGGAAAGAAAAAAGAAACATTTTGAAAGCAATGAAAAAAGATTTAGATGAGAAATTAAGAAAGATAAAAGAGGATTTTGATTTGTTAAAAGAAGATAAAGTGAAAGAAATAAAAAGTTCTGTTTATAGTGAAATTTCTCTTAAAGTAAGAAGAGACTTAGAAAATGAGAAAGAACTTTTGTTTAAAGATTTCTTAAATAATTTGAAAAAAAATTATGAAAATGTAATTAAAAGTAAAGATTATATTGACTATGTTTTAGCCAAACAACCAAAAGATTCTCTGGCTGAAGGTCCTAGTGTTTTTAGGAAATATTTTGTAAGATTTAAAGAAAATAATTTGATTAAAGGTGTGCTGTTTCATAAAGAAGGTGTTGTTTATGATTTAACTATAGACTCTTTAATTGAGGAAAAAGAAGATTTTCTAAAGCAGAAATTTTTTGAATTTTTGGAAAATTGATTATTAATATTTACAAGTGGTTGTATGGATTTCATTGTTTTTTCTTTTGGTTTTTTGTCTTTGATAGGTATATCGTATAGTATTTACAACATTAGTAACAGACTACCTTATCTTTACGTAACCACAAAAATAGCAGCTAAAGAAGCAAATGTTTTAAGTGAAGATAGATTGAATTCAGCATTAGAAAAGAACAGTCTTGCAGATCTTGTTTATTACTTAAACAGTTTGGGTTACAAAGTTGAAGGAGATGATTTATTAAGTTTTCACCTTTCTTTAGAAAAATATTTTCTAGATTATTCTAAAGAGATTAGAGATTCTTCACCTAAGCAAGTGCAAGATATATTGGATAGTTATTTTAAATTTTATGAAATAAAAATAATAAAGTTTTTCTATAGGAGCAGGTTTTTAGGGACAGACATAAACAAAAAATTATTGTTTAGTTTTGGTTCCTTGAATGAAGCTTTTTTAGATAAGCTCCAATCAACTAAAACTGTTAAGGATATTGCGGTAGTTTTTGGTTTAACTGATTATGCAGAGGTATTTAAGAAAGATTATATTACAATAGAAGATTTTGAAATTGCAATAGATAGTTTTGTTGCTGATGATTTTTACAACAAACTAGAGAAATCAACAATACCAAATAAAAGAGAAATTTTGGATTTGATGGAAAGAAAGATAGACATCATAAATATTCTATCATCTATAAAATTCTTATTAAGGGACGTACCAAAGGAAAAAAGATACAATCTTTTAATAAAAAATAAAAGTTATTTCTCTAGCAGATTAAAGTCTATTTGCGATATTTCTAGTTTGAAAGATTTGGTTAATGTTTGCGATGGTTCTGACTATGAGATTCCAATTAAAAAGGCTTATGAAAAGTACGAGCAAACCCAAAATATTTTCTATTTCGAGAAAGAACTTTATTGTTTCTTAAAAAGAGAGATTGATAAAAAAGATCTGCTTTATTTTCAAAGTCCTTATAGAATTTTTTCAAAGATTATAAAAAACGAATTTGATTTAATGAATCTTATTGCAATAAGTAAAGCTATCGATTCAAAATTGCCAAAGGAAAAGGCAAAGGAGCTTTTAATATGTTGATAGTTGGAAATAGAATTTTTGTGGTAAGTATGCGTTTGGGAGGAATTAAAAACAGTGTTATATTTGAGAGTAGACAGCAGGTTCTAGATTTAATTAAAAAAATTGATAAGAAAGAAATTATTGTAGTTAATAAATCGGTTTTTCTTTCTGTACCAGAGCTTAAAGAGTTTCAAAACTTGGTTGTTTTGCCAGATAATTTTAGAGAGCTTAAAAATGACAATGAGTTAAAAGAGTTTGTTAAAGATTGCTTAGGATTTTATTTAGAGGTTTAGTTTGGGGGTTAATTTGGATGAATATTATAAAAGGTAAAATTTCTTCTATCTCAGGCCCGGTAGTTGTAGCAAAGGGCATGTTTGGTGCTAAAGTTTATGATATAGCAAAAGTTGGTGAAGAAGAACTTTTAGGCGAAATAATACAGATTTCTGGTGATAAGGCAATAATTCAAGTTTATGAAGATAGCTATGGCTTAAAACCAAACGAAACTGTTGTTTCTGAAGGAAAACCATTGACTATTGAGTTAGGACCTGGTATTATAGCTAATATTTATGACGGTGTCGGAAGGCCTTTAGATAAGTTGAAAGATTTCTCAGGTGACTTTATAAAAAGAGGAATCTCTATTAAAGCTTTAGACAGAAAGAAAAGATGGGAAGTAAAAAGTTTAGTTAAAAAAGGACAAAAAATCTCTTCTGGGCAAATTATTGCATCTATAAAAGAAACATCCCTTATTGAACATAAGATAATGGTTCCTTATGGAATAGAAGGAGAAGTTTTAGAAGTATGTGATGGAAAGCTAGATGTTGAGACTGAATTTATTTCTATAAAAACATCCAAAGGTATAAAGAAATTAAAATTGTATCAAGAATGGCCTGTTAGAACTCCAAGGCCTTTTTTACAAAAACTTATGCCAGAGAAGCCTTTAATTACTGGACAAAGAGTTATAGATAGTTTTTTCCCTATTGCAAAAGGTGGCACTGCAGCTATCCCAGGTCCTTTTGGCTCTGGAAAAACAGTTACCCAACAGAGTTTAGCAAAATGGAGTGATGCTGATGTTATAGTTTACATAGGTTGTGGCGAACGAGGTAATGAAATGACAGAAGTACTTAGTGATTTTCCAAAACTTTTAGATCCTAGATCTAATAGACCTTTAATGGAAAGGACAGTGTTAATAGCAAATACTTCTAACATGCCGGTTGCTGCAAGAGAAGCAAGTATTTATACAGGCATAACAATTGCAGAATATTTCAGAGATATGGGTTATGATTGTGCACTAATGGCAGATTCAACATCAAGATGGGCTGAAGCTATGAGGGAAATAGGTGCAAGATTAGAGGAGATGCCAGGAGAAGAAGGTTATCCAGCATATTTAGGTTCGAGGATTGCTCAATTTTATGAAAGAGCAGGTTATGTTATTAGCTTGAATAATAACAAAGGTAGCATTTCTGTAATTGGGGCTGTAAGCCCACCTGGTGGAGATTTTTCAGAACCGGTTACTCAAAACACTTTAAGGTTAACCAAAGTTTTTTGGGCTTTGGATTCTCAGTTAGCTTACAGAAGACATTTCCCTGCAATAAATTGGTTAAACTCTTATAGTTTATATGTTGAAATTTTAAGTTCTTATTTTGAAAAAAACGTATCTAAAGATTTTTATAAATTAAGAAATGAAGCGTTGGCAATTTTACAGAAGGATGCGGAGTTACAAGAAATAGTTCAATTAGTAGGTCAGGATGCTTTGCCTGAAGACGATAAATTGGTTCTTTTTACAGCAAGGAGTATTAAAGAAGATTTATTACAGCAAAGTGCTTATGGCGAAGATGCTTATTGTAGTCTTGAAAAACAATTTTTGATGTTAAAGACTATTATTGAATTTAATAAACGTTTAAAGGCTGCTTTGACAAAAGGGGTTAAAATTTCAGATATAAGAAATTTAAAAGTTGTTGAAAAGATTGCAAGAATGAAAGAGGCCAAAGATATTAAAGAATATTGTAAAGAGATTCAAGCTTTAATAGAGAAAGAAGTTGGAGGATTAGAAAAAAATAAAGACTGAGAAATTAATTGAATAGTCAAAAAATTTTTTATATTTTTAGTGGTGTGTTGGAATGATAAAGGAGTATTCTACTATCAAAGAGCTCAAAGGTCCATTAATGGTTGTTGATAAAGTAGAAGATGTAGCTTATGGCGAGCTAGTACAAATTAGATTAGGCGATAATACTCTTAAGTTTGGTCAAGTTTTAGAAGTTGATGAAAGTAGAGCAATAGTTCAACTCTTCGAAGGAAGCTTTGGAGTAGATGCAAAAGAAACTAGAGTTAGGTTTTTGGGAGAAACTATGAAAATCTATTTATCTGAACAAGTTTTAGGAAGAGTATTTGATGGAAAAGGTTATCCTATAGATAACTTACCAAAATTAGTTTCTAAAGATAAATTTGATGTTAATGGGTTTCCAATAAATCCTTATTGTAGAGATCATCCAAATGATTTTATACAAACAGGGATATCTGCTATTGATTTAATGAACACATTAGTTAGAGGACAAAAATTGCCAATATTTTCCGCTTTTGGTTTGCCGCATAATAAACTTGCTGCTCAAATTGCTAGACAAGCAAGAGTTTTGAATGAAAAAGAAAATTTTAGCGTTATATTTGCTGCTATGGGAATAACTAATGAAGAAGCATTGTTTTTTATAAATGAGTTTAAAAAAACTGGCGCTTTGGATAGATCTGTTTTATTTTTGAATTTAGCAAATAATCCTGCAATAGAGAGAATAATTACTCCAAGGGTTGCTTTAACTACTGCAGAATACTTGGCTTTTTATCACAACATGCATGTTTTAGTTATATTAACAGATATGACTAATTATTGTGAGGCATTAAGGGAAATTTCTGCTGCAAGAGATGAAGTTCCTGGTAGAAGAGGTTATCCTGGTTACATGTATACTGATTTAGCAACAATTTATGAAAGGGCAGGCAGAATAAAGGGTAAAAAAGGAAGTATAACTCAAATTCCTATTTTAACTTTACCTGATGATGATATTACTCATCCAATACCTGATTTGACAGGATATATTACAGAAGGACAAATTGTTTTAAGCAGAGATTTGCATAGAAAAGGAATCTATCCTCCAATTGATGTTTTACCTAGTTTAAGTAGATTGATGAAGAATGGTATTGGTGAGGGAAAAACAGATGTTTTCCATTTGAACCTATCAGATCAGCTTTATGCTAGCTATGCAAAAGGTAGAGAGCTTAGAGATTTGGTGGCAGTAATTGGCGAAGAATCTTTAGATGAAGTTGATAAGTTATATCTAAGATTTGCAGAATTTTTTGAGAAATATTTTTTAAATCAAAACTTAAATGAAAATAGAGACATACAAAAAACTTTTGATTTAGCTTGGAATTTAATTTCAATTTTGCCAAAGAGCGAACTTAAGAGGATAAAACAAGATTATTTAAATAAATACTACAAAGGATTTTCTCTACCAGAGTTTGAAAAAAAGCATTTAGCCTCTGCTTCAGTTGATTTAGAATCATCTCTTGATTTTTTTAAAATAGATTTTGAGTGATTTGATGCAAAATCTTAAGGCTACGAGAACACAGATGCTTTTACTTAGAAAAAAGATTAATCTGGCTAGGAGGGGTCATAAGTTACTAAAAGAAAAAAACGATGTTTTGGTTATGGAGTTTTTTTCAACTTTAAGGGACTTAAGGAATATTGGAAAAGAACTTGCAGATAAATTTGATATTGCATGTAATTCTTTAGATTTGGCAGAAGCAATAGATGGGACTGTTAATTTAGAGAGATTGTCTTTTGCAGGTTATGATGTTGAAGTAAATTCTAGAAAGGTTATGGGTGTGGAATTGTTAAGCTTAGATGTTTTTAAAAGCGAAAATTTTGATAGAGATTTGTATAGTTATAGAGATTACAGTTTAGAGTTAGAGAATTCTATTTTAAAATTTAGAGAGGTTATGCCACTTTTTCTAAAGCTTTGTGAGAAGCAATTAGCATTAAAAAAGATTGGCGAAGAGATAAGGAAAACAAAACGTAGGACAAATTCTTTAGAGAAGATAATTATTCCTAAATTTGAAAAATATTATGATATTGTCGATTCAAAACTAGAAGAGATAGAAAGAGAAAATTTTATTAGGTTGAAAATAGTTAAAGAGAAGAAATTTGAAAGAGAGAATTAAAATATTAAGAATTTTTAGCTTTGGTGTTTTTTATGAAATTTAAATCTAAAAAAGAATTTTTTTATTTCTTGTTTTCTTTTTCTCCTATCTTTGCAGAGTTAGTTATGTTAATTGGTTTCTTTGTTGTTTTGGTTCTTTTGTTTTTCAAGTTGTTTTATTAAATTACAGGATTTTTTTTCTACGGGCCCAGTGGGATTTGAACCCACGACCTACTGGTTAGAAGCCAGTTGCGCTATCCTGACTACGCTATGGGCCCATACTTTTAATATTTTTTAGTTTAACTTTTTAACTCGTGTTTTTAAGAATTTTAATTGTGTTGTTATTATATTATTTCTTTTTTTATATAAATTTATATTTTAATACTACTTGGCTTCTACTTTGGCTTTTGGCTTTCCAGTATTCCCTAGTTCTTAACTTATACAAAAGTTTGGTTTTCTGTTATTTCTAGTTAGTTTCTTTTTTTAACTTCTTTTAATTACTGATTTTAATTAATACTTTTTATTTTAAAAATTTATGAAAAATAATCAGAAGATAAGAGAAATTATGGTAATTTTAAAATTTGTAATTTTTAAAGATAAAACTAAAATAGAAAAGTTAATATATAAGAATGAGTATTATTATATTACCTTAAAAATTGAAGATAGTGTATTATAAATTTAGTGTAAGTGGCAAAAAATGAGAAATAGGCTATTTGTTAGGTTTTTATTGTTTGTCTGTTTTGCATATTCCTTTGTTTCTTCAGTTTCCGCGTTTGTTGTTGGATATGATGATGGTGGTGTAGATAATTGGATATTATTAAATGACACAAATCTTTATTGGGTAGATGTTACTAGTGAAAAGTCAGGATTGTTAGACTTGCTTTATATAAAACTAAAAAGTGATGATTCTAGCTTTACAGAGAGAGAATTAACTTTAGCAATTATGTTTTTACCGAAGGATATGAATGATTTTAATAGAGGAGATAAGAATATTTTATACGGGACACAAAACTTTGCTTTATACATGTCTGACGAGCCTGAGTGGTTTATTTTTGAAAAAATTTTAGGTTTTGATTGGAATTTTATTGAAGCTTATGTTGAAAATGGGGATGTTAATGCGATTCAAATAGAAGATAATTTAGAGCTTGATTATTTTAATAAATACTTGATGGCCACAGATTACAATATTTTAGTTGGTATTATGGCAGATTCCTATCAAAATATTTATTTGGGTGCGGATCAAGATTCTATTAAAAATAAGAGTCTTGTTTCTAATACTGAAAACCCTTTGAGTTTTATGATTGATGAAAACAATAATTATATGATAAGGGCTCATTTTTCAGAGCTTTTGTTTAGTGACAGTTGTGAAAGTCCTCAATTTATAGAGTTAAATGACTCTAATGCTTACTTTGTTAGGGTAACACCTTCTCCAGCAGAGGGAGAGTTTAGTTTTGTTAATAATATTTTATTTAATGTGGATGTTAATGATGAAGTTGGAGCAGATCTAAATATATTTGTAGTAAAACAT
>JAOAJD010000019.1 GCA_026414365.1 Candidatus Iainarchaeum sp. | reverse complement strand
CTTCCACTCCAATATAGAATGCAAGCTATAGTTATCCAAAAGATAGGATTCCCCAGAAAACTTATAGCTTCGAAAATTAAATCAAATAATGGGTTAGATAAATGCTGTGTTATTTCTAATAGTTGACTATCTAATTTTCCAAAGATCATATAAGCTATACCTTCATTTTCTTAAGTTTTTTCATACCAGGTATTTCTATTTGAGAATAATCAATAGACATACCTATATTTTTTAGAATTTTTCTTGTAGCATAGACTCTACAAAAATCTTCTAGCTCTTTAATTTCATTTGATTGTAAATCAGGTTTTTCGGATATTTCTTTTATTATGCTGTTTAATTCTCTGCTATTTATAAACTCTAATGCTTTTTGAACATCTTTTTTACCAAGGTAAAATTCTTCTATCTTTTTATCTAATTTATCTAATTTTACAACTTTCCTTAGATTTGATTCTACTTTGTTATCTAAGCTTGTGTTCAATCCTGCTAGAAATTCCATTATTGTAACAGGGTCTGTTGTTGGCTCTACCTTTAACTTTTTTACTGCAACCCAATCTTCATAGTTCGCTATAAAATGTATATATTTTTCTTCACTCATAACACACCACTCTCAAATTTTTGTAAGCCCTGAGAGGGATTTGAACCCTCGACCACTCGCTTTCTTTTAAAACATTTATACAAGGCGAGTGCTCTGCCACTGAGCTACCAGGGCATTATATCAATATTTTTAACAACATTTTATAAAAAATAACTCTTTTATATACAAGCATATTTAATTTTTATTGATTATATGGGGTTTGTCTGTGAGAGATGTGGTGAAT
>JAOAJD010000018.1:255-846 GCA_026414365.1 Candidatus Iainarchaeum sp. | reverse complement strand
AACATGTTCGTTAAGTTTCTTGTAGAGGAACAACTTAGCAATGAAACCAACGAGAAGATAATAGAAAAACTACCTAATGTAGATAAAAAAGTAGGAATAGATTTAGGCTTAAAGGATTTTTTAGTTCTATCGGATGGAACGAAGATTGAATATAGTACAAAAACTAAAAGTAACTTTTAGTTTAGTTGCAAAAAAACTATATAACAAGTGGAGTCTTCTGCTTATTTTCGGTTGGTTGTGTTTTGCTGTAGGCCTTTTTAGAGTTCTTAAATCAGTTTACAACATGTATAAAAATGTTATAGATCAGCTTACACAACTGCAAAAATATCAAACTTCGTCTAACTAAAACAAAAGATGTTTTTTTAAAAAGATATATAATTATAATCTGTAACAGCAGTTAATAAATTAACAGAACAATAATAAAAATAATGGAGGTAATTAAAATGTACGTAGAATTACTTGTAGAGAATATTATTTACAGAGAAGAAGAGAATAATAACAAGTCTAATTCTTCTGATGGAGTTGCTGTAACAGCTCAGGATAAAGGTGTTTTGACTGATTTTGTTAATACACCATTGAGCGGTATTACTG
>JAOAJD010000018.1:0-245 GCA_026414365.1 Candidatus Iainarchaeum sp. | reverse complement strand
TTACTGAAAAGACTATTGAAAAATTGACTAAGTACTTTGCTAAAAAATATGCTCCTTCTACAAATGTAAAAGATAAAGATGCATTGCTTAAAATGAGTAAGGATTCTATACTAGAAATTCTTAAAGATGCTGTTTTACAAGATATTAAAGCACATGCTAACTCAGCTGATACTAAAGTAGAATTAACAGGAAAAGATAATAAGAAAGCTAAGGCTAAAGGTGTTGATATACTAGCATATATTTAT
>JAOAJD010000017.1 GCA_026414365.1 Candidatus Iainarchaeum sp. | reverse complement strand
CCTTTAAGTCAAGTAATCAACGCAATAGAAAACTCTCAAGAGTTTTTTATGAAGTATCATGACAAAAGCAACCATATAACTTACGATACACAAATTTCTTATGCTTATGATAGACCTGCTATTGCTTTTATTCATATTCCAAAAACTGCAGGAAGTTCTTTGCATTATCTTTTTAAAGAGAAGTTTGGGGCAGAAAAAGTTTCTCCTTTATTTAATGATTTGCATTTATTACCAATAAGCTTTACATATCTTTATGATGTAATTTTTGGACACATGGACTACGAAATAGCGAAATTAACTATTCAAAGAAAAGATGTTAAGTTAATTACATTTCTTAGAGATCCGATAAAGAGACTTATATCAGTTTATAGATTTTGGTGGTCTCATGATCCAGAACTTCATAAAGGCAATTTTGCAGTTGAATTAGCAAATAAATATTCTCCAGAAGAGTTTTTTAACACAGAAGAAGTTAAAGACTCTTTATGGAACGAGATGTTTGCAAAATTTATGGGCTGTAAATTCAGAGATACAGTTAAAAGAACACTTTCTTTGCTAAATGAAAGAAGCAAACAAATATATATAGAGACGGTCTTAAAACCACTAATACACGAAAGAATAAAAGATTATTTTTATATAGGAATGCAGGATAATTTTGCACAAGATGTTATTGAAATGTTTAATAAATTGGAAATTCCATGCACCAAAGAAGATATTGAAAAAGCACGAGTAAACATAACAGATGAAAACATTGGCAAACACGGATTTAAAAACATTAAACCAGATTTTCAGATAACAGATAAAGTAATAAGTTCAATATCAGAGTTAACTGAATTAGACATGTTGCTTTATGAAGA
>JAOAJD010000016.1 GCA_026414365.1 Candidatus Iainarchaeum sp. | reverse complement strand
GTATTCTCAATAACAATATTGCCATTAGTGGTTTTATTTGCCAATTTGTTATTTAAAGTTAAGATAAATAGAATTAACATAATTATTATGATTTTCTTAATCATAACAATATCTTTCCTGATTTATCTTATAAGAACTCAAAGATTAAAAACACCAGAGTATATTGCAAACCTGTTTGGAAAAATTAAAAAAGAAGAGGCTGTTGAATTACTATTTTTTTCAGATAAGAAAGAAAAGTCAAATTCAAAAAGATGATAATAGCCCCGCGCAGATTCGAACTGGGGTTTTCAGGTTTCTCTGTCTACTTGATTTTGTAACTCCAGAGCCTGACGTGCTTGGCCGCTACACTACGGGGCTATTAACATAAAAATAAATTAAAAGTTAAAATAAATTTAACTAAAGTGGCATTTAGATCAAAAGGAAGTCTGTAAATAATAATCATCTAAAAACATTTAACAAAACTACTTTTGCCTCATCGGGCAGCTACAATTATTCTTTATAATAAATCTTAATAAAAATTCTGATCAAAAACAATTTAATAAAAAATTAATAGAGTTCTAAAAATAGAAAACTTTACAAAATTGATATAAAAATTACCTACCAAAATTCCTCTTTCTTTGATAATAATCCTCAATAGCTATATCGAAATCTTTTTCAGTAAATTCTGGCCAGAGTTTATCTGAGAAATAAATTTCAGAGTAAGCACTTTGGTAGGGCAAGAAACCACTCAATCTTTTTGTACCAGAGGTTCTTATTAGCAAGTCTGGCTCGACAGGTATGGAAAGATAATCCTTAAAGTTATTCTCGTTAAGTCGAGCTAAAGAAAAGGTATCATTTTTATATTCTTCTGCAATATTCAATAC
>JAOAJD010000015.1 GCA_026414365.1 Candidatus Iainarchaeum sp. | reverse complement strand
GTATAATAATCTTTTAAGTAAAACCAAACAACACCAAGTTTATATAATGCTTTACAAACCTTATCATAATGAATACCAAATATTAGATGTTAGTAAAATTAATAAAATAGAAACAAAAGTCAAAGCGCAAGAATTTGGAAATAAAATTGGAACAAGAGTTTACATTAGTAAAAATAATTTTATTTCTTTCAATAAAGATAACTTCAGATTGATAACTTAATTCGGGGGTAATTTAAAATATGCCAAAAAAATTGCAACTAAATGATTCAAGTGTTGATGAAATAATAAATAGAATAAAAAGTATTATAAAAGATGTAGAAGTAGGTGTATTTAAAAGATATAAAATAAACAACAATATAAATAAAATACATATAAATAAAATAGATATAAATAAAGTAGAGTAAGCAAAAATAAATTTTTTTATATAATTTCTGTCATTTTATCATAAGACTCTTTTAATATTCTCTTATAAGAAAGTTCAAAATATTTTTTTTCTATTTCTATTCCTATTCCTATTCTGTTGTTTATTAAAGCTGATATGATTGTTGTTCCTGAGCCACAAAAAGGATCTAATATAGTGTCCCCGCTTTTTGTAAGAAGTTTAATAAAAAAATCAGGTATTTGTATAGGAAATGCAGCACTATGACCTACATTTCTGGTTTCTGAAGCGCAATATAAAACATTGCTAGGTAGTGCTGTATCAGAAGACAGAGATTTGTACCTCACAAAAGATAGACCACGAGGCGTAGAAGAATAAACGCTCTTGTCGTCTATCCCCTCCCTTAGTCTAGATCTGCGCTCTATTGTACTCTCTTTTACAGGTTGCTTTATATCATCAAAATTTATATAAAATTTATCTGTTTTAGCAAAATGATATATTCTTTCAAATCCATCCTTTAGTC
>JAOAJD010000014.1 GCA_026414365.1 Candidatus Iainarchaeum sp. | reverse complement strand
TTTACATTTTTCTTTCCAAAAATCTGAATTAGTTTTGTGAAAGTTTTTTCCTCAAAGAAATCTTGTATTCTTAAACCACTCTCATTAGAAAATTGAAAATTAGCATTTTCTTCAATTAATTTTTCCAATTCTTTCGCTATTTGTTTAGGTTCAAAAACAACAGGCTCAAATCTGCTTCTTTTTAATAACAAGAAAACACCTCTGGCTCCGTCAGGAGAAGGAGATTGATTTATGATAATTCTTTCCTTTTCCTGTACATCGTCAATATAATCTGCCAATGAAAGTTCCGTAATTCCTTGCTTTAGCATTTTAACTACAATTGCACAACACATTTCATAAATGTTGTCGTCCATCTGATTAATTACATTCATTTTCACTACCAAAACAAAAATCTTTTCAAATCTCTAAGACTTATTTCCTGAACATTTACTTGTTTCTTGTCGAAATAAACAGATTCTTTTTTGATTTTCATAATTTTCAATCCTTCAGAAACAGATAAAGATTCTGGAATATCAATATTTTGATAAAGATTATCAAGAAATATTTTAACACTGTTTTTTTCATAATCAATTTCAACTATGTTCATCATCTTTTCATCATTCATAAACACATAATAATTATATGGGTCTCTTTTAAAAAACTCAAATGTCTCATTAGACAAGTTACCATATGAAGCTTTAGATAAAACATCCTCATAACTTTCAAGCTCATAGTATTTAAAAAACATCGAATATCCCTCTTTACCTATAGGAGCTCCATTTTTCCAATCCAATGAATAGGCCAATTTTTTTAGTCTTGGAATAATTATTTTATAAAAACAGTAGTCTTCCATCTCAATAAGAATAAATTTTCTTTTCTTCTTATCAAATTTATTAAGCAATAAGACTGCATGAGCAGTAGTTCCAGAACCTGCAAAGAAATCTAAAACAATATCACCCTCATCTGTAGAAACATAAAGCAATGTTTTAATTAGGTTGACAGGCTTAACTGTATCAAACTCAACAGAAGGTAAAAGATTTTTCAGTTCCTTGGTAGCATCAGAC
>JAOAJD010000013.1 GCA_026414365.1 Candidatus Iainarchaeum sp. | reverse complement strand
ATGCCCTGCTGAAAAAGGGATAGAAACCCAGTTGGATCATCCGCTGAGGACCTCCTGTATGAGGTCCTGTTTATCTCAATGCCCTGCTGAAAAAGGGATAGAAACTCACATAGAATTTGCTTAATACTCCGTTTTTCATGTTCAATGTTTATCTCAATGCCCTGCTGAAAAAGGGATAGAAACACATTTTCATAATTGCTGGAACTATCAGAAATAATGACATTCATGTTTATCTCAATGCCCTGCTGAAAAAGGGATAGAAACTGTTCCCATAATGGTTTTGAGAAAAAGAAAAAATCTGCATCGTTTATCTCAATGCCCTGCTGAAAAAGGGATAGAAACTAGTGTTTTGTGAAAAATTCAATGATATTCATGTTACATATCGGTTTATCTCAATGCCCTGCTGAAAAAGGGATAGAAACTGTCACAAGTAAACACATACATACATAAGGAGAAATGTTGTTTATCTCAATGCCCTGCTGAAAAAGGGATAGAAACCCTATTGGATTATCCGCAGATGAAACCCTACATGACAGTTTATCTCAATGCCCTGCTGAAAAAGGGATAGAAACGTAGATGCATTTTTTGAATGGTAGAAAATCATGACCACTCACGTTTATCTCAATGCCCTGCTGAAAAAGGGATAGAAACACAGTCTCGCCTGTTTCATAATCAATTATTTCAATTTCAGCGTTTATCTCAATGCCCTGCTGAAAAAGGGATAGAAACTCTTTATTATCCACCAGTATCCTATTCTCGACTACTTTCTTGTTTATCTCAATGCCCTGCTGAAAAAGGGATAGAAACGCAATTCATAATTAACTGCAAACACTACCTTCGACCAATATACGTTTATCTCAATGCCCTGCTGAAAAAGGGATAGAAACACCGAAATGACATTGTCGCCTACGGGAACATACAGTTTGTTCCCGTTTATCTCAATGCCCTGCTGAAAAAGGGATAGAAACTCCAAATTTACAATACCAGCTAAGATTACATCCTGTGATTCGTTTATCTCAATGCCCTGCTGAAAAAGGGATAGAAACTCTTTTCCTCTCTTTTCTGAAGATTCTAGTAATGATTCAAGAGTTTATCTC
>JAOAJD010000012.1 GCA_026414365.1 Candidatus Iainarchaeum sp. | reverse complement strand
TGCCCGCCTGGCAAGGCTTTCTATCCCTTTTTCAGCAGGGGCACTGCCGTGCAGGCGAGGTTTAAAAAAATAATGCCTGCCTGGCAAGGCTTTCTATCCCTTTTTCAGCAGGGGCACTGCCGTGCAGGGTATTAGCCATACGGGCGAGGTTTTAAAAAGTGGTGTCGGCGTCCTCGCCGACATAAGAATGGGGGAGCAAGATGCTCCCCCCACTTTGAAAGGTTTAAAAAAATAATGCCCGCCTGGCAAGGCTTTCTATCCCTTTTTCAGCAGGGCATTGAGATAAACATTTCTATGTATCTATATGCATCTTGCAAATCTGATATAGTTTCTATCCCTTTTTCAGCAGGGCATTGAGATAAACAAGAAGGTTTAGATGTATCCTGGTATGTCAAACCGGAATGTTTCTATCCCTTTTTCAGCAGGGCATTGAGATAAACCTGTGCCAGCATGATATTACATTGCTTGACGAGAACAACAATGTAGTTTCTATCCCTTTTTCAGCAGGGCATTGAGATAAACCTTGTTTGTCATACACTTTCTCCTCATGTTAAAGGTTTAAGTGTTTCTATCCCTTTTTCAGCAGGGCATTGAGATAAACATGAAAGTATACTCTTTTTTTGCAAAACCAAAGATATAGTTTCTATCCCTTTTTCAGCAGGGCATTGAGATAAACAGCATGAAGTTTTTTATATTAAAGCCGAGCGTGAGAATGTCCGTTTCTATCCCTTTTTCAGCAGGGCATTGAGATAAACTTTTACGGTGAAATAATTTTGCCGTATAAAAGAATCATAGAGTTTCTATCCCTTTTTCAGCAGGGCATTGAGATAAACTAAAAAATATTAGTGAGAATTGCATTTGAATTTTTTTTGTTTCTATCCCTTTTTCAGCAGGGCATTGAGATAAACAATGAAAAGATCATCCCTACTTATCCTGAAGAAGCAAAACTGTTTCTATCCCTTTTTCAGCAGGGCATTGAGATAAACAACGGAGTTCAAACAGAGGTTTAAGGTCAAGGTCATGCTAGTTTCTATCCCTTTTTCAGCAGGGCATTGAGATAAACGTGATATGAATATTATTGATTTCATTACAAGACACCAGTTTCTATCCCTTTTTCAGCAGGGCATTGAGATAAAC
>JAOAJD010000011.1 GCA_026414365.1 Candidatus Iainarchaeum sp. | reverse complement strand
GGTCTGATGTATGTTTATGTTGATATTTGTAAATTCAATGATTGCAGTTAATTATGAAGGAATTTTGGAACAAAACTCGAAAATCCAGAATCGTAAGTTATTGAAATTTCGGCTGTTTATCTCAATGCCCTGCTGAAAAAGGGATAGAAACTTAATAGAAGAAAAATCTATTGCCTAAATGACCTTGCAAGGTGTTTATCTCAATGCCCTGCTGAAAAAGGGATAGAAACAAATATTATGAGGGAAAAGGGAAGTTTGTCTTTTCTTCAGTTTATCTCAATGCCCTGCTGAAAAAGGGATAGAAACAACTTCAAAGTCTCATATAAACCACCAGAAAATAATAACGTTTATCTCAATGCCCTGCTGAAAAAGGGATAGAAACATAATACAAGCAATTATATCCTTAAACGGCGAATTGAATCGTGTTTATCTCAATGCCCTGCTGAAAAAGGGATAGAAACATTAATTTGTTTCGAAAATCTTTTCAACTTGAAGAATGTGTTTATCTCAATGCCCTGCTGAAAAAGGGATAGAAACTCTGATTTCTTCTGCATGTTTTCATCTAAATTCTTTCCTGTTTATCTCAATGCCCTGCTGAAAAAGGGATAGAAACAACACACAGTTCCCGACAATCATGATTTTTTCGCTTTCCGTTTATCTCAATGCCCTGCTGAAAAAGGGATAGAAACTGTTTTTCAATTTTCCATTGTTTTATATTATATCTTTTCAGTTTATCTCAATGCCCTGCTGAAAAAGGGATAGAAACATCTTTTCGATTTCTTGATTTTCAAATTTATTTATGAGTTTATCTCAATGCCCTGCTGAAAAAGGGATAGAAACACTTTCAAACTCCGGTCTGACATACCAAGTTACATCCAAACCTGTTTATCTCAATGCCCTGCTGAAAAAGGGATAGAAACACTTTTCACATTATTTTTTTAAATAAAAAATCAATTCTCGTTTATCTCAATGCCCTGCTGAAAAAGGGATAGAAACCTCTCCGGTAAGTGTCCCCTTACCGGGGAGACATGTAGCGAGTTTATCTCAATGCCCTGCTGAAAAAGGGATAGAAACGAAACTCGATCAACATAGTGTGTTTTAGTTTGCACGTTAGTTTATCTCAATGCCCTGCTGAAAAAGGGATAGAAACGAAACTCGATCAACATAGTGTGTTTTAGTTTGCACGTTA
>JAOAJD010000010.1 GCA_026414365.1 Candidatus Iainarchaeum sp. | reverse complement strand
ACATTATACTTTATAAAAAGTTTTATAAGTTTTCTGTAACAGAATAAATGTATGTATGTTGAATATGATTTATTTGATTTTTTATATGTAAAACAGCCATCATTTTTTGCTGGCAGTCCAGGAATGATACAAGTTAATAATGACAGCATTATTAATTTAAATGGATTAAAAAATACTATTTTAATTAATAATGGAAGTAGTTATATGGAAGTTTATATAAATATAAATAATGTTTTTGTAGATCAAATAAAATTAAATATAACAATAAAAAATGAAGATTTAAATAATAAAAGTAAAATGTATCAAATAATATCTTCATATATTACAACAAAATTATTAAGTGATGATGTATTAAAAATTTCCATTGAAAATAATAATAATTATTTTATAATAAAAAATATATTAGGAAATGCTTTAATATATGTATTTAGATATTTTTATTTAATTTTTAATGATAAAATACATGTTATAAAAATTGATTATCCTTCAATATATATACATAATATGTTTTTACCATATGTTGACGTTATAAATAATAAAATACATTTTAAACTTATAGATAAAAATGTTTTATCATCATTGATTTCTACATCATAGAAATAGAAATATTCTTGTTGTATTTTAACATAAATAACTAACAGAAGTGTCGCCCACTTCGTAAAGTTGAGTGATGAATGCCGTAATATTTGATATAAAGGAGGTGTAACCTTGTTAAAGGCATACAAATATAGAATATACCCAACAAAAGAACAAGAAGAATATCTATCAAAAGTATTTGGCTGCGTAAGATTTATCTACACCAAAATTTTCTACGACAAGATAGAGTATTACAAACAAACAGGAGAAATGCTAAAAAATACACCAGCACAATGTCAACTACCCACCGCCTATAGAGGTAGGAGTCTTCTTGCTATATTTTTATGATAAATATTTAACAAAGTCAATAAGTGAAGTATCGTGGGCGGAGTTTAGAGAAATGTTAGCATACAAAGCTAATTGGTATGGTAGAGAAATAATAATAGCACCACAAAATTATGCTTCAAGTCAAATATGTAGTGAATGTGGATATAAAAATGTTGAAGTAAAGAATTTGGCATTAAGAGAATGGAAATGCCCAATTTGTGATACTGAACATGATAGGGATATAAATGCAAGTAAGAACCTGCTAAAGTTAGCCATGTAGTTGGTAAAACTGGGGAAGGAACAGCCCTTTGAGCGTGGGGAGTCTACTCCAATAGGAGTATTGACCACGAAGCCACACCTCTCTAGATGGGTAGTTCACGGTTAACTACACACATCTATAGGTGAGAGTCTTCTTACTAAATTTATGATAAAAGGAGGTGAATTCCATTACAAAGATTTTGTAATGGGAAATAGAATGTATATCAACGCATTAAATCACTTTGAAACAGAGAGAATTTCAATAAAAAGTGATTATTTATTATATTATATAAATTCAAATGAATATTTATTTTTTAAACCTTATTATCGTAATGATGATGAAATTTATAAAGATAATTATATATATAGTTTTTCTATTGAAATTCGAGATAATAATAATAAGTCTTTTAAAATAGACAATGATTTTTATCGTGGAAATAGGTATTTATTATATGAATATAAAAATGAAATTGAAGTATATAATAACAAATTATTTGAAGTGCCTATAAA